>JARBUN010000016.1 GCA_029239635.1 Microbacterium sp. | reverse complement strand
GGAGCGAGTTCGGCCTGCACCGTGGTGTCCGCCTGACTCTCGACCACGTCGAGCGCGCTGCCGGCAGCGACGGTCACCGAGGCGGGGCGCGTGGCGGTGTACGCACCGACCTCGACCGTCGCCGTCGCGTCGAACGCACCGCCGAAAAGATCGGTGCCGGTGCCGCGGACCGTGACGGTTCCCGGTGTCGACACGTCGACGCCGTCGAGCTGCCAGGCCACGGGGGCGGCGCGACGCGCGCCACCGGCGTAGCGGGCCGTGACGGTCGGGGGAAGGGTCGGCGTCACGCCGACGGCCGTGGCGGCGGAGACCGGGTCGATTCCTTGCACCGCGGTTCCCACGATCTTCCACTGCTGATTGCCGCCGCCGTTGGACGTCCACAGACCCACGGACGCACCGGGGGTGGAGCTGGCTTGGTTGACGTCGAGGACGCGCCCGCTCCCGACGTTCAGCAGCGAGAAGTACACACCGTCCGTGGTCGAGGCCATCCACTGCGCCGCGGGGTCACCCGCAGCCGCGGCCGGGTCGGCGTCGACGAGGGCGGTGCCGCCGTTGCGGGATGCCAAGAAGGTACCCGTTCCGTTCTGCAGCGTGAAGCGGTGGCGGTTCGTGCCCGCGCCGTCGATCGTGCGGACGGTCCACGACTGCGCCCGCGCGGACTCGGCCGTCGTCGCGTCGGCGCGGATCGTCAGCCCCGACGACGCGTCGAGCGCCAGCCCGCTCTGGAGCCCAGCGAGTTGGACCCTCTGGCCGTCCCGGAAGGCCGGCGCCGCAGCGGAGACGCCGGAAATACCCTCGATCACGAACGTCGTGACCGACTTCGCGGGCACCGTGAGCGTGGCGGTTCGCGTCGTCGCATCGACGGCGACCCTCTGACCCTCTTTGAGGGCGTTGACCGTCGGCTGGTCGCCCGTGGACTGGGTGGTCACGATCGGGGTGACCGTGGCGCCGGGGGCGATCGTCCCGAAGCCGCTCAGGTCGATCTGGACCGTCTCGGCCGAGGAGTCGCCGTTGACGTGCACGATCGTCGCGCCCTGGCCGTCGGCGTCGACCGCCGCGGTGGACTGGGCGTTGTCGGTGGACATGAGACGGTCACCGGGGTGGATGTAGTGCGTGAAGTTGCGGACGGTGTTGTACTTCTCGTTCGTCAGCACCTTGCAGGAGGGATCGGCCTCACCGTCGGCGATCCGCCGCAGCGACTTGCCCTCGGCGTTGCAGTCGAAGTCGATGTAGACGCTGCCCCAGTTGACCTTCTCGACCTTCTGCATGTTGTACAGGTCTTCGACCGGCTGCCAGAACACCCACGCGTCGGGCTCGAGCTCGCGGAGGTCGCCGACGATGTGCTCGGCCATGCCGATGCCGTTGTTGATGTCGTTCGTCGTGAAGCCCCCGGAAGTCCAGTTGCCCTCGACCTCGCTCATCCACAGCGGCTTGTCGGCCGCCTTGGCGATATCGCGAACAGCCTGGCGCCCACTCGTCCCGTACGTGTGGACGTTCAGCTGACCGACGAGTCCCTTCGACTGAGCCGACCACTGGTTCCAGTTCGACGCGAAGATGCTCGGGTTGGTCTCATCCATCGCCGAGATGACGGCATCGGTGGTCGTCCCCGGCTGGGCGAGACGCGCCGAAAGCGCCTTGACCATGGCGTCCTGAACCTGCGGACCGATGTGCGCCCCCTCCTGACGGCCGCCCGTGGGCCACGTCGCGCCGTTCGGGATCTGGGTCTGCCAGTAGTTCGTGTTGGGCTCGTTGAAGGGATCGATCGTGTCGAACTTCACGCCGTGCTTCTTCTCGAGCTCATCGACGACGTTCACCAGATAGCCGGCGAACGTGTCGGCATCGGCGGGAGCGAGCTGCTCACGGGTGGCGTTGTTGACACCGCCCGAGACGTAGCCGCTCTGCGTGAGGAAGTAGGGCGGAGAGTTGCTGAACGCCTCCCAGTGGGTGACCTTGCCCTTCAGCGCGTCGATCCACCACCGCTGAGCCGAGTCGGCGTCGAAGTCGTACGCGTTCGGGTCGTCGGGGTTCCAGGCGGCCTTGTATCGGGCGCGGTCCGCGTAGTTCGACGTGATGGCCCCCTGGGCGTCGGCGGCCTGCAGATCCGGGTTCCAGAATCCCGGAACCGCGCCGCCGGGCCGTAGATACGCGGGCACATCGGACGCGTTGCCGCCGCCGATGTTGTACCGGGCGATGTTGAGGTTCAGACCCTCCTCGCCGAACACCGCGTCGAAGAGCTTCTGACGGACGCCCGCGGGATAGTTCCCGGTCGCGTTCGCGAACCACACCAAGCTCGTCCCCCAGCCTTCGAACGGCTTCTCCGACGCGGTGGCGGGGTTGGGGGTGATCCGCACCGTCGTGGTGACGGCGGCTTCGGCGGGCGGCGGTTCCGCGGCGGAGGTGAAGGAGGTGATGGCCCCGGCGGCCAAGGCCACGGCACAGGTCATCGACAGCAGCCGACGTGACGTCATCGTCGTTCCGATCCGGTCGCGGCGGCGCGACCTGAAGTGATGTTTACGTCAACATGAAGACGCAAGCCCCGAGCGTAGGGACGGCCTCGCGGATCCCGCAACAAATTTCACCCCGGCGAGCGCTGAGTGCGGCCCCCTCGACGTCGCACCGTCGCGACAGGGTGCGGCCCGCCGCGGCGGGCCGCACCCCCTCTCACGCCCGCGACCGACGGCGCCTCACCAGCAGCGTTCCGGCGCCCAGCGCGAGCAGCAGCAGTGCCGCCCCGACCGTGACCGCCATGCCGGTCGTGTCCTGGCCGGTGGATGCCAGGTCGTCGCGCCCGTGGGGCTGACCGGGGTCGGAGTCTTGCCCGGACGGCGGGCCGGGCGTCCCCGGGTCCCCGGGCTCCCCCGGCGTTCCCGGCTCGGACGGTTCGCCCGGCTGACCAGGCTCCGCCAGCGTCACCGCGACCGTGTAGGTACGCACCGCCCCGTCCGCGGCCGTGACCTGCACGGTCCCGGTGCCCGCGGCATCCTGGGGCTGGGTGATCTGCACCGCCGCGTCCTCGTCGACCGCGAGAGCGAACAGCTGCGGCAGCGTGTCGCCCTCGACCGTGACGGCGTACTCCGTGGTCGCCGCGTCGAAGCCCGCGACCGGATCGTCGCCCACCGTCAGCCGCGCGAGGGCGGTGACGTCCGAGGGTCCGGCCGCGTCGGCGAGGATCTCGATCTCCGACACGATCATGTGCTGGTTCTCGGGCGCGGTGAGCACGACCCGCACCTCGTCGGCCCGGACGCCGTCCACCGGCACCTCGACCCGCGGGGCGCCCTGCTCGGGCGTCGGAACCGCGACCGGCTCGCCCTCGACCCACGCGCCGTCGCCCGAGCGGTGGTCCACCCGGACGGTGTCGGCCCAGCTGGGCCCGCCGTCCCGGTAGAACTGCACGGCGACGCGACGCACGGTCTCCTCCGCGGCGAGCGCGTAGCTCAGCGTGTCGGAGGGGTTCTTGGCATCCGACCGCCAGTTCGACCAGCCCTTGTCGGTCGTGTCGCCGTTGATCGTGCGGTCGACGCCGTAGCCGCTCTCGGTGTACGTCGCCGTGGGCGTGCTCTCGGGAGCGACGTTGCGCTCGACCGCGGCGGTCACGATGACCGTGAGCCGCGCGTCGAGACCATCCTCGGTCGCGCCCGCGACCTCGACCGTGCCGGGCTGAGCGAACGCGGCGTCATCCAGGCCCGTCCAGTCCCACGAGACGGGTACCGCGTAACCGGCCCCCGACGGGCGCAGCTCGGCGAGCACCGTGTCGTCGGCCTGCGCCTGCACGGCGGCGAGCGCGCTCCCGGTGACGACGGTCACCGAGCGCGGACGAGTGGCGGTGAACGCGCCCACCTCGACCTCGGCGCGCGCCTCGACCGAGGCCCCGAAGACGTCCGCGGCCGTGCCGGGCACGGTGACGGTCCCCGCGGTGCCGAAGTCGAGGCCGTCGGTGTTCCACGTGACGGGAGCCGCGCGGCCGACGTTCCCGGCGTAGCGGACGGTCACCGTCTCGGGAAGTTCGGGAGCCCTTCCCACCGGGGTCGCGACGGAGACCGGGTCGCTTCCCACGGCGGTCGTGCTGACCAGTCGCCAGGCCTGGTTGCCCGCTCCGTTGGAGGTCCACAGGCCCACCGCCGTCCCGGCGTCGCTGCCCGCGCCGTCGACGTCGAGCACCCGCTCCGCCGCGACGTTGAGCACCGAGTACGTGGTGCCGTCGAGTGTCGAGCCCATCCACTGGGTCGCCGGGTCTGCGGCCGCGGACGCGGCGTCGGTGTCGATCAGCGCGGTGGCTCCGTCCCGCTCGCCGAGGAACATTCCGTCGCCGTTCTCGAGCGTGAAGCGGTGGCGGTTGGTGCCGGCGCCGTCGATGGTGCGCACCGTCCAGCCCTGGGCCCGAGCGGCCTCGGCGGTGGTGGCATCCGTCTCGATCGTGAGGTCGTCGTCGCCGGTGAGGGCGAGCCCGCTCTGCACGCCGACGAGCTGCACGGTCTGGCCGTCGCGGAACGCCGGGGCGTCCGCGGCGACGCCCGAGACGCCCTCGACCTCGAACGTGACGACCGACTTCGCGGGGATCGTGAGCCGGGCGATTCCGGATGCCGCATCCACGGCGACCGCGTCACCGGCGCGCAGCGCGTTCACGGTCGGCTCTTCGGCGGTGGACTGGGTCGTCACGATCGGGGTGACCGTGGCGCCCGGTGCGATCTCGCCGAAGCGGCTGAGGTCGAGCTCGACGACCTGCTCGGCGTCGTCCGCGTTGACGTGCACGATCGACGCGGCCTGGCCGTCGGCGTCGATCGCCGCGGTGGAGTTCGCGTCGTCCGTGGCCATGAGCCGGTCGCCCGGCTGGATGTAGTGCGTGAAGTTGCGCACCGTGTTGAACTTCTCGTTGGTCAGCACCTGGCAGCTCGGGTCGGCGTCGCCGTCGGCGATGCGTCGCTCCGAGAGACCCTCGGCATTGCAGTCGAAGTCGATGAAGACGCTGCCCCAGTTGAGCTTCTCGACCTTCTCCATGTTGTAGAGGTCTTCCACCGGCTGCCAGAACACCCACGCCTCGGGCTCCAGCTCGCGCAGGTCGCCGACGATGTGCGAGGCCATCCCCAGACCGTTCTCGATGTCGTTCGTGACGAACCCGCGACTCGTGTCGGTCCAGTTGCCCTCCACCTCGCTCATCCACAGCGGCTTGTCGGAGGCCTTGGCGATGTCGCGGACGACCGGACGGCCGCCCGTGCCGTAGGTGTGCACGTTGAGCTGGTCCACGGCGTCCTTCGATGCGTCCGACCACGTGTTCCAGTTGGTGGCGAAGATGCCGGGATTCGTCTCGTCCATCGCCGAGATGACGGCATCCGTCGTCGTGTCGTCGCGGCCCAGGCGGTCGGCGAGAGCGCGGATCATCTCGTCCTGCCGCTCGGGGCCGATGTGGGCACCCTCCTGGCGACCACCCGTCGGCCAGGTCGCGCCCTCGGGGATCTGCGTCTGCCAGTAGTTCGTGTTGGGCTCGTTGAAGGGATCGATCGTGTCGAACCGGATGCCATGGGCCTTCTCGAGCTCGTCGACGACGGTGACCATGTAGCCCGCGAACTTCTCCATGTCGGCCGAGCGGAGCTGCTCGCTGGTGGCGTCGTTGATCCCACCCGAGACGAAGCCGCTGTCGGTGAGGAAGTACGGCGGAGAGTTGCTGAAGGCCTCCCAGTGGGTGACCTTGTCCTTCAGCGCGTCGAGCCACCACCGCTGGGCGGAGTCGGCATCGAGGTCGTAGTGCGTCGGGTCGTCGGGGTTCCATGCGGCGCGGTAGCGATCGCGGTCGGCGTAGGTCGAGGTGATCTCTCCCTCGGCATCCGTCGCCGGAAGGTCGGGGTTCCAGAACCCGGGGACCGCCCCACCTGCGCGCAGATACGGGGGGACGTCGGTCGCGTTGCCGCCCCCGACGTTGTAGCGGGCGATGTTGAGGTTCAGGCCCTCGTCGCCGAACACGGCGTCGAACAGCTTCTGCCGCACGTCGGCGGGGTAGTTGCCGGTGGCGTTGGCGAACCACACGAGGCTCGTGCCCCACCCCTCGAAAGCCTCGGTGGCCGAAGCGGGATTGGGGGTGATGCGCACGGCCGAGGGGTCGTCGGCCGCTCTCGCCGGGGGCGTCGCGGTGGCCGCTCCGGCGGTCAGGGCACCGGCGACCAGAGCCGCGGCGCACGTGAAAGAAAGGACTCGAGACGTCATCGTCGTTTCCGTTTCCGGCCGCGTCGGTGCGACCTGTGGGGGGATGTTGACGTCAACATGTTGACGTCAACACCGAGCCTATGCGGATTCGCAGGCTGCACGCAACGGGTGCGGCGTGGCGAGCGACACCCCGCGCTAGGTTGGGCCCGTGCCCTCCGCCTTCTCCCGTCTCCACCGAGCGGGCGCCCTCGTCGCGGCGGCGCTTCTGGGCCTCACCGCCTGCGTTCCGGATGCCGCCGCGCAGGACGACGCGGTCCGGACCACCCCGCCGACACCCACGCACCCCGCACCGTCTTCGAGCCCCACCCCCACGGCGGACCCGCGCCTCACCGCTCCCGCTTCCGCCCGGGTGGCCCCGACGTGCGACAACATCATGGACCCGGCATCCGGGAAGACCGTCCACGACATCGTCCTCCCGGAGGGGGCCGTTTCGGCACCCCCGCTCTTCCCGGTGCTCGCACAGGGCCCGAGGTGCTCCACGGACGGGTCGACGCGGGGCGACTTCTACGCCTGGTCACCGGCATCGCGAACGGACTGGGACGCTGTCGTCGCCACGCTCACCGCCGGCGAAAGCGCCTGGTTCACCGAGGAAGGCCCGCGCGGCACCTATCTGACGTACAAGATCGACGGCCGCTACAACCAGACGTACCTGTTCACCGGCGACGCCGTGATCCTCGCCCCCACGAAGGCCGACACCGACTTCGTGATCGGCCCACCGGTGGCCTGAGGCGCGGGACCCTCGCGGGGCGCGAGAACCTCGCAGAATCGCCCGCTTCTCGCCGTTTCACGGCACAGAACTCCGGGAAACGCCCAAGACTGCGAGCGGGCAGCCCCACCGCCGCACCCCCGACGACCCGCGTCGCGCGGGCCCCGAGCGCCTTTCAGCGCCGCGGACCCGAGCTCTCCCGCACCACGAGCGAGGTGGGAACGAGCGTGCGTGCATGCTCGCCACCCGTCCCCTCGATGTCGGCGATCAGCGCGCTCATCGCCTCCTCACCGACGCGCTCGAAACGCTGGCGCACGGTCGTCAGCGGCGGCCAGAAGTTCGACGACTCCGGCATGTCGTCGAAGCCGACGACGCTCACATCCCCCGGCACGGCGCGTCCCGCCTCGTGCAGCGCACGGATGACGCCGAGCGCCATCTGGTCGTTGGCCGCGAAGACGGCCGTGACCCGGGTGTCCTGTGCGAGCTCCCTCCCGATGGCGTGCCCCGACTCGGCGGTCCAGTCGCCGATCTGCACCTCGGGGACGTGGCATCCCCGGTCCTCCAGGGCGGCCCGCCACGCCGCGCTCCGGCGCTCGGCGGCGAACGACTCGCGCGGACCCGACACGTGCCACACGGTCTCGTGTCCGAGGTCGAGCAGGTGCTCGGTGGCCAGACGCGCACCCTGAGCCTGGTCGTTGTCGACGACGGCGTAGGGGTAGTCGGCGCTCGAGTCGACCACCACGACGGGGAGCCCCGAGGGGATCGAGAGCTCGTTCTCGCCGAGGCGGTGCGTCTCGATGAGGATGACGATGCCGTCGACCGCGTGCTCCCGCAGGCGCAGGAACGCTCCCGAGACGTCCGACTGAGACGCGGACTGCACCGTGATGAGGGTGATCGAGTATCCGGATGCCGCGGCGATCGACGCCAGGGCATCGAGCGTGCGCGTGTTGCCGTACGAGCTCAACGAGAACATGATCACGCCGATGCTGCGGAAGCGCCCCGAGCGCAGGGCCCGCGCGGCACTGTTCGGGCGGTACCCGAGGGAGGCCATGGCATCCAGGACCCGCTGACGCGTATCGGGATCGACATTGGTCCGACCGTTGGCCACGCGCGAGACGGTCTGGCCCGACACCCCGGCCGCCGCGGCGACATCGGCCATCGACACCTCACGCCGGCGCTCGCGCGCCGAGCTCGCCGTCGACGTCGTCGTCTCGCCCATGCCTACCCCCTGGAATGTTGACGTTGACACACTAGCGCGACGGCGGTTATGTTTACGTCAACATCTCGGCCACCCGGACCGGATGCGCACCAACGAAGAGGCTCTGGACGATGACGACCACCGCGGCACCCCCGCCTGCTCTGCGCCCCCCGCGGCGCAAACGCCGTTCCCGGATCGACGACCGCGGCTGGCTGTTCGTCGCCCCGTTCGCCCTCGTCTTCGCGCTGGTGTTCCTGGCGCCGCTGGCGTACTCGGTGTATCTCAGCCTGTTCCGCGACCAGCTCATCGGGGGCAACGCCTTCGTCGGCTTCGCCAACTACGTCACCGCTTTCGGCGACGAGAAGTTCTGGGACGGCTTCGGCCGCGTCGGGATCTTCCTCCTCGTCCAGGTGCCGATCATGCTGATCCTCGCCCTCGCGGCCGCGCTCGCGATCGACAGCGCGCGCCTCCACGCCGCGGGCTTCTACCGGATCGTGATCTTCCTGCCCTACGCCGTGCCCGCCGTCGTGGCCGTGCTCATGTGGGGCTACATCTACGGCGACCAGTTCGGCCTGACCCGCAACCTCAACGACCTGTTGGGCGGACAGTTCGTGCAGCCCTTCCTCCCCGAATGGATGCTGCTGTCGATCGGCAACATCGTGACGTGGCAGTTCGTCGGCTACAACATGCTGATCTTCTACTCGTCGCTGAAGACCATCCCCGGCGAGCTGTACGAGGCGGCATCCATCGACGGAGCCGGCGCATGGCGCACGATCTTCTCGATCAAGATCCCCGCCGTCCGGGGAGCCGTGGTGATCGCCACGATCTTCTCCATCATCGGCAGCTTCCAGCTCTTCAACGAGCCGAACATCCTCAAGCCCCTGGCCCCGAACGTGATCTCGACGTTCTTCACGCCGAACATGTACGCGTACAACCTCTCGTTCGCCGGCCAGCAGTACAACTACGCGGCCACGATCGCCATCATCATGGGCGTCATCACCGCCGTCATCGCTTACGTCGTGCAGCTGCGCGGCTCCCGTCAGGAGGCGCGATGACCACCGCGACCGCACCCCGTACCGACACCGTCGCCGTGACGACCTCGCGCGGTCCGCGCCTCGCGCGCCGGTCCCCCACGAGCAGCAAGAAGTCGCTCGTCCTGAGCATCGTCATGGGCCTGTACCTGCTGTACACGCTCGTCCCGCTGTTCTGGCTCCTCATCAACGCGACCAAGACCCAGGCCGACCTGTTCACGACCTTCGGCCTCGGACCCGGCAACAGCTTCGCCCTGTTCGACAACATCGTCGAGACGCTCACCTACCGCGACGGCATCTTCGTCCGGTGGCTCGGCAACACCCTGCTGTACGTCGTCGTGGGCGCGGGCGGAGCGACCCTGCTGGCGACTCTGGCCGGTTATGGCCTGGCCAAGTACAACTTCCGCGGACGCAAGGCCGTGTTCGCGGTCGTCCTCGGCGCGATCGCGGTGCCCGGCACGGCCCTCGCCGTTCCGACGTTCCTGCTGTTCAGCCAGCTCGGACTCACCAACACCCCGTGGGCGATCATCATCCCCTCCCTCATCAGCCCCTTCGGGCTGTACTTGATCTGGGTGTACGCCACGGATGCCATCCCCACCGAGCTCCTCGAAGCCGCGCGCATGGACGGCGCGGGCGAGTTCCGCACCTTCTTCACCATCTCGATCCGCCTGCTGACTCCCGGCATCGTGACCGTGCTGCTGTTCGCGGTGGTCGCGACCTGGAACAACTACTTCCTGCCGTTGATCATGCTGAGCGACCCGCAGTGGTACCCGCTCACGGTCGGCCTGAACCAGTGGAACGCCCAGGCCACCGGCGTCGCCGCGCAGCCCATCTACAACCTCGTCATCACGGGCTCGGTGCTCTCGATCATCCCGATCGTGGCCGCCTTCCTCGTGCTGCAGCGCTTCTGGCAGTCCGGTCTCAGCGCCGGCAGCGTGAAGCAGTAAGCGTCCCCCCTCCGCACCCGGAGCGTCCTGCACCGGACTCCACAACAACACTCCACAACAACGAAGTGAAGGAAACCCAATGACATTCATCCGCAAGGGCACCGCCGTTCGGCGGACCGTCTTCGCCCTGGCCGCGACCGCACTCGCCGCGGGCGCGCTCACCGCCTGCTCGGGCGGCACCACCGGCGGCGGCGCCGGCGGCGGCAGCGCCGACGACGTCGAGAAGGCCCTCGAGGCCGGCGGCGAGATCACGTACTGGTCGTGGACCCCCTCGGCCGAGGCGCAGGTCAAGGCGTTCGAGGCGAAGTACCCCAAGGTCAAGGTCAACTACGTCAACGCCGGCACCAACAAGGACGAGTACGCCAAGCTGCAGAACGCGATCAAGGCCGGCTCGGGCGCCCCCGACGTCGTGCAGATCGAGTACTACGCGTTCCCGCAGTTCGCGCTCTCGGACTCGCTCGTCGACCTCGCGTCCTACGGCTTCTCGGACCTCAAGGACGACTACAGCCCCGGCACGTGGGGCTCCGTCGACTTCGACGGCAAGGTCTACGGTCTCCCGCAGGACTCGGGCCCCATGGCCCTCTTCTACAACAAGGCGGTCTTCGACCAGTACGGCATCGCGGTGCCGAAGACGTGGGACGAGTACCTCGCGGCCGCGCAGAAGCTGCACGCGGCCGACCCGACGAAGTACATCACCGCCGACACCGGCGACGCGGGCTTCACCACCAGCATGATCTGGCAGGCCGGCGGCACGCCGTTCACGACCTCGGGCACCGACGTCACGGTCAACCTGCAGGACGACGGCTCGAAGAAGTTCGCCGACAACTGGAACCGCCTCATCCAGGGCGGCCTGATCTCGGACACCCCGAGTTGGAGCGACGAGTGGTTCAAGGGCCTCGGTGACGGGTCGATCGCCTCTCTCGTGATCGGCGCCTGGATGCCGGGCGTGCTCGAGTCCTCGGTCCCCGACGGCGCCGGCAAGTGGGCCGTCGCCCCCATCCCGACCTACGACGGCAAGGCCGTCACGGCCGAGAACGGCGGCGGTGGCCAGGCGGTCACGAAGCAGAGCAAGAACCCGGCCCTGGCCGCGGGCTTCCTCAAGTGGCTGAACAACGACGAAGAGAGCCTGAAGATCTTCGCCGAGTCCGGCGGGTTCCCGTCCACCTCCGCTCAGCTGAGCGACCCCGCCTTCGTCGACAAGGCGTCGGACTACTTCGGTGGTCAGAAGATCAACGAGGTCCTCACGCAGGCCTCGAGCGAGGTGCGCGAGGGCTGGAGCTACCTGCCCTACCAGGTGTACGCGAACAGCATCTTCAACGACACCGTCGGCCAGGCGTACTCCACGAAGGGCGACCTGAACAAGGGCCTCAGCGCCTGGCAGGACCAGCTCGTGCAGTACGGCAACGAGCAGGGCTTCTCGGTCAACAAGTAGCACGACCATCCGGGGGGCGGGTCGCATCGTTCGCGAGCGGTCCCGCCCCCTTCCTTTCCCTCCAGGAGACACGCATGACCGCCCCCACCCGGATCGTCGTCGACCGAGCCGCCCTCGGTGCCACGGTGCCGCGCCGCCTGTTCGGCACCTTCGTCGAGCACATGGGCCGGTGCGTCTACGACGGCATCCACTCTCCCGGACACGAGACGGCGGATGCCGCGGGCTTCCGCGGCGACGTCCTCGATCTGGTGCGCGAACTCGGTGCCACCGTCGCGCGCTACCCCGGCGGCAACTTCGTCTCCGGGTACCGCTGGGAGGACGGAGTCGGCCCCCGGGAGGCACGACCGGTGCGCCTGGATGCCGCATGGCACAGCACCGAGACCAACCAGGTGGGTCTGCACGAATTCGCCGACTGGGCGGAGGCCGCCGGCCTCGAGGTCATGGAAGCGGTCAACCTCGGCACGCGCGGCGTCGCCGAAGCCGCCGACCTGCTCGAGTACGCCAACCACCCCTCCGGCACCGCCCTGAGCGACCGCCGCCGCGACAACGGTCGCGAGGACCCCTTCGGCATCCGGTTGTGGTGCCTGGGCAACGAGATGGACGGCCCGTGGCAGATCGGCCACAAGACGGCGGACGAGTACGGCCGCCTCGCCGCGGAGACCGCCCGCATGATGCGCTTCATCGACCCCACCGTCGAGCTCGTGGCCGCCGGCAGCTCGAACCACGAGATGCCCACCTTCGGCGAGTGGGAGCGCACGGTGCTCCGTCACACGGCCGGCCTCATCGACCACATCTCGGTGCACGCCTACTACGAGGAGGACCCGACCGACCCGGCGAGCTTCCTCGCCAGCGGCGCGGCCCTCGACCGCTACATCGCCGACGTGATCGACATCATCGACGAGACCGGCGCCACGACCCCCGACGGCGGCACCATCGGCATCAGCGTCGACGAGTGGAACGTCTGGAACCAGACCCGCTGGAACGAGGTCGACAAGCCCCGCGTCTTCACGGGCGACTGGCCGATCGCCCCGCACCTGATCGAGGACGACTACACCGTCACCGACGCGGTGGTCGTCGGCTCGCTCCTGATCACCCTGATCCGCCGGTCGGACCGGGTGTCGATGGCGAACCTCGCCCAGCTCGTCAACGTCATCGCCCCCATCCGCACCGAACCCGGCGGCGGAGCGGCCTGGCGCCAGAGCACGTTCCACCCCTTCAAGCTCACCGCCGAAGCGGCATCCGGTCGTGTCGTCGAGCCCCGCATCGAGGGAGCCACGATCGACACCGCGCGCCACGGGACCGTCGACGCGGTCGACACCGTGGCCACCGTCGACGGACGCGACGTGACGGTCTTCCTCGCGCACCGAGACCTGGACGCGTCGACCGAGATCGAGCTGGATCTCGGGACGGTCGACAGCGTCGACGCCGTCGTCGTGACCGTCCCCGAGGGCGGCGACCGCCACACCACCAACTCCGCCGGTGCCGAGCCCGTCGCCCCCGCCGCCCTGGACGTGCGCGTCGGCGACGACGGCATCCTGCGCTTCACCCTCCCCGCCCTGGCCTGGGCGCGCCTGCGCGCTCGCCTGGTCGACTGACCCCCCACCCGAAAGACACCGTGACGACCTTCACCATCGGCGACACCGACTTCCTGCTCGACGGACGACCGCACCAGGTCATCTCGGGCACGCTGCACTACTTCCGCATCCACCCCGAGCACTGGGCGGACCGCATCCGCACCGCGAAGGCGATGGGGCTGAACACCATCGAGACCTACGTCGCGTGGAACGCGCACGAGCCGGTCCGCGGCGAATGGGATGCCACGGGCTGGAACGACCTCGGACGCTTCCTCGACCTCATCGCGGCCGAGGGGCTGCACGCGATCGTGCGGCCCGGCCCCTACATCTGCGCGGAGTGGCACAACGGCGGACTGCCGGTGTGGCTGACCTCGACGCCGGGGATCGGCATCCGCCGTTCCGAACCGCAGTTCGTCGAGGCCGTGTCGGAGTACCTGCGCCGCGTCTACGAGATCGTCGCTCCCCGCCAGATCGACCGCGGCGGGAACGTCGTGCTCGTGCAGATCGAGAACGAGTACGGAGCGTACGGCTCCGACAAGGACTACCTGCGCGAGCTCGTCCGCGTGACGAAGGACGCCGGCATCACCGTGCCGCTCACCACGGTCGACCAGCCGATGCCGTGGATGCTCGAGGCCGGGAGCCTTCCCGAGCTGCACCTCACCGGCTCGTTCGGCTCCCGCTCGGCGGAGCGCCTCGCGACCCTTCGCGAGCACCAGCCGACCGGCCCCCTCATGTGCAGCGAGTTCTGGGACGGGTGGTTCGACTGGTGGGGCAGCATCCACCACACGACCGACCCCGCGGCATCCGCCCACGATCTCGACGTGCTGCTCGCGGCAGGGGCGTCCGTCAACATCTACATGGTGCACGGCGGCACGAACTTCGGCACGACGAACGGCGCGAACGACAAGGGCCGTTTCGACCCCATCGTGACCTCCTACGACTACGACGCGCCGATCGACGAGTCGGGCCACCCGACGGCGAAGTTCCACGCGTTCCGCGAGGTCATCGCGAAGTACGCGCCCGTCTCGGGCGACGTGCCCCCGGCACGACCGGCCGCGCCGGCCTTCGAGGTCGCGCTGACGGCCGAAGGCGAATGGATGCCACCGGCACAGGATGCCGAGCCCACCGACGCCCCGCAGACGTTCGAGCAGCTCGGCCACCTCGGCGCGCTCGTGCGCTACGACGTCGACCTGCCCGCCCTCTCCGGCTCCCGCGCGGTCCTCACCGCCGAGGAGGTGCGCGACCTCGCTTGGATCGAGGTGGACGGCGTGCGGGTCGGACGCCTGTCGCGCGCGCTGAACGAGCGCGTGCTCGCCATCCCCGCGGGCACCCGGCTCACCGTGGTCGTGGAGGACCAGGGTCGCGTGAACTACGCCGACCGCCTCGGCGAAGCGAAGGGCCTCATCGGCCCCGTCACGCTCAACGGCTCGCCGCTGACGGGCTGGGTGTCGACGCCCGTCGACGTCACCGTCGTCGCCGGCGCGGGCGGCGGGGGGATCGGGCGCGCGGCGTTCCGCGGGTCGTTCGACCTCGATGCCCCGGCCGACCTGTTCCTCGACACGTCCGCCTGGGGGAAGGGCTACGCGTTCGTGAACGGCTTCTTCCTCGGCCGTTACTGGCGCACGACCCCGCAGAACACGCTGTACGTCCCCGGCCCCGCCACGCGCGCGGGCGCGAACGAGATCGTCGTGCTCGAACTCGAGCAGGTGAACGAGACCGTCGCGCGGTTCGTGGCGGAGCCGTCGCTGGGGCAGCTCGAGGAGTAGGGGCATCCCCTGTCGGGAGAACAGGGGATGAAACGGAGACAGGGGGATGGTTCGCGAAACGCCCTGTTTTCGGCCCATCCCCTGTTATCGTGGCGCAACCCCGCCCGGGCGGCGCGTGCGTGAAGTACGGTCAAAAGCGCGAGCGTGCGGGGAAGGACAGCTAGATGCCGTTGTTCGAGGTGGAGGCCAGCCCCCGCGGGCGCATACGCGTCTTCCTCCGGGCGCAGTTCCCCTTCCTCCTCGCGGTCCTCTTCCTGGTCGGCGTCAGCGGTCTCACGGTCCCACCGACGCTGACGGTGGGAGTCGTCGTCGCCGGCTTCCTTCTGACCATCGTCGCGACCGTACTGTCGCTCGTCGTGCCCTGGGAGCGACTTCCGCGCGCGTGGATGATGCTGATCGCCGGGCTCGACCTCGTGGCCGTGGCCCTCATCCGAGCGGAACTGCTGCCCCTGTTCCCGTCCGTCTCGCTCCTCACGATCTTCCCGGCCCTGTGGCTCGCGTACGGCTTCCCCTGGTACGGAATCATCGCCGCTGTGTGCGGAGCGGGGTTCATCACCTCGTTCCGCTTCGCGTACGTGGGGTCCTGGCCGTCGTCACCGGTCGAGTGGGCGAACGTCGTGATCATGCCGACGTTCATCGTGGGAGTCGCGGTGATCGTGTTCGTCGCCGCCCGCCACCTCCGGCGCAATTCGCGGCGCGTGATCGAGGCCTCCCGCGCCCAGGCGGAAGCGCTCGAGGACGCCCGCGATACGGAAGCGGTGGCGTTCGGCATCGTCGAGACCGTGAGCGCCGGGGTCGTGTTCTACGACGCCGAGGGGCGCCTGGAGGTGGCCAACTCTCAGGCCCGCCGACTCGCCGAGCTCGGCGGATTCCGCCTCGACGAACCGCCGATGGCCGGGCAGTCGGTCTTCACCGCCGATCACTCGACCGTCGTGCCGGCGAACGAGCAGGTCATCCCCCGAGCACTGGCGGGCGACGCGGTCGGCGACCAGTTCGAGTGGTGGGGCCCCGAGCACGCCGCGGTCGCCGTGCTGGCTTCATCGGGCCGCGTGCTGCGACCCGACGGAGGCGTCCGGGGGACGGTGATCGTGATCTCCGACATCACGGTGCTCGCGGAGGCCATCGAGGTTCGCGAGCAGTTCTTGCGCACGGTGTCGCACGAGCTCCGCACGCCTCTCACGAGCATCACCGGGTTCCTCGATCTCATCGACGAGGAGGTCGGTCCGGAGAACACGCGGCTCCGGCGCCACATCGATGTCGTCACCCGGCGCACCGCCGATCTCTCCCACCGGGTACGCGACCTCTTCGCCGCGAGCGAGAACGAGAAGACCCTGCACCGGCAGGACGTCGACCTCGGTGACATCGTCGCCGCGGCCGTCGACGAGGTGGGGGCATTCGCCGAGGCGCGCGGTCACACCATCGCCGCCGCCGCCACGGGCCCCTCCTCCGCTCACGTGGACCGCGCCCAGGTCCGCAGTGCGGTGGCTGAGCTGCTCACGAACGCCGTGAAGTTCGGCATCCCGTCCGCTCCGATCACCGTGGCGTACGGCGTCCACGAGGGTCGGGCCGTCGTGGAGGTGACCAACTCCGGCGCGGGTCTCGGGCCCACCGAACAACGGCGAGCCTTCGAACGGTTCTATCGGGGGTCGCTCGCGCAGTCTCGCGAGATCCAGGGTTTCGGGCTCGGACTCACGAACGTCCGTGCGATCGCCATCGCGCACGGCGGGGCGGTCCACCTCGACAGCGTGCCCGACGAGACGACGACCGTGACGCTGGATCTGCCCGCCGCGTAGCGGGGTCGGTCCGCGGCGGGTCGGCGCGCGCGTGCCGCGGCCCGAGCCGACGGCGGAGAGCTGGGCTCAGACGTCGACGGCGCGCGCGCGGATGAGGATGAGCCGGTCGACGTCGGTCAGGGGCGTGGCCACGCCGATCGTCCCGAGGCTCGCGCCCGACAGGGTCACACCCGTGTTCATCCAGGCCGGAACCGGGTGCCGCGTGTGGTCCGGCGCCGAGGGCGCCTGCACCTCGACGCGGTAGCGACGCTCGGGATCCAGCCCGGGGAGCGTGATGCGCCCGAGCGGCCATTGCGCCGAGTGGTCGACGGTGCTCATCCGGTACAGCGCGTCCCCGCCATCGGGCGCGACGACGCCCTCGAGCTCCACCGCCGGATTCGTGCCGTCGGCGTGCACCACCACACCGCTGTGCAGGAGGGGACGGAGCTCTTTGTGCAGCTCGATCCAGCGCCGCAGCTGCGCGAGCTGCGACGGGTCGGCCCGGGCGAGGTCCCACTCCACCCCGAAGTGGCCGAACAGGGCCGTGCCGGCGCGGAAGTCGAGGGCGAGCACCCGCCCGGTCGTGTGGTCGCTGTCGGCGCCCACGTGCGTGCCGAGCAGCTCGGGCGGGAGCAGGAGCGAGCTCCACCGCTGCAGGCGCTGCCGCTCGTGCGCGTCGATGCAGTCCGACACCCACACGCGGTCGGCGTGCTGCATGACGCCCAGGTCGATGCGCCCGCCGCCGGCCGAGCACGATTCGATCTCGAGGCCCGGGTGGCGGCGCTTGAGCTCGTCCATCAGGCGGTACGCCGCGAGCGTCTGCGCGTGGACTCCGGGCGTGTGATCGGCGCCGTGGCCCGCGTCCACGAGGGGACGGTTGTGATCCCACTTCAGGTAGTCGATCCGGTGACGCTCGATGACGGTCGACATCGCGTCGAGGACGTAGGCGAACGCCTCCTCGCGCCCGAGGTCGAGCACGTGCTGGTTCCGAGAGGGCAGTCCGGGGCCGTGGGAGCTCTGCAGGACCCATTCCGGATGCCGGCGGGCGAGGTTCGAATCGAGATTGACCATCTCGGGCTCGAACCACAGGCCGAACTGCATCCCGAGACCGTGCACGTGATCCGCGAGCGGACCGAGGCCGTCGGGCCAGACGTCGGCATCGACCTGCCAGTCGCCGAGCCCCGCGGTGTCGT
This sequence comes from Microbacterium sp., assembly GCA_029239635.1. Lineage (GTDB taxonomy): Bacteria > Actinomycetota > Actinomycetes > Actinomycetales > Microbacteriaceae > Microbacterium. The sequence goes on along the minus strand of JARBUN010000016.1, from coordinate 9,803 downwards.
CGCGCCGGCCGGTGAACCAGCCGTCGTCGAGGACGAAACGCTCCACACCGAGCTCGGCCGCGCGGTCGGCGAGATCGCGCAACCGCGCCAGGTCGTGCTCGAAGTAGACCGCTTCCCAGGTGTTGAGGATGATCGGCCGTTCGACCTGCGGATGAGAGGGGCGCGCCCGCAGATACTCGTGGAAGCGGTGGGAGAGCGCGTCGAGCCCGCGTCCCCACGACCCCATCAGCCACGGGGATTCGTGTCGCTCCCCCGGTGCGAGAACGATCTCGCCGGGAAGCGGCTTCTCGCCGCCGCTGAGCATCCGCCAGCCGGTCGCGGTCCGTTCCGCCGACACCGCCCCGTTTCCCGACCAGGCGAGGTGCACGCCCCACACGAGCCCGCGCCGGAACCCGAACCCGGTCTCGCCCGCGCACAGCACGGTGGCCGAGTCGTGTCCGGGACGGCCTCCCCACGCCTCGCGCGTCCACCGCCCCTGACGGAAGGCGCCCCGCTGGGGGTGGCGTTCGTGGGCGTGACGGCCGGTCATGTCGAGGATCTCGTCGGCGACGGCCGGCACGGGGAGCGCCGGCTCGAGCACGGTGAGCTCGTAGTCGGCGTCGCCGAGATTGCGCACCCGGACGCGCACGCGCACGAGACCCGACGGCTCGAGGAGCATCTCTGTGGTGACCTCCAGGCGGTCCACCTCGTCGAGGGCGACGCTCACGAGACGCGCCGGTTCGCCGGGGGCGTCCTCGGCGTCGTGGGTCACCGTGCTCGGGTCGAAGGACCAGGCGCGCCCGGCGCGGCTGCCCCGGAGCCCCGGGTGCCCGAGCCACCCTCGGCTGTGCAGGGGGAGCACGCCCACCTGCGGCTGCGCCTGAACGAGCGAGTCCCCGACGGGGCCTGCGGTCGCGACGAGGATCTCGTCCTCATCGCCCATCGGGACCTCGGGGCCCCAGTGCAGGATCGTGGGCAGAGCATCGTCGTCGAGCCGGACGACGAGGCTGGTGCCTCCGCGACGGAAGTGGACGGCCCGCGTGCCGTCGGCGGTGGTCATGGTCATGGAACTCGTCCCGGGTCGAGGGAGCGGCGGCGCGCGCTTCCCGCTTTAACGTTCGCTTTAACGATCAACCGCTCTATCCTGAAACCCTCACGAGAGGTTGTCAACCGCGATGCCCGACGCACTCCCCCCACACCGGCGCGCTGGCTCCCGGCCGCGCATCGTCGATGTCGCGCGCGCCGCGGGCGTCTCCGCTCAGACGGTCTCGAACGTCCTCAACGACCGCCCCGGCTTCACCCCGGAGACCCGCGAGCGCGTTCTGACCGCGGTCCGGAGCACGGGCTACGTCCCCGATCCGGCCGGCCGCCACCTGCGCACCGGGCGCTCTCGGCGCGTCGGATTCAGCATGTCGCGGACCGACCTCGATCCGCGCAATCCGTTCACCCTGGCGTTCCTGGATGCCGTGCTCTCGACGGCCGCGCAGCTCGACCAGCGCGTGCTCGTCTATACGCACGACGTCGACGTCGTGGAGGGGTTCCGCGCCGACGCGATGCGCGGAGAGACGGACGGATTCATCCTGGCCAACAGTGCGCCGGGCGATCCGCGCGTCGCGATCCTCGAAGAGCTCGGCATCCCGTACGCCCTCATGGGGCGCACTCTCCCCGGCCAGACTCAGGCGTGGGTCGACATCGACAACACAGCGGCGATCGCCTCGGCAGTGGACCACACGGTCGCCACCGGACGCACCCGGGTCGCGTATGTCGGGCACGACAGCGACGCGTCGTGGATCCGCGAGCGCGACCTCGGCTTCGTCGACGCGCTCACGCGGCACGGACTCTCGCTCCCGGGCGCATGGCACATGACCGGATCCATCGCGGAACTCCGTCAGCGACTCGATGCCGTGCTCGCGGTGGCGGGGAGTCGCCCCGACGCCATCGTCACCGCGAGCGATTCCCTCGCGCTTCTCACCGTCGACGTCGCCCGCCGACACGGCATCGCCGTGGGCTCCGAACTCGCCGTGACCGGATTCGACGGCGGCGCCCTCGCCACCCTGGCGCGACCGCACCTCACGACCGTCGAGATCCCCGTGCCCGAGATCGCCGACCGCGTGGTGCGCCGACTGCTCGGGCGGATCGACGGCACCGACGACGCGGCATCCGGCGAGATCTTCGCGACGCGGCTGGTCGTGGCCGAAAGCGCCTGACCGGGGCGCCTCAGGCCGACGCGCGCCAGACGATGGGTGCATCCAACAGGATGCCGTCCGCCGCGGCGACCCCGCCCGACAACTGCAACAGCACCGCTTCGGCAGCCGCCGCACCCAGCCCTTCGGCGGGCTGATCGACCGTGCTCAGCGGAGGATCGGTGCGCGAGGCCCATGCGCTGTCGTCGAAGCCGACGACACCGACGTCGTCGGGCACGCGCCGGCCGGCCGCGCGCAGAGCCTGCAGAGCGCCGGCGGCGACGGCATCCGACGCCCCGAAGACGGCGTCGATATCGGGCGCGCGCTCGAGGAGGCGACGCATCCCGGCCTCGCCGTCGGCGTAGGCGTACAGCGGCACGGACTCGACGAGGTTCTCGTCGAAATCGTCGCCGAGCGCGTCGCGGAAGCCGGCGAGGCGGTCGCTGCCCGAGTCGCGGTCGAGGGCTGCGGCGATCATGCCGATGCGTCGGCGACCGGTCTCGCGTAAGCGCTGCGTGAGTGCGCGCGCCGCGCCGTGGTTGTCGATGCCCACCCAAGGCCGGTTGATCCCGGGCGGGTGCCCGACGTAGGCGACCGGGAGTCCGAGGCGCTCGACGACGTCGGTGATCGGATCGTGGTGGCGAGCCGAGACGATCACGGCACCGTCGACGAAGCCGCCGCTGAGATAGCGCGCCACCCGATCGGTGTCGCGTTCGGTGTCGACGACCACGCACACCATCTGGTAGTCGGCGTTCGAGAGCGCGGTGTTGGCACCGAGCATGATCCCGCCGATGTTGGGATCCTCGAGGAACAGCGAGTGCGGCTCGTGCACGATGAAGCCGATCGCCTGCGTGCGCTGGCGGACGAGGTTTCGGGCCGCGGTGTTGGGCACGTAGCCGACCTCGCGGATGGCGGTCTGGATCGCCTCGCGCGCCTGGTCGGACACGTATCCGCCGTTGAGGACGCGGCTCACGGTCCCGCGCGAGACCCCCGCGACCTTGGCCACATCGTGCACCGTGCTGCGCCGGCGCCCAGGCGGAGGAGGCGTCATGGGCGCAAGCCTATCGGGCGGTCCGAGTTGACGCGGCGGGATCCGGATGCCACTATGTGCACGTTCACACATTTTCCGACCGCCTTCTCGTCGGCCTGATGTGTGCACGTTCACACAACCCCGCAAAGGAGCGCGCCCCGGATGCTCGCCGTCGACCGCCTGGCCCCCGAGACCCGTCAGGGCTCCGCGCTGGAGCCGCTCACCCGTGAGGGCCTCGTCTTCGGGTGCGACTACAACCCGGAGCAGTGGGACCGCGCTGTCTGGGATGAGGACATGCGTCTGATGACGCAGGCCGGCGTCTCTCTCGTGGCGATCAACATCTTCGGCTGGTCGTGGATCAACCCGGCCCCCGGCGTGTGGTTCTTCGACGAGCTCGACGAGGTCATGGACCTCGCCCACGCGCACGGCATCCGCGTCAACCTGGGCACCGCGACGGCCTCCCCCGCTCCCTGGGTGACCACGCGGCATCCGGAGATCCTCCCCGTCGCCGAAGACGGAACGCGCCGCTTCCCGGGCGGCCGCCAGGCGTACTGCCCGAGCTCACCGGTGTTCCGCGCCTACGCGGCGGAGGTCAGCCGTCGGGTCGTCGAACGCTACGCCGACCACCCCGCACTGGCCATGTGGCACGTGTCCAACGAGCTCGGATGCCACAACTCCCTGTGCTACTGCGACGCCAGCGCCGCGGCGTTCCGGGGCTGGCTCGAGGCGCGCTACGGCTCGATCGCCGCGCTGAACACCGCGTGGGGCACCTCGTTCTGGAGCCAGCGCTACAGCGACTGGGCCCAGATCCTCCCCCCGATGGCCGCCCTGTCGCTGCGCAACCCCGCGCAGCTGCTGGACTTCCAGCGCTTCTCGTCCGACCAGCAGCTCGAGCTCTACCGCGCCGAGGCGCAGATCATCCGCGCGCGCAGCGCCGCCCCCGTGACGACGAACTTCATGGTCACCGCCCACATCCGCACCCTCGACTACTGGTCGTGGGCGAGCGAGATGGACGTCATCGCGAACGACCACTACCTCGACCGACGCCTCGCCGACCCCACGGCCGAGCTGTCGTTCGCCGCGGACCTGACCCGCGGCCTCGCCGGCGGCACCCCGTGGTTGCTCATGGAGACCTCGACCGGCGCCGTGAACTGGCAGCCGCACAACCTCGCCAAGGGCGAGGGCGAGCTCCTGCGCAACGTCGTGTCGCACGTCGCGCGCGGTGCCGACGGCATCTGCTTCTTCCAGTGGCGCGCCTCCGCACAGGGTGCCGAGAAGTTCCACTCCGCCCTCCTCCCGCACGCCGGCACCGACTCCGCGCAGTGGCGCACCGTGCTCGAGGTGGGCGAGACGCTCCGACGACTCCAGCCGGTCGCGGGCTCGCAGGTGCGCTCCGACGCCGCGCTCCTGTTCGACTGGGAGAGCTGGTGGTCGCTCGAGAACGAGGGCCGCCCGAGCGAGGACCTGCGCTATCTCGATCAGGTGCACGCCGCGCACGCGGCGCTGACCGGTTCGGGCGTCAGCGTCGATGTCGTCTCCGCTCACGACGACCTCACGGGATACCGCCTGGTGGTCGTTCCCGCACTGCACCTCGTGCGCGACGAGGACGCCGCCCGCATCGCCCGCTTCGTCGAGGACGGTGGCACGGCCGTCGTCACCTTCGCGAGCGGCATCGTCGACGAGGACGACCGCGTGCGCCTCGGCGGCTACCCCGGCGCCTTCCGCACCCTGCTCGGGATCGTCTCGGAGGAGTTCGCCCCCCTCGGCCCCGGCCAGACGGTTGCGCTCGACGACGGCGGCACCGCCTCCGTGTGGGCCGAGCGCCTCCGCGTCACCGACGCCGACATCGATGCCCGCTTCGTCGACGGACCGGCCGCGGGCCTCCCCGCCCGCACCCGTCGCGCGGTCGGAGAGGGCAGCGCGTGGTACCTCGCGACCCTCCCCTCCCCCGCCGACTACCGCGCCCTGCTCTCCCGCGCGGCACAGGATGCCGGCATCCCGACCACCCCTGTTCCGCTCGGCGTCGACGTCATCCGGCGCGTCGGCGCGGACCGCACGTTCCTGTTCGTCATCAACCACACCACCGACACCGTCGAGATCGCCGCGCACGGCCGCGACGCGATCAGCGCCGAGGCCATCGACGGCCTCGCCCGCGTGGCCGGCGGTGCCGTCCGCATCATCGAGGAGGCCTCGTGACCACCACCGTCCCCGCCCGGGCACGAGCGGAGCGAGCGAGCGCACCGCGCCCGCGGCGCTCGCGCGTCCCGTTCAAGGGCGCGATCGCGACGCTGCTCGCGCCGTTCGCGGTCCTGTTCCTGCTCTTCTACGTGCTGCCGATCATCTTCGCGATCGGCCAGTCGCTCCTCGTCGTCCGGCGCGAGGGCACCTTCGGCAAAGCCGAGCTCGTCTTCGGCGGGCTCGCGCAGTACGCCCTCGTCTTCCAGGACGAGGCGTTCTGGACCTCGATGCTGCGCATGCTCACCTTCGGCGTCGTCCAGGTGCCGGTGATGCTGGGCTTGGCCCTCGTCTTCGCCCTTCTGCTGGACTCGCCCCTGCTCAAGGGCAAGCGCTTCTTCCGCCTCGCCTTCTTCGTGCCGTACGCCGTCCCGGGCGTCATCGCCGCGATCATGTGGGGCTCGCTGTTCTCGCCGAACCTGTCGCCCTTCACCGCGTTGACCAAGAACGTCGACTTCCTCGGCGCCGACCTGGTGCTGTGGTCGATCGCGAACGTCGTGACGTGGGTCTACGTCGGCTACAACATGCTGATCATCTACTCGTCCCTGCTGTCGATCCCCAGCGAGATCTACGAGGCGGCCCGCCTCGACGGGGCCGGTCAGTTCCGCATCGCCTGGTCGATCAAGATCCCGCTCGTGCGTCCCGCGATCGTCATGACGGCGATCTTCTCGATCATCGGCACGCTGCAGCTGCTCGCCGAGCCGCAGGTGTTCCGCTCGTTCAGCTCGGCGGTCACCAGCACCTTCACCCCCAACATGACCGTCTACGCGACGGCATCCATCCCCAACGCGAACCTCGCGGCGGCCTTCTCGGTCGTGCTGGCCGTGACGACCTTCGTCCTGTCGTTCGGGTTCATGAAGTGGATGCAGAAGAAGGGCAACGCATGAGCGTCGTCACCACCCCTCGCCCCCGCGGCGACCGCCCCGGCGCGCCCCGCTCCGGCGCCCCCCGTCCGGGCACCTCCCGTCCCGGCGCCTCCCGCTCGCGCGCGATCCGCGAGCCGCTCGTCTCGCGCACCTCGGCGATGCTCGTCATGGCCGTGTTCACCGTGTACTTCCTCCTGCCGCTGTGGTGGCTGCTGGTGGCCTCGAGCAAGAGCACGGGCGACATCCTCACGACGAACCCGCTGTGGTTCGCCGACATGCGCCTGTTCTCGAACATCGGCGACCTCTTCGCCTACCGGGACGGCATCTTCCTGCGCTGGCTCGGCAACTCGCTGCTGTACGCGGGCCTCGGCGGAGCGGTCGCGACACTGCTCGCGGCGATGGCCGGCTACGCCCTGGCGAAGTACCGTTTCCCGGGCCGAGAGCTCATCTTCGATGTGGTCCTCGGCGGCGTGCTCGTCCCCGCGACCGCGCTCGCCCTGCCGCTGTTCCTCATCTTCAGCCAGGTGCAGCTGACCAACACGTTCTGGGCGGTGTTCCTTCCCTCGCTGGTCAGCCCGTTCGGGGTGTACCTCGCGCGCATCTTCGCGGCATCCTCCGTCCCCGACGAGCTGCTCGAGGCGAGCCGCTTGGACGGAGCGGGCGAGATCCGCACGTTCTTCACCGTGAGCCTGCGCCTGATGAGCCCGGCGCTGGTCACGATGTTCCTGTTCCAGTTCGTCGCGATCTGGAACAACTTCTTCCTGCCGCTGATCATGCTGCGCAGCGAGGAGCTCTTCCCCGTGGTCTTCGGTCTCTACGGCTGGAACAACCAGCTCAACCAGATCCCGGAGCTGCGCGGACTCGTGCTGATCGGCGCCCTGCTGTCGGTCATTCCCCTCATCGTCATCTTCCTGCTCCTTCAGCGCTTCTGGCGCAACGGTCTCGGGACCGGCGCCCTGAAGTGATCCCTCCGGCGGCTCCGGTCGCCCCGATCCCGGGCGGAATGGCCCGCCCGGGCACCCAGAGAAAGGCACTCACATGAAGCACAAGCTCCTCACAGCGACGGCGGGGGTCGCCCTGTCGGCGCTCCTGCTCGCCGGTTGCGCCGGCGGAGGAAGCGGCGGTGGCGACGGCGCCGCCGCCGCGGCCGACTGCGCTCCGTCCGACGGTCCCGTCACCCTCGAGTTCACGTCGTGGATCCCGGGGATCGAGAAGGTCGTCGACATGTGGAACACCGAGAACCCGGACATCCAGGTCAAGGTGCAGACCGGCCCCAACGGCAACAACGGCACGTACCAGAACTTCTTCAACCAGATCGCCGCGGGCAACGCGCCCGACCTCGGCCAGATCGAGTACGACGCCCTGCCGAACTTCCTCGTGCAGGACGGCGTCGAGAACATCGCCGGCTGCTCCGACGTGGTCGCCGCGAAGGACCAGTTCGTCGGGTGGGCCTGGAACCAGGTCGCGCTCGGCGGCGAGGGCGGCGTCTACGGAATTCCGCAGGACATCGGCCCGATGGGGCTGTTCTACCGCTCCGACCTGTTCGAGAAGAACAACATCCCCGTGCCCACCACGTGGGACGAGTACACCGAGGCCGCGAAGAAGATCCGTGCGCTCGGCGGCTACATCACCAACTTCTCGCAGTCCGACATCAACCAGTTCGCCGGCTTCGTCTGGCAGGCCGGTGGGCAGTGGTTCGGCAACGACGCCGACGGCTGGACGGTCTCGCTGACCGACCCGGCATCGAAGAAGGTCGCCGACTACTGGCAGTCGCTCATCGACCAGGACCTGGTCTCGACCTACCCGGCGTGGACCGACGAGTGGAACAACGCCTACAACTCCAGCCAGGTGTGGACCTGGAACTCCGCGGTGTGGGGTGCCAACTCCATCTCGAGCGGTGCCCCCGACACGGCCGGCAACTGGTCGGTCGCGGACCTCCCGCAGTGGAAGGCCGGAGACGCGGTCTCGGGCAACTGGGGCGGCTCGTCGATCGCCGTCCTGAAGGGCAGCAAGCACCCCTACGAGGCGACGAAGTTCGCGCTGTGGCTGAACACCTCGACCGAGGCGCTCACCGCGCTGAACGAAGAGGCGAACATCTACCCCGCCACGACCGAGGGCCTCACGCTCCCGTCGCTCGCGAAGGGCGTCGACTTCTACGGCGGCCAGAAGATCTACGACGTCTTCGCCAAGGCGGCCACCGAGGTCACCCCCGACTTCACGTGGGGCCCGACGATGACCAAGACCTACGCCGACGTCTCCGACGGCTTCAAGGCGGCGGTCAGCGGCACCGGCACCCTCGCCGACGCCCTCCAGAAGGGTCAGGATGCCACGATCAGCGCCCTCGAGTCGCAGTCGATCCCGGTGAAGAAGTAACAATTACCCCGGGAACGCCCGTGGATGCTTCGGCATCCGCGGGCGTTCCCCGTTTCCCGATGCCGCCGGGGCGGGTCTTGTGCCCCGGGGCACGGGATCGCCGGCTTTGGGGCGCGTTCTTCCGTTTGGGGCGCGGTATTGCACGCCCCAAACGGACTATTGCGCCCCAAACCCGTTGAGGCGAGCGGCGCGGGGACTCAGGACGCTGACGCGGCACGCCGCGCGGCCTCGGCCAGCGCCTGGCGCAGAGCCGCCGGGTGAGCGTCGGAGATCGGTCGGTCGAACCGCAGGCACTCGGCCGCGAGAGCGCCCCACGACCACGATCCCAGCGACACGCGGGTGCGGCCGTCGTCGGTGTCGACGAGGGTGCCGTCCACCACGTAGGGCGCGAGCTCGGCGGGCGACGCGGCGACCACGACCTCGCCCCGGCACGGCCACCGCCCCGTCTCGTCGCCCCCGCGGAAGCGCCCCTCGAGATAGTGCACCGGATCGCCGCCGGGCAGCTCCCGCCGGGAGAAGGCCCGCCCCCGGTGACTCTTGAGGGTCATGCGGTCGACGCGGTAGACGCGCCAATCCGCACGCTCGGGGGTGAAGCCGATGAGGTACCACCGTCCGCCGGACCACAGCAGATGGTGCGGCTCGGTCACCCGCACAGGCCCCTCCGAGCCGGAGTAGTCGAAGCGCACCTCCTCGGCCGCGTCGATGGCCGCCTCGATCGCGCCGAGCACGGCGGGGTCGACGGCGACCGCGCCCGCCGGCGGCACGGCCTCGACCGCGAAGCGCTGCGCCCGCCGCCCGAGCGCCTCCGGCAGCAAGCGCGAGAACACGCTCAAGGCTTCGGCGGCGGCGTCGGCGATGAGCCCGCCGGTCGACGCGGCGATCCGCAGTGCCACCGCGACGGCCACGGCCTGCTCCGCGTCGAAGGCCACGGGCGGCAAACGCGACCCCGCGCGCAGACGGTATCCGCCCGCGGGTCCACGCGTCGCATCGATCTCGTACCCGAGCTCGCGAAGGCGGTCGACGTCGCGGCGGACCGTGCGCTCGCTCACGTCGAGACGCCCGGCGAGCGCAGCGGCCGACCAATCGCGGCGCGACTGCAGCACGGTCAGCAACGACAGCAGACGGCGCGAGGTCGAG
>JARBUN010000113.1 GCA_029239635.1 Microbacterium sp. | reverse complement strand
GGTCGACGGTGCCGCGTCACGGCAGGAACGACACCGGCCCGAGCTCGGGGCAGCCCCGCCCGGCGTCGGCGTGGGCCGAGACCCGCGTGCCTTCGGCGCCCTCGAGGTCGAAGCCGCACTCGACGGCATCCGGATGGGTGGTGTCGATGGTGGCGGCGGACGAGGGCGACCTCCTCATCCGCCGCGTGGCGGGAGCGAGTCCGCCCTCGGTGGAGGACATCGCCGCGTGGCTGCGGGACCACGTTCGGCCATCCTCGTGAACCCTCGGGCCACTCGGCCCCGTCCTCAACGGAGCGCCACCCGCACCTCGTGCCGCCCGGCCTCGACGCGACGGTGGAGACCCGGGAGCTCGATCTCGGCCCGGACGCCGATCGGCACCTCGCACGACAGCGTCACCTCGCCGTCCTCGATGCGCCACTGCACCGACAGCTCGCCGTAGGGCGTGCGAACGGCCGCGCTCGCCGACGACAGCGCCGTCCCGAGGACCCGGGGCGCGATCCGCGCTTCGCGCCACCCCGGCGAGACCGCCTGCAGCCCGGCCACGTCGGCGTAGAACCAGTCCTCGATCGTGCCGAGGAAGTAGTGACCGCGCGAGCGCGACTCCTCCTTCCAGTGCTCCCAGAGCGAGGTCGCCCCGCGCTCCACCCAGAAGCCCCAGCTCGGGAACGTCGTCTGCAGCGCGACCCCCACGGCGACGTCGGCGTGACCGTAACGCGTCAGCTGGGGGAGGAGGTGCTTCGTCGCGAGCGCACCGGTCGACAGGTGGTGTCCGCGCTCGACGACGTCGGCGGCGAGACGGTCGGCCGCGCGCTGACGGGCGCCTTCGGGGAGGATGTCGAAGGCCAGGGCGAGCGCGGTGTGCGCCTGGCGGTACCCGGCATCACCCCGGCCGCGGACCTCGGCGGTCTCGGCATCCCAGAAGGCTGTCACGAAGGCGTCGCGCGAGCGCGCGGCGGCGCCCTCCCACTCGCCCGGATCCTCCCCCAGCACCCGGGCGATCGCCGCTGCGGTGTCGCACATCGCGATCACGAACGCCGTGGCCGCGACCCGGGTGTCCTCGGGGGCGTTGCCGCCGCCCGGGTCGGTCTCGGGACTCACCCAGTCGCCGAGGGTCGTGTCGAAGAGATCCTCGACGCCTCGCGCGAGCTCGAAACGCAGGTAGTCCCGGGCGTCGGGCCACACGTCCGCGAGCACACGCGCGTCGCCGCGCAGTCGGTAGATGTCCCACGGCACGAGGAGCAGCGCGGAGTGCCACGTCGGCGCGGGCGTCCAGTCCATGCTCCACCCGCCGTGCGGCGCGATCACCTCGGGCGCTCCCTCTCCGTGGCGGGATGCCGCGATGTCGGCGACCCACTTCGCCAGAAGCTCGTGCGTGTCGAGGTTCAGCAGCATCATGCGGGCGCCGACCATGCCGTCGCCGGTCCACCCGTTCTTCTCGTACTTCGGCGTATCGGTGGGGATGCCGTGCAGGTTGTTGAGGATCGTGCGCACCGTGAGCTCGTGCAGGGTGTTCAGCATCGGCGACGACGTCTCGAAGCGTCCGGTGCGCGCAGCGCGCGTGTGCACGACCCGCGCGCGAAGGGCTGGGAGCCGCCGGGCGCGCACCTCGACGTGCTGGAACCCGTGCCAGGTGAATCGCGGATGCCACCGCAGCGGCCGATCCGCCAGCGTGAGGCGATCGGTCTGGAAGCGGCCGTCGAAGTACCCCTTCTCGTCGTCGGAGTTCGGCGTCCCGTCGGCGCGGAGGCTCTCGCCGAACCGCAGCTCGATCTCGGCTCCGGGATCCGCGACGGCGTCGACCTCGACCCACCCGGCGATCACGCGGGGGAAGGAGACGACCCAGCGCCCCTCGTCGAGCTGTGTCACGTGCGCCGGTTCGAGCACCTCACCCTCGACGATCGGGGGCTGTCGCTGGGGCACCGCGACGCCGCGCGGCCCCTCGACCTCCCGGGCCGCGGTCCACGCGCCGTCGTCGAACCCGGCGGTGCTCCACCCCGGCTGCTCGAGACGGGCGTCGTAGTCCTCGCCGGCGTAGAGGTCGTCGAAGCGCGTCGGGCCGGCGGCGGTCGTCCACGCGGAGTCGCTCACGACCACGCGCTCGCCGCGGCCGTCGCGCCACACCAGCAGCACCCGCGCCGAGGGGTCGGCGTGCCAGGCCGCGGTCTCCCAGTTCCACGTGTTGCGGCCGCGCATGCCGTAGAACCCCCGGCCGAGCTCGATTCCGATCGCGTGGCGGCCGGGCGTCATCCGGTCGGTGAGGTCGACGACCGTGTACTGCGCGCTCACCTCGTAGTCGGTGAAGCCGGGCCCGAGGGCGCTGTCGTCGGGGGCGGTGCCGTCGATCTCGACGCGGGCGAGGCCCCCGGCCCCGACCACGAGATACGCCTCGTCGGGAGTGGCATCCACCTCGAACTCCGTGCGGAGCAGGGGAGCGGCGGCGCCGTCGTCGGCAGCGCTGATGAAGGTCGCGCCCCGCCAGTCGTCATCGAGCACGGCGGTGACGAACGTTCCCGTGGCGGCTGCGTCGCCGGCGGTCGTGGTGACCACCACGGTCCACTCGTAGCGGCGGAGCGAAGCGAGCGGCGAACCGTCGTAGGCGATGTCGACGCTGCGGTCGGACGAGACGGGGCCGCTCCACCAGTGCGTCCCGGCGCTGCTGCGCACGCTGAGGCGGTAGGAGAGCTGGCGGACGCCGTCGGCGTCGGAGCGCAGGGTCCACCCGAAGAGGGGGGATGCCGCCACGCCGACCGGGTCGACGGTGTGATCGACGGTGAGGTCGGTGACGGCGATCATGCGGCGTCCCGCAGAGCGCGGAGTTCGGGGGCATCTCCCCAGCGCGCGTCGAGCGCGGCGTCGACCTCGGGATGCCGCGACAGGAACGCCGCGAGCCCCACGGGCCGATCCTGCGGGCGCGTCTGCTTCTGGTTGATCTCCCCGAGCAGGCTCCACCGCCGGTCCCCGCGCTCCGCGGGCTCGGCGAACGCGGCGGCGTAGGACGTGTGGTCGAACACCTCGGCCGTGTCGCCGACCTGGACGACGCCGAGGCGGAAGTCGGCGCACATGAACCACGTCACCGTCTCTCCCGCGCGCGACGCCTGAACGCCGCTGCCGCTCTGCTGGAGGAGGTAGGCGAGATCCTCGTTGTCAGCGTGCCTGGCGCGCCACTCGTCGCCGAACCGACTGATCGTCGTGACCTCGAGGTCGCTCCACCGCTCGCGGAGGCCGCCGAGCCAGCCCGCCCACGCGTCGAGAGTCGTGGGGTCGTGCGCGAGCCCGCGCGCGACCTCGCTGATCTCGTAGTTGACCGTCAGCCAGCCCAGGCCGTTGCGGGCGACGTTGCGATCGTTCAGGTGCGCCTCGCTCGTGGCATCCAGTTCTCGCAGGGCGTCGGCGCGGGGAAGGCGGTGCAGCGTCTCGATCGGGCCGAGGCCGAGGCGGGAGTTGTACTCCGACGACATGCCCGCGGTGCGCGCGGCGACGAGGTCGACCGTCCAGCCGTCGAGCTGCACCGCGTCGATGCGGTCATCGCCGCGACCGGGCACGAGGAAGTGACCGCGCGAGGGGTAGTAGGGGTACGCGAGCGAGCCGTCGCCGTCCTGCAGGTCGATGTCGAACTGGCTCCAGATGTTGCCCTGGACGGTGCGGATGCCGAGATCGCGCGCTCCCGCGATGTTCGCGGCCGAGAGGAACCCGGCGACGAGGGCCGTGGTCGGGCGATCGAAATGCGTGTGCAGCAGGTCGACCGCGTCGGAGATGTCACGGGCGACCTCGTCGCGCGTGCCGTAGAGGTTGGCGAAGAAGCCGCCCGGGACGAACGTGATGTCGTCGCCGTGCTCGGCGGCCAGGCGGGCGAGCGTGCGACGGATGTCGCGGTAGCGCGGCGACTGGTCGGTGAGTGCGCCCCAGGAAAGGGCCCACGTGAGAGCGGCGTCGGGGACCGCACCGCGGACGGCGTCGGAGAACCGCTCGACGAGGGCCGCGGAGTGCAGAGTGGTCTCGTCTTCCCAGAGGGAGGTGTCTCTCGTCGCCTCGATCTGGTGGCGGCGGACGATGGTGTTGATGGTCAGTCGTCGGCCGAGCGGCGGGCGTGTCTGCATGGGGCCTCACCCTAGCCGCCGATGCGCCCATTTGCGTAGTCGCACTAGCGATAATCGGGTGTCTCATCGCCGTTACGCATTCGATATGGGCGAATGAACCGATTTTGTGTAGTGTTGCTACCGACACCACGTTCCGCGGAATGGACCGCGCGACGATCGACGGAGATAGGGAGTGGCCATGACGAAGTGGCTGAGGAACACGGCGGTAGCGGCGGTCGCATTGACCACCGTAGGCGCGCTGAGCGGCTGCGCGGGAGGTGCCAGCAGCGGCCCCACCGAGCTCAGCTTCCTCATGTGGGGTGACGGCGGTGACACGCAGACGGCGTACGAAGACGTCATCACCGAGTTCGAAGCGGCCAACCCCGACATCACGGTCAACGCCGAGTTCTTCAACACGAACGACTACGACAACATCCTCAAGACCCGCCTCTCCGGCGGCGCCGGTCCCGATGTCTACGGGTTCGACCTCGGCAACATCGACACCTTCGTCGCCGACGGCTTCGCCGCCGATCTCTCCGACGGGGGCGAGAGCTACCTGTCGAAGCTGACCCCGGAGGCGGCGAAGGACAGCCAGCGTGCCGGCGGCACCTACAACCTGCCGATCTCGCTCTCGGGCAACGGCATCATCTACAACAAGGCGCTGTTCGAGAAGGCGGGCATCGACGCCCCGCCCACGACCTACACGGACCTGCTGGCCGACTCCAAGAAGCTGTCGGACGCGGGGATCATCCCCTTCGCGATGAGCGCGCAGGACAACTGGTGGCCGCAGTTCATCGTCTACTACGCGCTCGCCGAACACGGGGCGAACGAAGAGCTCGGCGCGCAGATGGCCGCGGGCGAGACCACCTTCTCCCAGAGCAAGGCCTGGGCCGAATCGCTCGACGTCGTCCGCGACCTCACGCCGTACTACATGCCCAACCCGGTCGGCACGAGCCAGACCGCCGCGCAGTCGGCGTTCCTCGGCGGCCAGGCGGCGATGTTCCCCGCGACCTGGATCCTGTCCGACGCTCGCGAGGCCGGCCTCGACCTGGGGTACATGAACTTCCCGACCGTCGACAAGCCCTCGAACGACCTGTGGGGCACCTACCAGGTCCGGTTCGGCGTCAACCCGAACAACGGGGATGCCAAGCTCGCCGCCTCGCAGAAGTTCCTCGACTTCTTCCTCCAGGACGACACCTACAAGGCGTTCCTCGACAAGGTGAAGCTGTTCCCCACCACCAAGGACGTCGAGATCGGCGCCGACGTGGACCCGCTGTTCCCCGAGATGCAGGCGGCCTGGGAGGGCAAGACCTTCGTGGCGGCGTTCTCGCCGACCGACCCGAGCATCCAGGACGCGCTGCTGGTCGGCCTGCAGAACATCATCAGTGGCCAGAAGACCACCGACCAGGTGCTGGGCGACCTCGACGTGGCCCTCGAGCAGTACCGCGCCAACAACCGCTGAACATCCGAACCGCCTCGCCCGGGAGATCCCGGGCGAGGCGGTTCCTTTTTCGAAAGGCGACCCCCCATGCCCCGTTCCCTCGCCCGGACAGCCGCGACCGCGACGGCGCTGAGCGCCCTGGCCCTGGCATCCCTCACCGGATGCCAAGCCGCCTCGAGCGACACGACCACCCTCAGCTTCCTCATGTGGGGCGACGGCGGTGACACGCAGAAGGCCTACGAGAAGGTCATCGACGCGTTCGAAGCCGAGAACCCCGGCATCACCGTGAACGCCGAGTTCGTCAACACGAACGACTACGACAACGTGCTGAAGACGCGTCTGTCCGGCGGTGCCGGCCCCGACGTCTACGGGTTCGACCCGAAGAACCTCACCGATTTCGTCCGCGACGGGTTCGCCGCCGACCTCTCGGGCGCCGGCTTCTTCTCGCGCCTCGACGACGCGGCCGCGCAGGAAGCGCGCCGGGGAGCGGACGGGGATGCCGCGTACTCGGTGCCCATCTCGCAGTCGGGCAACGGCATCATCTACAACACGGCACTGTTCGAGAAGGCCGGCATCGCCGAGGTGCCGCGGACATACGCCGAGCTGAAGGCGGCGACCGAGAAGCTCTCGGCCGCGGGCATCACGCCGATCGCGATGAGCGCGCAGGACAGCTGGTGGCCGCAGTTCATCGCCTACTACGCGATGGCGCAGCATGTCTTCCCCGATGACCCCGACGCGATCGAGCAGCTGCTCGCGGGAGAGAAGACCTTCGCGGACATCCCCGGCTACGCCGAGTCGCTCGAGGTCGTGAAGGATCTCGTCCCGGCCTACATGCCCGACCCGCTCGGGACGAACCAGTCGGCCGCGAAGTCCGCCTTCCTCTCCGGGCAGGCGGCGATGTTCCCGGCGACCTGGATCCTCTCCGACGCACGCGCGGCGGGGGTGGAGCCC
The DNA here is from genome assembly GCA_029239635.1 of Microbacterium sp. Taxonomy (GTDB): domain Bacteria; phylum Actinomycetota; class Actinomycetes; order Actinomycetales; family Microbacteriaceae; genus Microbacterium. The sequence goes on along the minus strand of JARBUN010000113.1, from coordinate 302 downwards.
GGCTACATGAACTTCCCCACGCTCGACGCCGATGTCGCCGACATGTGGGGAAGCTACCTCGTCGCGTGGGGGATCAACCCGGGCAACGATCGCGTCGAGGCGGCGGAGAGCTTCATCGACTTCTTCTTCCAGGACGCGGTGTACACCGACTTCCTGACCTCGGTGAAGGCATTCCCCACGGTCGAGGGCATCGACGTCTCGGCCAACGACCCGCTCTTCCCCGACATGGTCGCGGCGTGGGAGGGCAAGACCTTCCGGCCCGTCGTGATCCCCGCGCACCCGCAGCTGCAGGAGACGCTCCT
>JARBUN010000112.1 GCA_029239635.1 Microbacterium sp. | reverse complement strand
GCGACGCGCTCCTGGTCGGTGGCGACGAGCGCGGCGACCTGGTCGGCGGTCAGCGCGCGGTCGTACACGCGGAAGTCGCGGAGGCTGCCCGCGAGCCGCTTGTCGGGGGTGTAGTTCGAACGTCCCAGGTAGTTCGCGGTGGTCGTGCCGTTTCCGATCGCCCCGGGTGCGGTCGTGGTGTCGGCGTTCTCGGCGATCTTCACGCCGTCGAGGTACAGGCGCGCCGTCGTGCTGCCGGCGTCGAGCGTGTACGTCAGGGTCTTCCAGACGCCGCGGTCGAGGTTCGCCGAGCCCCGGGTCTCCTGCTCCGTCGACCAGTTGCCGGTCGCGATGCCCGCGCGGGCGGGATCGCCGGTGGCGAACAGGTAGCCGTCGCCGTACCAGTCGGTGGTGTTGCCCAGGCCCCAGATGAAGTAGTTGCCCGACTGCTCGGGACGAACGATCACGTCGGTGCTGACCGTGATCGACGTGAGCCCCTTCAGGATGTCGTCCGGAAGCTCGATGTAGTCGTCACGACGAGACCCGTTCCGGTCTCGGCGGCACCCGCGAAGGACGGCGCGGAGAACGGAGCGGCGAGGAGAGCGGCGACGAGCGGGACGGCGAGCGCCCAGCGCGGGCGCCGTCGCGGACGGGATGCCTGATCGGGAAGTGTCACGGGATGGGTCCTCTCACGTGCGCCATTGCTGGCCGTCGTCTGCGACGGCCCGGAGATGTTAGCGCTCACACCATGTCACAGCCGTGATGGCGACGTCAACATCCCGCCGGTCGATGTTCGGCAGTGGCGCGACGCCGTGCACCCGACGGCTGGCCTCGCGCGGATCCGCACGCGGTGACGCCGCCGTTCTCACGCCGACCGACGACTCGGCGGCTCGGACCGTGCCGGGTCTCAGCGCGCCAGCGGAGCCGACGCCCGGACCACCAGGCGCGTCGGCAGCGGCGTGCTCTCGGTCACCGTGTCGGGTTCTTCCACCAGCAGCAGCACCTTCTGCATGAGGATCTCGCCGAGCGCGGCGAAGTCCTGTCGCACGGTGGTCAGGGACGGGTAGACGTACGCCGCCTCGGGCACGTCGTCGAAGCCGACCACACCGATGTCCTCCGGCACGCGCAGACCGCGCTCTCGCAGCGCCGACAGCACACCGATGGCCATGTGATCGTTGGCGACGAAGATCCCCTCCCCGGGCGAGAGATCGGCTTCGGAGGCGATGCGGTACCCGCTCGCGGCCGACCAGTCGCCGTGCACGACAGGGGTCGACTGCGCACGGGCGGCGGCGATCTCTTCGCGCCACCCGCGGATGCGCTCGACGGCGTCGGGGTTGCGCGCGGGGCCCGCGATGTGGCGCACCGTGTCGTACCCCGCCTCGAGCAGGTGCCGGACAGCGCCGCGCGCTCCCCGGTACTGATCGATCGCCACGAGTCGCGGGTGCGGACGCGCGCTGGTCGCCGCCGCGACGATCGGGACGTCGATTTCTAGAGCCTGGACCGCCGCGAGCACCTCCGTGTCGACGACGACGAGGACGATGGCATCCACGCGCTGCTTCAGCAGACCGTCGATGGCCGCGCGCACCGGTGCCACGTCGCTCTGGGGGGAGCTGATCGCGTCGACGTTGTACCGAGCGGCGCGTGCGGCGAAGTTGAAGTTCGTCGCGATCGAGGTGGGACCGTAGTCGACGGTGCCGGGGGTGACGAGGCCGATCGTGCGCGTGCGGCGCGTGACGAGCGCGCGCGCCGCGGGCGAGGGGCTGTACCGCAGCTGGGCGATCGCCTGCTCGACACGCGCCCGGGTGGCGGGGCGCACGTTCGGCATGTTGTTGAGCACGCGTGAGACCGTCTGGTGCGACACCCCGGCGAGACGGGCGACGTCGAAGATGTTGGCGGTGCGCGAGGCCTTGTCGTCAGCCACCACGGCCCTCGTCTCCGCTCGTGTGCCCGGCCACGAGCGCGAGCAACGCGTCGGAGGTGAGGTCGGCGGCCGGGACGATCTGCGCGAGCACGCCGTCGCGCATCACGGCGACGAGGTGGGCGACGCGCAGCACCTCGTCGAGCTCGGCCGAGATGTAGATGATCGAGAGGCCGTTGTCGCTCAGTTCGCCGACGAGCCGCTGGATCTCGGCCTTGGCTCCGACGTCGATGCCGCGGGTCGGCTCGTCGAGCACGATGAGCCGCGGCGACAGCGCCAGAAGACGGGCGAGGAGCACCTTCTGCTGGTTGCCGCCCGACAGGGTCCGCACCGGCCGGTCGATGTCGGCGGGACGGATGTGCAGGGCCTCGACCCAGCTCATCGCGAGCTCGCGACGCCTCGCGGTGCTCAGGCGGTGGAAGATCCCGCGCTGCGCCTGCAGGGCGAGCGTGATGTTGTCGAGGACGCTGAGGTCGCCGATCACGCCCTCGGTGCGACGGTTCTCGGAGGAGTACGCCACGCGACGACGGATCGCCTCGCGCGGCGACGACAGGCGCACCGGCTCGCCGTCGATCCGCAGCTCCCCGCCGTCGGGGCGGTCGACGCCCGACAGGGAACGCGCGAGCTCGCTGCGACCGGACCCCAGGAGACCCGCGACCCCGATCACCTCTCCCTCGGCGATGTCGATGTCCGCTTCGCGAAGACGGGCCCCGGATGCCAGCCCCCGGGCACTCAGCACCGACGGCCCCTCGGTGGTCTCGATCTCGCGCTGGCCGAGCGGGGCGAGGACCTCGGCGGTCGCCCCGAGCATCTTCTCGACGAGATCGATGCGCAGGAGCTCCCGCGTCCCGTACTCCCCGACCAGTCGTCCGCCGCGGAGGACGGTGACCCGGTCGCAGATCTCGTAGACCTGGTCGAGGAAGTGCGAGACGAACACGATCGCGATGCCCTGCGCCTTGAGGTCGCGGATCACACGGAACAGTTCGGCGACCTCATCGGCATCCAGGCTCGACGTCGGCTCGTCGAGGACGAGCACCTTGACCTCGGTGGAGACGGCGCGGGCGATCGCGACCAGCTGCTGCACCGCGAGCGGGTGCGACGACAGCACCGAGGACGGGTCGACGTCCACGCCGAGCGACGTCAGCGCCTCGACGGCGCGCTCGCGCATCGCGCGGTGGTCGATGACTCCCCAGCGCCGGGGCTCGCGGCCGAGCGAGATGTTCTCGGCCACCGTGAGGTTGGGCAGGAGGTCGATCTCCTGATAGACGGTCGAGATGCCGACCGCCTGCGCATCGGCGGGAGAGGAGAACCGCATCTCCCGCCCGTCGAGGTCGATCCGGCCGGAATCGAGGCGGAGGGCTCCGGTGATCGCCTTGATCAGGGTCGACTTGCCGGCGCCGTTCTCGCCCATGAGCGAGTGCACCTCGCCCGGGAGGAGGCGGAAGTCGACGTCGGAGAGTGCCGACTCGACCCCGAAACGCACCGTCGCTCCGCGCACCTCGAGGAGGGGCGGAGCGACGGTGGACATGGGGTCAATCATGCCCTCGCGCAGGGGCGATCGCTAACACGGCGCGGGCGCATCATCGACTGAGCGCGGACCGCGACACGATGACCCGCTGCACCACGACGAACAGCAGCAGAAGCGCTCCGACGGTGATGCGCGTCCACGACTGCTCGGCCCCCGAGAACGAGATGATCGTGCGGATCAGGCCGTAGACGAACACGCCGATCATCGAGCCGATGACGAACCCGCTGCCGCCGGTGAGCAGCGTGCCGCCGATGACCACCGCGGCGATCGTGTCGAGCTCGGTCCCCACGCCGTTCAGGGGGTATCCGGCGCCGGAGTACGCCGTGAGGACGACGCCGGCGAGACCCGCGCACACGCCGCTGATGACGTAGACCGACAGCTTCGTCCGCACGACCGGCAGACCCATGAGCCGGGCCGACTGCTCGTTTCCGCCGACCGCGTACACCGTGCGGCCGAAGCGCGTGTAGCGGAGGACGAACGCCGCGATCGCCACGGTCAGCAACGCGATGATCCCCGTGGGGGTGATGTACCAGCCGGCGAAGGAGAACCGCGTGGACTGCAGCCAGAGGATGCCCTCGTTCTCGACCTTGATCGACTCGAGACTCACCACGAAGGCCAGGCCGCGGGCGAGGAACATCCCGATCAGCGAGGCGATGAAGGGTTGCACGTCGAAGAACTGCACGAGCACTCCGATGAGCAGACCGATCGCGGCGCCGATGAGCACCATCGCGGGGACCGCCACGGCGACCGGAACCCCGTCGCCGAGGAGCTTCGCGCAGAGGATGCCGGTGAACGCCATGACCGCGCCGACCGAGAGGTCGATCCCCCCGGTGAGGATGACGAAGGTCATGCCCACGGCCAGCACCAGCAGGTACGCGTTGTCGAGCAGGATCGACGACATGATGCGCGGCAGCTGGAAGTTGGGGAAGTAGGCCATCGAGCCCGCGATCATGATGATCAGGATGGCCACGGCGGCGAACACCGGGACCCACGAGATGTGGCGGCTGAGGAAGCGTCGGTACGCGCTGGCCGACGACGCGGCGCCGCGCTCCGGGGCGGTGAGAGTGGTCATCAGGACAGCACCTTTGCGTCAGGACGGCGGGTGAGCGGGCGGGCGGCGGAGCGACCGGCCGTGCGGAAGAACGAGCGGAACCGCGGCGACTGCAGCAGCACCACGATGAGCACCGCCGCCGCCATAAACACCGGGCTGACCGCGGGCGGGACGCCGAGGAAGGTGATCGTGCTCTTCAGCGTCTGGATCGTGAAGACGCCGACCACGGTGCCGGCGATGCTGAACTTGCCGCCGGCGAGCGAGGTGCCGCCGAGGACCACCGCGAGGATGGCATCCAACTCGATGTAGAGCCCCGCCGCGTTCGCGTCGGCCGCCATGATGTTCGAGCTGTAGAGGATGCCGGCGATACCCGCGAGCGTTCCGCTGGCGATGTAGGCGCCCCAGATGATGCCGCGCGAACGGACTCCGGCGAGACGGCTCGCCTCGGGATTGATGCCCACCGCTTCGGTGAGCATGCCGAGAGCCGTCCGACGCTCGAGGACGCCGACCACGATCACGGCGACGATCGAGACGTAGAACGCGAAGGGAAGGCCCAGCACGTACCCCTGCGCCATGAACTGGTACGGGTCGCTGTTGATCGTGGTGATGAAGCCCTTGGTGATCAGGAGGGCGACGCCGCGGCCGGCGAGCATCAGCACGAGCGTGGCGATGATCGGTTGGATGCCGAGAACCGAGACCAGGAAGCCGTTCCAGACCCCGAGCAGCAGGGCGGTCCCGACGGCGGCGACGATCGCGATCATGACGACCCCGAGGTTGCCCGGTTCGGGTGACGCCTCGATGATCGTGAGCGCCACGGCGCCGGAGACGGCCATGATCGCGCCGACCGAGAGGTCGATGCCGCGCGTGGCGATGACGAGCGTCATGCCGAGCGCGACGAGCATGAGCGGTGCGCTGTTGCGCAGGATGTCGATCAGCGACCCGTAGAGCTGTCCGTTCTGCACCGTGATGCTGAGGAACGAGGGCCGCGAGATCGTGTTGACGGCGATCAGGGCGACCAGCGCCGCGATCGGCCAGACGAGGCGGTGCGTGAGGAACTTCTTCATGCGATCTTCTCCCGATCGGACGGCGATGTCTCGGGGGCGGTGGGGGGCGTGGTCGTCTCGGACTGACCCTCGGCGATGTAGGCGACGAGACCGTCGAGATCGACGTCCTTCGTGGCCAGTTCGCCGATCTTACGACGGTCGCGGAGCACGGCCACGCGCTGGGCGAGACGCAGGACCTCTTCGAGCTCGGACGAGATGAAGATGACCGACAGGCCCTTCTCGGCGAGCTCGGCGACCTTGCGCTGGATGTCGGCCTTTGCGCCGACGTCGATGCCGCGGGTGGGCTCGTCGAGGATGAGCAGCTCCGGCGCGGTGGCGAGCCACCGGGCGAGCAGCACCTTCTGCTGGTTGCCGCCGGAGAGGTTGCGGATGAGGGCGTTCGGGTTGGCCGGGCGCACGCCCAGAGCGGTGATGTACTCGTCCACGATCGCCTGCGTCTCCGCGGCTCCGACCTTGCGGAGAGCGCCGCGACGGGCCTGCACCCCGAGGATGATGTTCTCGGCGACGGTGAGGTCGCCGACGATTCCCTCGGCGCGACGGTCCTCCGACGAGAAGGCGATGCCGCGGTCGAGCGCATGGCGGGGAGATCCGGTGCGCGCGGAGGCACCGCCCACCTCGAGGGACCCGCCGTCGGTGCGGTCGGCGCCCGCGATCAGACGCGCGAGCTCGGTACGGCCGGAGCCGAGGAGACCCGCGAGCCCGACGACCTCGCCCCCGAAGACGTCGAGGTCGACGGGCTCGAGGGCGTTCTTGCGACCGAGACCCACGGCGCGCAGCACCGGCGACCCCGACCGATCGATGGGACGTTCGGCGCTGGCGGAGATGGCATCCAGTTCGCCGAGCTCCCGACCGATCATCTTGGCGACGAGATGCTCGCGACCGAGCTCCTCGACCGGGTACTCCCCCACCAGTGCACCGTTGCGGAGCACCGTGAGGCGGTCGGAGATCTCGTAGATCTGGTCGAGGAAGTGCGAGACGAAGAGGATGGCGACGCCGCGGTCGCGCAGGTCGCGCACGACGCCGAAGAGTTGCTCGACCTCACCGCGGTCGAGACTGGACGTCGGCTCGTCGAGCACGAGGACCTTGGTGTCGACGACCATGGCACGGCTGATGGCCACGAGCTGCTGGATCGCGATCGAGTGGCTCGCGAGGATCGACCGGGTGTCGATGCGCACACCGAGCTCGGAGAGGTGCCGTTCGGCGGCGGCGTGCGTCGCCTTCCAGTCGATCATGCCCGCACGGCGGATCTCCTGACCGAGCATGACGTTCTCGCCGACCGTCAGGTTCTGGCAGAGGTTGACCTCTTGGTAGACGGTGGCGATGCCCGCCGCCTGCGCGTCGGCGGTCGCGCGGAAGAGCCGCTGCTCCCCTTCGACGCGGATGGTGCCGGCGTCGATGCCGTAGACACCGGTGAGGGCCTTGATGAGCGTGGACTTGCCGGCGCCGTTCTCCCCCATCAGGGAGTGGACTTCGCCGGGGTAGAGAGTGAAGTCGACCCCGTCGAGGGCCTTCACTCCGGGGAAGGAGATGCTGATTCCTCGCATCTCCACCACGGCGGCCCGCGGGCTCGGGGCCGCGGCAGCACGTTCGGATGTCATGCTCGATCGCTTTCTGGGTGCCGGGAGGGTGTGCGGGGCCGGAGTCGGCCCCGCACACCCGGGGAGGGAAGGATCAGTATTTGCGGTCGGGCAGAGCGGCCTTGGCCTGCTCCTGGTCGAACGCCTGGTCCTCGACGATGTAGCTCTTGTCGACGGACTCGCC
>JARBUN010000111.1 GCA_029239635.1 Microbacterium sp. | reverse complement strand
GCGCGCTTCGCGATCCTGGCGCTGGCCCCCGTCCTCTACAACCGCATCTCGTTCGAGCCGCCGCTGCCGCGCCGCCAGCACCAGATGCACCAGCACATCTCGATGGGCTTCGTCATCAAGGTGCACGCCGTCTACGAGACGCCGTTCTGGCGAGAGAAGGGCCTGTCGGGCACCGCGTTCAGCCCCTACGAGCTCGCGCACGAGGCCTACGACAACACCAACCACGGCGACGAACGCGGCACCCTGGTCGGCTTCGTCTCCGACCAGAACGCCGACGACGTGTTCCGCCTCAGCGCCGAGGAGCGCAAGGAGAAGATCCTCGAGTCGCTCTCGCACTACTACGGTCCCGAGGCGACGAACCCGGTCGTCTACTACGAGAGCGACTGGGGCACCGAGGAGTGGACCCGCGGTGCCTACGCCGCGAGCTTCGACATGGGCGGTCTCCACCGCTACGGCGCCGACCTCCGCGAGCCGGTCGGCCCGATCCACCTCGCGTGCAGCGACATGGCCGGTGCCGGCTACCAGCACGTCGACGGCGCGATCCGCCAGGGCCACCGCGCCGCGGCGGAGATCCTCGAGCGGGCACGCGGATGAGCGCCGCGGTCGTCGTCGGGTACACCGCGACCGATGCCGGGGCCGATGCCCTCGCCCTCGGCATCCGGCTCGCCCGCGCGATCGACGCCCCGCTCGAGATCGCGCTGGTCCTGCCCGGCGACGCCCGCAGCGTCATCACCCCGCCGGACGCGTCCTACACGCGTCACATCCGCGACCAGGCGGAGCGCTGGCTGACGGACGCGTCACGGACGGTCCCGGATGCCGTGCCCCACCGCACCCGCGTGCGTCACGCCGACTCGTTCGCCGAGGGTCTCGTGGCCTTCGCCGACGAGATCGGCGCGGGCTACATCGTGGTGGGGGCCGCGAACGGCGGCCTGCGCGGGCGTCACCGCCTGGGCACCGTCGCCTCCGAGCTGCTGCACTCCTCCGACGTCCCGGTCGTCCTCGCGCCCGAGGGGTCGCGGCGCATCGACCCCGCGCTCGGCATCAGCCGGATCACGGCCGCGATCGGCAGCCGGCCCGGAGCCGACGTGCTGCGAGAGGAGAGCGTGCAGCTCGCGGCCGCGGCATCCGTTCCCCTCCGCCTTCTCTCGCTCGTGACCGTCGATCTGCCGGCGGGCCTCGCGACGGGCGCGATCCGCATCGCCGGCGCCGCCCACTCCGACGAGGTCCTCGCGCAGGCCCGCGCCGAACTGCCCGCCGACATCGCGGCCGAGGTCACCGTCGCCGACGGCGACAGCATCGAAGAGGCCGTGCGCGAGCTCGCGTGGGACCCCGCCGAGCTCGCGATCGTCGGCTCCAGCCGGCTCGCGCAACCGCGCCGCCTGTTCCTCGGCTCGACCGCGGCGAAGATGCTGCACGAGCTCCCCGTCCCGCTCGTCGTCGTGCCACGAAGCCGTGCCGACGCCCCCGTCCAGGAAGGACCGCGGACATGACCGCACCCGCACCCGCCACCGGCAGCGAGGCCGGCGGACTGTCGAAGAAGGGGCTCAGCGCCGGGACGATCGGTCTCCTCGGCGCGGTCGTGATCGGCATCTCGTGCATCGCGCCCGCCTACACCTTCACCGCCGCGATCGGCCCGACCGTGGGAGCCGTGGGCGTCCAGGTTCCCGCGATCATCCTCGTGGGCTTCATCCCGATGCTCCTCGTCGCGTTCGGCTACCGCGAGCTGAACAACCGGATGCCGGACTCGGGCACCTCGTTCACGTGGGCGGCGCGCGCCTTCGGACCGTGGGTCGGTTGGATGGCGGGGTGGGGGCTGATCGCGGCCACGATCATCGTGCTGTCGAACCTCGCCGGGATCGCCGTCGACTTCCTCTTCCTGCTGATCTCGCAGCTGACCGGTCAGGCCGGCATCGCCGACCTCGCGTCGAACCTCGGCATCAACATCGTCGTGTGCCTGCTCTTCGTGCTCGGGGCGACCGTGGTGTCGTACCGCGACATGCAGACCACCCAGAAGCTGCAGTACGTCCTCGTCACCTTCCAGGTGCTGGTTCTCGTCGTGTTCGCCATCGTCGCGATCACGCACGCGGTCCAGGGCGACGCCTTCGAGGCCACCCCGTTCTCGTGGGAGTGGTTCAACCCCTTCGCGGTGTCGTCGTTCAGCGCCTTCGCGGCCGGGGTGTCCCTCTCGATCTTCATCTTCTGGGGATGGGACGTCACCCTGACCATGAACGAGGAGACGAAGGACCCGGAGAAGACTCCCGGCCGCGCGGCCACCATCACGGTGATCACGATCGTCTCGCTGTACCTGCTGCTCGCGGTGTCGATGATCATGTTCGCCGGGATCGGCGACGGCGAGTTCGGGCTCGGCAACCCCGCCATCCAGGACAACGCCTTCTTCGCCCTGGCCGGCCCCATCCTCGGGCCCTTCGCCGCCTTCGTCTCGCTCGCGGTGCTCACGAGCTCCGCATCGTCGCTGCAGTCGACGTTCGTCGGCCCCGCACGCACCCTCCTGGCGATGGGACACTATGGCGCTCTGCCGGAGCGGTTCGCGAGGGTGAGCCCGCGCTTCTTCACCCCGGGGTTCGCCACGATCGTCTCGGCCGTGGTCGCCGCGGGCTTCTACGCCGTCATGCGCGTCGTGAGCGTCAACGTGCTGAGCGACACGATCCTCACGCTCGGCATCATGATCTGCTTCTACTACGGGCTCACGGCGTTCGCGTGCGTCTGGTACTTCCGCAAGCAGTGGTTCGACTCGGTGCGCAACGTCTTCTTCACGCTGTTGTTCCCCCTCGTGGGCGGGCTCATCCTCGCGGTGATCTTCGTCACGACGCTCGTCGACAGCATGAACCCCGAATACGGCAGCGGTTCCGAGATCGGCGGCGTGGGACTCGTCTTCATCCTGGGGATGACCATCATCCTGCTGGGGGTGGCGATCATGGTGTGGCAGCGCGTGCGCCGCCCGGCCTTCTTCCGCGGGGAGACCCTCGCGATCGACGCCCCCGCGAGCGCTCGACGCCGCGCCGCGCGTCCCTGACCCGACCGACCACCGACAACGACAGAAACGGACCGACACCCATGAGCGATTACGCCGTCGTCAACCCGGCCACGGGCGAGACCCTCGCCGAGTACGACACCCTGTCCGACGCGGGAGTGCAGGCGGCCCTCGCGGCGGCCCACGACGGCTTCCGCGTCTGGTCGCGGACCGCCCCGGCAGAGCGCGCCGAGGGGCTGCGCCGTGTCGCGCAGCTGCATCGCGAGCGGCGCGACGACCTCGCGGCCATCATCGTCCGCGAGATGGGCAAGCCGCTCGAAGCCGCGCTCGGCGAGGTCGACTTCGCCGCCGACATCACGGAGTACTACGCCGACAACATCGAGAAGATCACGGGTGACACCCCGATCGACATCCTCGGCGAGGGCTCCGCGGTCATCCGCCGCTCGGGTCTGGGGGTGCTGCTCGGCATCATGCCCTGGAACTTCCCGTACTACCAGGTCGCCCGCTTCGCCGCCCCGAACCTCGCGGTCGGCAACACCATCCTCCTCAAGCACGCGCCCCAGTGTCCCGAGTCCGCCGAGGCCCTGCAGCTGATCTACCGCGACGCGGGGCTCCCCGAGGGCGCGTACGTCAACGTCCGCGTGACCAACGACCAGGCCGCCGACATCATCGCCGATCGCCGCGTTCAGGGTGTCTCGGTCACCGGTTCGGAGCGGGCCGGGTCCGCGGTCGCCGAGATCGCCGGCCGCCACCTCAAGAAGGTCGCTCTGGAGCTGGGCGGCTCCGACCCGTTCATCCTGCTCTCCACGGATGACCTGGATGCCGCCGTCCAGGCCGCCGTCGATGCCCGCCTCGACAACAACGGGCAGTCGTGCAACGGCGCCAAGCGGTTCATCGTCGTCGACGACCTCTACGACGCGTTCCTCGAGAAGTTCACCGCCGCCCTCGGCGAGGCGAAGGTCGGCGACCCGTTCGCCGACGACACGGTCCTCGGCCCGCTGTCGTCACTGACCGCGGCCGAGCGCCTCGACGAGCAGGTGCAGCGCGCCGTCGCCCAGGGCGCGAAGGTCGAGGTCGGCGGCATCCGCGACGGCGCGTTCTACCCGGGCACCGTCCTCACGGGCGTCACGAGCGACATGGACGCCTACGGCGAGGAGTTCTTCGGCCCCGTCGGCACCGTGTACCGCGTCTCGGGCGAAGACGAGGCGGTCGCCCTCGCCAACGACACGAGCTTCGGTCTCGGCTCCTACGTGTTCACGACGGATGCCGATCAGGCGGCGCGCGTCGCCGACCGGCTCGAGGCGGGGATGGTCTACGTCAACATCGTCCTCGCCGACTCTCCGGAGCTGCCGTTCGGCGGCGTCAAGCGCAGCGGGACCTCGCGCGAGCTGGGGCTGCTGGCCGCCGACGAGTTCGTCAACAAGAAGCTCATCCGCACGGCCTGACCCGAACGGACGACGACGGCGGCACCCCTCGGGATGCCGCCGTCGTCGCGTTCGTGCCGGCGTCAGGCCGGCAGGGTGCTCCGGACCTCCGCGGCCTCCCCGTGCCGGCCGAGGGATTCCAGGGCATCGCCCAGATCGATCGCCACGGCCTGACGCAGCTGCTCCTGCTCGACCGCGTGCTCGAGAGCGGACCGCAGGACCGCCACGGCCTCCTCGACGCGCTCGGCACCGAGGAGGATGCGCGCGGCGACGAGCTCGGATCCGCCGGCCTGCGGGACGCCCCCGACCGAGAGGAAGCCGTCGGCCGCCTGCAGCGCGCACGCGACCGCCTCATCGACCTGCCCCGCGTTCGCCAGGAACCGGGCACGCGTGTCGAGCAGGTCCGCGACGAGCCACGGTGCGTCGTCGGCGCGGCCGATCTCGAGCGCCTCGTCGAGGCGCGCGAGGGCGTCGTCGTCGCCGCGGTACGCCTTGGTCTGCGCCAGGGAGTGCAGGGCGTCGGCGAGCATGCCGCGGTTGTCGGGGTCGAGGCGGGCGATCTCGACGGCGGTCGTCAGCGTCTCGATGGAGTCGTCCGTCTCGCCGAGGCGGCCGAGCAGCTGGGCCAGGGCGACGAGAGCCGAGGCGCGCCGGGCGGGCTCCTCCGCCTCCTCGTGCAGGTCGGCGGTGATCTCCCACGCACGCAGCGCGTTGCCCCACTCTTCGGCGTGCTCGAACGCGCGGGCGAGCAGGCCCACGGTGATCGCGCGGGACCCCGGCGCCTCGCCGGCGGCGGTCTCGTCCTGCAGGACCTCGTCGATCACCTCGACGGCCTCGTGCGGAGCACCCGCGGCGAGCAGCGCGCGTCCGAGCCCGTACCGCAGCGCGACCGTCGACTCGCCGACAGCCTCGAGGCGCTGCACCGCGAGGCGGTAGCCCGCGACGGCGCGCTCGTTCTCGCCCGCGCGCTCCGCGAACTGGGCACCCAGTGACAGTGCGCTGGCGACCACCGGACCCTCGGCGTCCCACGTGAGCAGCAGTCGCGCGGCCTCGTCGGCGTCGTCGGCGCCCGCGGAGGGGTCGCCCAGCGCTTCGCGGAGGATCGCCCGGTCCGTCAGCACGTGAACGCGCCGCCCGACATCCAGTCGATCGTCGGCGAGGAGGGCGTCGAGCACCTCGATCGCGTCCATCGGAGCCTCTTTCCCGCGATGGATGTCGGCTTCCGTGTGGGCGAGCGCATGGGCGCGGTCGATGTCGCCCACCTGCGCGTGGAGCTCGCGTGCCTCGCGGGCCGTGCGCAGCGCCTCATCGAGGCGACCGGCGATCATGTGCCCGTACGCCACGATCGTCAAGAGCTGGGCCCGCACGCCGAGCGGAGCATCCGGGTGCTCCTCGAGCGCGCGAGCGGCGAAGGCGTCGTCCTTGCCGAAGAGAGCCGGGCCGAGCTTCTCCTCGAGGTCGGCCCGCGCCCCGTCCCCGATCGCGCGCAACGCGTCCAGGCGCGCCGGGAGCACCTGTGCGGCGTCGTCGAGGCGGTCCTCGGCGAGCAGGCCGCGCAGCAGCAGGAAGGTCAACGGCACGCGATCGGCGGCGCCGGCGTCGTCCAGCACGTCGGCGATCGCGTTGATCGAGGACGCGGTGCCGAGCGCGCCGAGCAACCGGGCACGCACGATGCGGTCCGCGGGCGTCCACTCGCGCGGAGCGGCCACCGGGGCCGTGAAGCCCCCGGACGACAGGGGCACCTCGTAGTGCTCGTCCGCCAGTGCGCGCGTGCGCTCGAGACGCCGCGCGTGCGCGTCGGTCCCGTTGCGCCGGTCGAAGGCCTCCGCGATCTCCTCGGCGCGAGCCCAGCAGAGGGCGGCGAGCTGGGATGCCGTCAGCTCCCCGTCGCGGGAACCGAACAGGGGCGCGAGCTCGGCGGCATCCGATCCCCGGACCGGGGTGTCGCCGTGGCCCGAGCGGGTCACGGCGTCCAGGGCGAGGCCGAAGGCGGCCAGGGCCTCCTGATGGGCCTCCTGGTTCAGGCCGTCGTGCGTCAGCCAGCGCAGGTGCTTCTCGATGAGGCTCAGCGCGCGCGCCTCGTTGCCCGTCACGGTGCAGAAGACGACGTGGTCGGCGATGATCGTGAGGTTGTCGGCGTTCTCCCGCGCGAGGCGGTAGCTGCGCGAGTGGAAGGCGCGGGCCTGATCGAACCGACCGGCGCGCAGCAACGGCAGCAGCACGAGGGCGAGGGCGCGCTCGGGCTCCTCGCCGCAGGTGAAGCCGCCCTCGACTCGTCCTCGTTCCCGGTCTCGGCGAAGAAGCCGGCGAACTGGCTGCGGACGCACGCGTCGCAGTGGCTGTAGTCATCGCGCGGGGTGGCCTCGAGCCGCTCGCGCAGAGTGGCGGCCTCTTCGATGCGGCCGGCGGCCCAGGCGTCCTCGAAGCGGGCCATCAGCGCACCGCTCAGTCCGACGCCGGCGCGGCGGTAGTGCTGCTCCATGTCGTCGAGCACCGCCTCGATCTGCTCGCTGGCGAACTCGGGGGAGCCGCGCAGAGCGCCGGCCATCCACTTGTACTGCCACAGCAGATCGCCCGCGGGCTCGATCTCCGCGGGGAAGCGCTCGGGATCGGCCTCGTGCTGGGCGAGGCACCACGCGAACGACGTCAGCATGAGGTCGGTGTCGCCGATCATGTTCGCGCTCGAGGTCTGCCGCAGACGCGCCTCGTACTCGAGACGGGCGTCGCCGCTCTCCTGGGCGCGAGCGACGGCCTCGGCGACGAGAGCCCTCTCCTGGGGCCCCCAGGGCGTCCGGTCGATCTCGTCGAACAGGGCGCGGATGTCTTCGGCGGCGGCGGTCATGCGGATCCTTCCGGGGCGGGGCGGGGGGAGGTGGCGTCGGCGGCGAGGTCGACGAGGTCGGCGAGGGCGGACGACATCAACGCGCGGTCCGCGGTGCCGAGAGGGTGGTGGCCGGCGAGCAGCGCCTGCACGTAGAGGACCTGCACGCCCGCGGTGAATGCGCGGCCGTCGGGGGTGCGGGCGAGTCGCTGCACGGTCGGGTTGGTCCAGTTCAGGCACAGGCGCGACGACGGGGCGTCCTGCTTCTCGTCGCGTCCGCGGGCGCTCGCGCGCTCGGCGCGGTCGAGGACGCCGGCCCACAAGGCGCCGCCTGCGCTGCGCGCGCGACCACGGTCGAGGGCGCGCAGCACCTCGGGGTCGGCGACGAACAGGGCGGCGGCCTCGGGACGTTCGAAGGAGCGGGCCACGACGTCGATGCTCGACAGCGCCGCCCGCGCACGATTCTCGAGCGCGACGACCCGGGCGCGCTCATCCAGCGGCGGGGGAGCGAGACGGTCGATCTCGTCGACCACGTCGACGGCCTCGACCCGCACGTCCGGGAAGACATCGGGAAGCAGGCTGATCAGCTCGTCGTCGTACAGGTACCCGCCGTTGACCAGCGTCGTCCCGGTGGGCGCGACGCTCACGACCTGCCGGAAGGCCTCGACGGTCTCGGCGTAGCGGACGGGCGAGGATCGACGCACGAGATCGTCGATGCGCAGGCGGCCGACGTTCGTCTCGACCGAGAGCCACGGCACGATGAAGCGCGCCAACTCGTCGTCGTGCCGCACGAGCGACTTCAGGGCCACCTCGTGGACGCCGACGAACTGCGCCAGACGGAGGGGGTCGCTCAGCGCGAGGTCGAGGATCCACCGGCGCACGGCATCCCCCAGCTCTGCCCGGGTCTGCTCGAGCGCGTCGTCGTCGACGAGCGCCTCGCGACTGGCGGTCGGGTGCAGCCCCGCCGAGTCGACCACGGCGCGGACGAAGAACGCCCAGTCCGGCAGCAGGTCTTCGGCCCGCTCGGTGAGCAGCATGCGCTGGAGGTAGACGCGGGTGCTCTGACGGGCCGTGGATGCCGGAGCGAACGGCAGCACGAAGGCCAGCCCGCGCGTCTGCGTGGCGGGCACCGAGAGCGGGATGATCGCGAGCGGCTCGGCGCCGAGGAGCTCCCGGCCATAGGCCGCCTGTTCCTCGCGGTCGTCGCCGAGGAACGGGGGAGCGGTGGTGACGGTCGTCTCGCCGCCCCCGGGGAGGTCGACGCTCACCGTCACGGGCAGGTAGCGGCCGAACGTCTCGGCGAGCTCGACGACGGTCGCCGTGCTCAGCAGCGAGCGGCTCTCGCCGCGCGGGCGCAGGTGCACGCTCGTGCCCACGGGGATGTCCGCGCCGCCGGGGCGGACCTCGAAGGTGCCGTCGGCGTGACCGACCCATTCGACGGGGTCGGCGCCGTGGGCGCTGCGGGAACGGATGACGATGTCGTCGCACACCATGAAGCACGACAGCATCCCGATGCCGAACTGCCCGAGGAAGTCCGATCGCGGCAGATCGAACACGTCCCGCTTCGAGCTGCGCCCCACCGTCGCGAGCAGATCGGCCACGTCGTCGGGGGTGAGGCCGACGCCGTCGTCGCGCAGGACGAACTCCTCGGAGGCGGCGCTCACGGGGGTGATGCGGACGCGTCCGCCGCCGCCGTCGGCCTCTCGACGCGCCGCGATCGCGTCGACGGCGTTCTGCAGGAGCTCTCGGAGGAACACGCGCGGCCCCGAGTAGATGTGGCGGCTCAACAGGTCGATCACGCCCCGCAGATCGACCTGGAACTGCTGGGCGGGCGCCTGCGAACTCATCCGTGCTCCTCGATCTCTCGACGGTCGCCGGGCAGTCGGGGGCCAGGACGGCGACCATCCTCCAGCCTATCCAGCGGCCCTTCCCGAGGGTGGTGAAGGAGGGGGGAGTTCGTCGGCGACGTGCCCGATGCCTTACACTTGCAGTGCAGTCGAAATCTGCATTCTTTCGCCGTGCCTCGCGCACAGGCGGCATCCCTCTCCGAGAGATCCGTGGTGAAGGCGTGCCGGGTTTCGAATCCTGGATCCATCCGGATCTTAGGGCGGTAGCTCAATTGGCAGAGCAGCGGTCTCCAAAACCGCAGGTTGCAGGTTCGATTC
>JARBUN010000015.1 GCA_029239635.1 Microbacterium sp. | reverse complement strand
TCGAACGACTTCGGCCCCACCGGCGTGCTCGGCGACCCGACGGGCGCGAACGCCGCCCACGGCGCGCAGCTGTTCGAGGACAGTGTGTCGTTCGTCGTCGAGGCGCTCGAGGAGATCAGCCGATTCGACTACACGGCGTGAGGGCCGTGACGCGGGATCGGATCCGGCCCGCGCACGCCGGTCAAGCGCGACGGGGCCGGACGGATGCCGAGCGCGCGGCGGTGCGCGCGTGAGCGTGGCCGCGGCACCGGCGCAGGGCGTCCGCGCCTACGGGCAGGTGCTGCGTCTGCCCGGCGCGCGGACGTTCGTGGCCGCCGGCATCCTCGCGCGGTTCCCGCGGGCCACCCTCTCGCTCGGCATCATCCTCCTCGTCTCGGCCACGACGGGGAGCTTCGCCTCGGCCGGTCTCGTCGTCGCGCCGCTGGTCGGCGGCATGGCGGTCGCGGCGCCCCTGTGGTCGTCGCGCATGGACCGGTACGGCCAGGCCCGCGTCATCCTGGTGTCTCTCGGATGCCTCGTGCTCGCGGCATCCGGTCTGCTCACCCTCGTGCTGACGGGGGCGCCGTTCTGGACGTGGCTCGTCGCCGCGTTCATCACGGGGGCCGCGACGCCCGATCTGACCTCGGCCGTGCGCGCGCGGTGGACGGTGCTCGCCCCGGAATCGCAGCGCACCGCCGCTCTCGCCCTCGAGACGATCGCCGACCAGATGGTGTTCATCGCCGGGCCGCCCGCCATCACGGCCGTCGCCGCGGCCGTCGATCCCGCCGTGGCGATGCTCGGCTCGCTCGGACTCGGGGTGATCGGCGGGGTGTGGCTCGCGTCGCAGCGAGGGACGCAGCCCGCGGTCTCCCCGCGTGGACCGCGGACCGGGCTCGTGCTTCCGCCCGCGGGCGTCGTGCCGGTCGCCCTCGCGTGCATCGCGCTCGGCGGCGTCTTCGGCGCGTTCGACGTGAGCCTCGTCGGCTGGGCGGAGGTCGGCGGCCGCCCGTGGCTCGCGGGGCCGGCGTTCAGCGCCCTGGCCGTGGCGATCGCGATCGGCTCCGTCATCACGGGGGCGCGCGCGTGGAAGCTGTCTCCCGCCGCGCGGTACATCGGTTTCGCGGCGGTGTCCGCGGTGGTCGCCGCGGCGCTCCCGTTCGCCCAGAGCTCGGCGCCCGTGCTGTTCGGCGCGATCCTGCTGCTCGGGTTGGCGGTGTCGCCGGTGATGGTGTCCGGCATCCTCGTCGCGTCCGCCCGCGCCCCGAAGGGACGCGTCACCGAGACACTCGCCTACCCGACGGCCGCGATGTCGCTCGGGGTGCCGATCGGCGGCGTGATCGCGGGAGCGGCTCTGGATGCCACGGGCCCGGCGACGGCCCTCGTCACGATCGCGGTGTCACTGGCGTCGGCCGCGGCGATCGCGGCGGCGGGCGAGGCGTTGCTGCGCGTGGGGCGGCGTCGCTGACGCCTCGGCCCCGGGCTCACGCCGCCGACCCTCCGGGATCGCCCCGTCCGCTCTCGTCGAACGACACCACCGCGAACGCGCGCCGCACGACGTCGGCCGGCGACTCGTCGCCTCCGTGGAACGCCCACCAGAAGAGCGCCGCGTTCGAGGCACCGGCCAGCGCGTGGGCGCGAACGGCCGTCTGCAGGGCGTCGCGCGGGGAATCGTCACGCTCCGAGGCGAAGCGCACCACGGTGTCGGTCATCGCTCCGATCGTCGACGCACCGACGGCTGCGAGCGTCGGGTTCGCTCGGATGACGTGCAGCCGGCGACGGGTCACCTCGAGCAGCTCCTCCGGAATGTCCACGGCGGCGACGTAGGCGGTCCGGACCGCGTCCCACAGGTCGTCGTCCTGCGTGCTCCCCGCGAGCGACGACCGGAATCGATCCGCCGACTCCTCGAGACCGCCCCAGACCAGCGCGGCTTTGCTGGGGAACAGCCGGAACAGCGACCGGCGGCTCACTCCGGCCGCTGCCGCCACGTCATCCATGGACACGGCCTCGAATCCGCGCTCGTCGAAGAGCCGCAGGGCGACGAGGGAGACCCCGTCGGGATCGATGGTGCGCGGGCGGCCCGGAGGACGTTCGTTCGCGGGATTCATGGACACCTTTCGGCACTGAGTGCTAAAACTGTACCGACGCGGCAGACGCCGCGCGTGAGGGAGGAATGATGACCGACACGAGCAACGACCGATTCGCCGGCAAGACCATCATCGTCACCGGCGCCGGCTCCGGCATCGGGCGCGCCACGGCGTCGCGGATCGCACACGAAGGCGGGCGCGTCATCGCGACCGACGTCGTCGCCGAGCGACTCGAGGCCCTCCGCGACGAGCTGAGCGGCCTCGAGGTCGAGACGGTCGTGGGCGACGTCGCCGCGCCCGAGACGATCGCGTCGATCATCGAGGCGGCCGGCGCACGTGTCGACGGCCTCGCCAATGTCGCCGGGATCATGGATGCCTTCCTCCCGCCGAGCGAGGTGGACGACGCCACGTGGGACCGGGTCATGGGCGTCAACGTCACCGGACCGATGCGCCTGACGCGCGCGGTGCTGCCCCTCATGATCGACGCGGGCCGGGGAGCGATCGTCAACGTCGCCTCGGAGGCGGCGCTGCGCGGATCCGCCGCCGGTGTGGCGTACACCTCGTCGAAGCACGCGATCGCCGGATTCACCAAGAGCGTCGCGTTCTTCCACGGACCGCAGGGCATCCGCGCGAACGCCGTCGCCCCGGGAGCGGTCGCGACGAACATCGAGGCTCCGATGGGGAGCGCCTACGCCGCGGGACGCATCGGCCCTCTCCTGCAGGTCATCGTGCCGCCCGTCGCGCAGCCCGAACAGCTCGCCGCCGCCATCACCTGGCTGCTGAGCGACGACTCCGCCAACGTCAACGGCGCGCTGCTGCCGAGCGACGGGGGATGGTCGGTGATCTGACGCACCCTACGCCGAAACGTTGACCAGCTCATCCAGCGCGCGAAGACTACGCTGAGGTCCCCAGCCAGCCAGTGGATCCGCACCGGGAGAAGGGTGACTGGGGGGCGGGTAGCGGCGACGGCTGGCGAGCTTAGGCGTGGGGCGCGGCGCTGACGGTCTTCACTCTTTTCGGGCGAATGATCCTGATGGCAACGGAGGCGTGTCCAGCCGCGACATGAGAGCCGTGCTCAACGACTGCCCACCTCGCCCGTCCACACTGTGGGGCTCGTCTCGTTCTTGCGTGCCTACCCCCCTAGACATGTCGCCCTAGAGGATGACGCCGAACTCCTCGGCCAAGGCGGGAAGCTCCTCGTGCAGCACGCGGGACGCCTCCTCGGCGAGCGGGTTGGTCGAGAGGCCGTTCTCGTTCACGAGCTTGCCGCCGACGTAGACCTGAGTCAGGTTGCGCAGGCCGCACGCGAGGACGTAGCTGCGCACCGGGTTCCACAGCGGGCCGACGTCGGGCTTGCGCGGATCCACGACCACGAAGTCGGCGAACTTGCCCACCTCGAGGCTGCCGACGCGGTCGTCGACGCCCATGATCTCGGCCCCGCCGAGGGTGTGCAGGCGCAGCACCCGCTCGGGCATCATCGACAGCGGGTCGTGCGTGCGGGCGCGCTGCATGAACATGCCCATGCGCATGTTCTGCCACGGGTCGGCGACGTCGGTGCAGGCCTGGTCGTCGAGGCCCATGCCGACCTTCATGCCCTGCTCGAGCATCTCGGGCACGTGCGCGATGCCGGATGCCAGACGTCCGTTGGACGCCGGCCGCCTCGTACGTCTCGAGGAAGTGCGCCTGGTTGGTGACGCCGAAGCGGTCCATGACGGCGACCTCGATCTCGGCGGCGTCGGGCCGGGTCGACCACTGCACCTGCCCCATGATCGACGCGCCGAGCGCGATGTCGGGATCCATCGCGAGCACGTGGTCGAGCGAGGCCTCGAACCGGGCGAAGATCTCGTCGTCGGTGCCCACGTGTGCCAGGCGTGATCGCGCAGGATGCCGCCGCCGTCGGCGCGCTTGCCCTCGACCATCGGCTCCCAGGGGAGCAGCGGGTCGGTGAAGTTGTACGCCGTGGTCACGCCGTTGGCGAGGAAGTCGAGCGAGCCGTGCAGCGTCGCCCAGTAGATCTGGTCGGGCGAGGCGTTGTCGAGCACGCTGAACATCGACGTGCACCAGCCGTAGAGGGTCTGGTCGACGCCGAGTCCGCGCGAGCCGCTCGTGAAGAGGTGGCTGTGGCTCGAGACGAAGCCGGGAGCCACGAACTTGCCGTCGACGTCGAGGATCTCGTCGGCCGTGACACCCGGATCGGGGTCTCCGGCGCCGATCGCGGCGATGCGGCCGTCCTGCACGAGCATGTACCCGCGTTCGATGTAGCCGGGGTCGTCGATGCCCGCGGGGACCGTGATGAGCCGTGCGTTGATGACCAGGAGCGACATGTTGATGACGGTAACAATGGCGTGTTTCCGCAGTGTTCCGAGCGTGGGGCGGGTTGTTTGCGGGGCGGCGGGGGTGTAGCCATGTCCCAAAAATGGTCACCTGCACGGGTCGCAGGCCACACGAAGTGGGACATGACCCCGCCGAAAGTGGGACGAGGTCAGCTACCGCCCGCCACCGCCACCACCGCCGCCGCCGCGGCCCGCCACCCGACCACGTCCCAAAAGTGGCTGCCTGGACGCCCCTCAGACCGCACAAAGTGGGACATGACCCCGCCGGAAGTGGGACGAGGTCAGGCCCTCAGGCGAAGGCGGCGCGCACCGCCGGCGCGATCTGCGCCAGCACCTCGTCGCGCGCGGGCGTCGACGGGAACACCAGGAACAGGTGCGGCACGCCCTCGCGCCGCACGAACTCGACGGGGACCCCGGATGCCGCCAACCGCCCCGCGTACTCCTCCGCCTCATCCGACAGCGGGTCGACGCTCGCCGCGACGATCGCCGTCGGCGCCGACCCGGTGAGGTCCGGCGCCCGCAGCGGCGCGGCCTCGGCGGGGACACCCGCATCTCGCACGTACAGCCCCCAGTACCACTGCATCCCCTTCGCGGTCAGCGGCAGATTCTCGGTGTGGGCGCGGTAGCTCGGACGCTCGGGATCGGGCGCGTCGAGCACCGGGCACAGCAGCACCTTAACCCGGATGCCGGGAGCCCGACCCTCGCGCGCACGCAGGGCGAGCGCGGCGGCGAGGTTTCCCCCCGCGCTGTGTCCGGCGACGCCGAGCAGGGCCGGGTCCACCCACCCGCCGGCACCGGAGGCGGCGAAACGCAGTGCGCGCTCGAGGTCGTCGAGTCCGGCCGGGAAGGGGTGCTCGGGCGCGAGGCGGTAGTCGACGCTCAGCACCTGGGTCCCCGTCGCGACGGCGAGCGCACGGCACAGCGCGTCGTTGTTGTCGAGATCACCGGCGACCCATCCGCCGCCGTGGGCGAAGACGAGCGTCCCGCGGTGTCCCGCGCGGGGGCGGTAGAGGCGCAGCGCCACGCCGTCGGCATCCAGGTCGATGGATTCGAGGGTCTCGTCGTCGGGTAGGCGCACCCACGAGGGGTTCGCGCGCAGCTCGGCGATCCGTGTGGCGTCGTCGCCGTCGGCATCCGTGGCGCCCGACGGGATGGTCCCCGCCTGCGGGGCGGCGATGCCCCGAGCGTAAGACCCCGGATGCCACCGGCCCCGCGCCGACGATCAAGCGTTACGCCGTGGAAACACCGGTGTCGCCCGCGCCCCGCCCGGAACCCAGGCGAGAAGGAACAGGGCGCCGATCAGTGGCGACCACCCGAAGGCCAGCACGGCGATGACGAGCACGGAGAGGGCGATGCTCCCCGCGGCCGCACCGGTGCCTCGCGGCGCCGCGGCGTCGGGTCCGATCGCCGGATTCATGGCCTCACCCTAGCCGCGTCGCGGCGTTACGCCGCCGAAACAGCGCCGTCGCGATGCTGTACGACGCCGGGCGTACCGTGACGACGCAGGGCGACCCGACGCCCGGGCGAAAGGAGCACCATGTCCCACCGCGTCATCGTCACGGGAGGCTCCGGCGGCATCGGCGCCGCGATCGTCGAACGATTCCTCTCCGACGGCGCCCACGTCGCGGTGCTGGATCGACGCGCGCCGGCCGAGGAGTCGGCATCCGTGTTCGTCGCGGTCGACCTGCGCGATCCGCTCGACACCCGCCGGGCGGTCGGTGAGGCGATCGAGATGCTCGGCGGAGTCGACGTGCTCGTCAACTGCGCCGGCATCTTCCAGCACGCGTCGCTGCTCGACATCACCGTCGACGACTGGGATCGCGTGCTCGACATCAATGCCCGCGCCACGCTCGTGACCATGCAGGCCGTCGCCCCCGCCATGCTCGACGCCCGCCGCGGCGCGATCGTCAACATCGCGAGCATGGCCGCGAAGCAGGGCGGCGGAGGCGAGGGCCACTACGCCGCGTCGAAGGCCGCGGTCGTCGCGCTCACGCGCGCGGGCGCGCAGGAATGGGGATGCCACGGCGTCACCGTGAACGCGGTGTGCCCGGGGTACGTGCTCACCGAGATGGGAGCCGACACCCGCTCGGAAGCCGACATCGCGGCATGGAGCGCGAAGTCGCCGCTGGGCCGGCTCGGGATCCCCGAGGACGTCGCGGGCGTGACGCACTTCCTCGCCTCGCCCGCGGGCAGCTACCTCACCGGCCAGGCGATCAACGTCACCGGCGGGATGGTCATGCACTGAGCCTGGATGGGGACGCGGCGCCAGCCGGGGTGCGGCGCGGGCCGGTTTCCGCGCCCGCCCGGGCGAAACTCCTGAAATTACGGCTCCCCGGCCGCTCGAACGCCGGCAACTCGCTCCACGGCGGCATTTCTCAGGAGTTTCGCTCTGCGAAGTTCGCGCACCGGCGAGAAAGCCGCGCCGTGGCATCCGTCCGCCCATCTCGACCTGGAGAGCACATGTCCGAGTACTTCGACCGCGCCGCCGACAAGACCTACACGAAGGTCTACAAGGCCGAGACGCCCGACATCCTGGCCGCGTTCGCCGCGTTCGATCAGGCCGTCGGTGGCCACGGCGATCCGCGCGGGGGGCGGCTACGCGCACGGCCGCCTCGCGTTCAAGCTCGGCGAGGACGCCCGTCCCCACGAGCACTGACGCATGTCACCCCTGGAGGCGGAGGCGCTGGAGTTCATCCGCGCCCTCATCCGCATCGACAGCGTCAACACCGGCGAGGCATCGACGATCGGCGACGGGGAGACGCGCGCCGCGGTCTTCGTCCAGACCCAGCTCGAAGACGCGGGCTACGAGACGACGCTCGTCGAACCCGTCCCGGGGCGGGCGAGCGTGATCGCGCGCTTGGCCGGTTCGGATCCGGATGCCGGGGCCCTCGTCGCCCACGCCCACCTCGACGTCGTGCCGGTCGAGGTCGAGAACTGGACGTATCCGCCCTTCGGAGCCGAGATCCACGACGGCATCCTCTACGGCCGCGGGGCCGTGGACATGAAGGACTTCGCCGGGATGCTGCTCGCGATCGCCCGGGCGTTCCGGCGCGAGGGCATCGTCCCGCGGCGCGACCTCATCTTCGCCTTCTTCGCCGACGAGGAGGCCGGGGGCGTGTGGGGCGCGCGCTGGATCGTGCGCAACCGGCCCGAGCTGTTCGCGGGAGCGACGGAGGCGATCAGCGAGGTCGGCGGGTTCTCGATCCCTCTTCCCGGCGACCGTCGCGCGTACCTCGTGGCGACGGCGGAGAAGGGCGTCACCTCGGCGACCCTCACGGCGCGCGGGCATGCGGCGCACGGTTCCCGGCCCACGGCCGACAACGCCGTGGTGCGCCTCGCGCGCGCGGTCGTCGCGATCGGGGAGCACCGGTTCCCCGTGGTCCGGACGGCGACGCTCGACCGCTTCCTCGACGTGTACGCGCGGGCCGGCGGCGATGTGGACGACCTCGGCTTCACGGCATCCCTCATCGACGCGGGAATGCACCACACCGTCTCACCCACCGTGCTCGAGGCCGGGGGGAAGACCAACGTCATCCCCTCGACGGCCTCCGCTCGCCTGGACATCCGCATGCTGCCGGGGCACGACGAGACCCTACGCGCCGAGATCGAGGCCCTCGTCGGACCCGACGTCGAGGTCACGTGGGCCCGCGCGGTTCCCGCGATCGAAGCACCGGTCGACGCCCCGCTCGTCGGCGTGCTGCAGGATGCCGTCACCGCCGAGGACCCCGACGGCATCGTCGTGCCGTACCTGCTCCCGGCCAGCACCGACAACAAGCACCTCGCCGAGCTGGGGATCCGCGGGTACGGCTTCGTGCCGCTGCGCGTGCCCGCCGACTTCGACGTGTTCGGGCAGTTCCACGCCGCGGACGAGGGCGTGCCGGTCGATGCGCTGCACTTCGGCACGCGGGTGACGGCGCGGGTGTTGCGGGAGGCGTGAGGCCATAGCGCGCGCCACACCGCGCCGCCAGCGTGTTACCCCGCGAGGCGCCGTCTTGCGGAGCATGGCGGACGGTTTCGACGTGTGAAACCCCGCGTCGCGAACGGCGGAGGCCCGGCTTAGCGTTTCGGGCACCCACCGGCTTCACCGCCGATCCGCCGCTCGAGGAGCACGCCATGACCACCACCGCGCCGGCCCCGGCCGCCCGCCCGATCGCCCCGTCCGACACGAGTCCCGCCGCCAGGATCGACCTCGGCACCATCGCCGTCGTCCCCACCCGCCATTGGTGGCGCTGGACCCTCAGCGCCCTGCTGCTCTTCGTCGTCGCGCAGTTCGCCTGGAGCCTCGTCACGAACGACCGGTACATGTGGGGCACCTTCGCGCAGTACTTCTTCGCGGAGCCGGTGCTCATCGGCATCGGATACACGCTCGGCCTCACCGCGATCTCGGCCGTGGTCGGCTTCGCGCTCGGCACCGTGCTGGCCCTCGGCCGCCTGTCGGCCTCACCGCTGCTGAACTCCGTGGCCTGGGCGTACATCTGGTTCTTCCGGTCGGTGCCCCTCGTCGTGCAGATCATCGTCTGGTACAACCTCGGCTACCTCTACCCGACCCTGGGCCTCGGAACGCCGTTCACCACGGACTTCTGGATCGTCGAGTTCCCCACGGTGCAGCTGATCAGCGCCTTCGCCGCGGCCATCCTCGGCCTGGGCCTGCACCAGGCCGCGTACTCGGCCGAGATCATCCGCGGCGGGCTCGTCTCGGTCGACCCCGGCCAGCACGAGGCGGCCGCGGCCCTCGGCATCCCGGCATCCCGTCGCCTGTTCCGCATCATCCTGCCGCAGGCGATGCGCTCGATCGTGCCCAACGCCACGAACGAGGTGATCGGGCTGGTGAAGGGCGCGTCGGTCGTCTTCGTCATCGCGATCCCCGAGCTGTTCTACGCCGTGCAGGTCGTCTACAACCGCAACAGCCGCGTCATCCCGCTGCTGCTGGTCGCGGTGGTCTGGTACACGCTCATCACGACGATCCTCAGCGTCGCGCAGTACTACATCGAGCGGCACTACGCCCGCGGAGCAGCCCGCGCGCTCCCCCCGACGCCGTTGCAGCGGGCCCGTCACTGGGTGAGCACGCAGTGGGCGCGCCTCGGCGACGCGCCCCCGGGAGGGACGGATGCCTCGCGCCCGGCGCCCGCGAAGGGAGTCCGCGCATGAGCGTCGCCACCGCCACCCGCGGGCTCGTCGAGATCCACAACGTGCACAAGAGCTTCCACGGCGTCGAGGTGCTGAAGGGCATCGACCTGACCATGCAGCCCGGAGAGGTCGTCGCGCTGCTCGGGCCGAGCGGCTCGGGGAAGTCCACGCTGCTGCGCACCATCAACCACCTCG
The DNA here is from genome assembly GCA_029239635.1 of Microbacterium sp. Classification (GTDB taxonomy): domain Bacteria; phylum Actinomycetota; class Actinomycetes; order Actinomycetales; family Microbacteriaceae; genus Microbacterium. The sequence continues at coordinate 26,646 of JARBUN010000015.1, read as the reverse complement.
AGACGGTAGATGCCGGCTCGGTCACGGTCGACGGGGAGTTCATCGGCTACGAGCTGCGCCACGGCAGACTGCACGAGCTCCACGAGAGGGAGATCCTGCGGCGGCGGACGCGCGTGGGCATCGTCTTCCAGAACTTCCACCTGTTCCCGCACCTCACCGCGCTCGAGAACATCACCGAGGCGCCGCTCGCGCTGAAGCGCCTGAGCAAAGACGACGCCCGAGAGCTCGCGCTCGGTCTGCTCGACCGGGTGGGGCTGAGCGACAAGGCGGATGCGTACCCACGCCAGCTCTCCGGCGGTCAGCAGCAGCGCGTGGCGATCGCCCGGGCCCTGGCCCTCAAGCCCCAGGTTCTCCTTTTCGACGAGCCGACGAGCGCACTCGATCCCGAACTGGTCGGGGAGGTTCTCGACGTCATCCGCGATCTCGCGAAGCTCGGCACCACCCTCGTGATCGTGACGCACGAGATCGGCTTCGCGCGGGAGGTCGCCGATCGCGTGGTCTTCCTCGACGCCGGGCGCATCGTCGAGCAGGGCACCCCCGACGACGTGCTCACCCGGCCGCAGCATCCGCGCACCCACGAGTTCCTCGCGAAGGTGCTCGGCTGACGCGCCCGCGGACCCGAGCCCGCCCGCGGGGCACCCGCGGGCTTCGACGGGCTCAGCCACCCCACCCGACCCCGCGGCGCGACACCGACGCCGCGGCATCCCCACCCTCACAAGGAGACACAGCATGGCCCTCAGCAAGAAGCAAGGAATCGCCCTCGGCGTGATCGCCGCAGCCCTGGTCGCGGTCGTCGGCGTCGGCGTCACGATCGGCCTGAACCGCCCCGCCGACGCGGAAGCGGTGGCCGCTCCCACAGCGACCGCCGGGGCGAATCCCGACACCGGGGAGATCCCCCGCATCACCGGGGAGGCCGTGCCCGAGGCCGTCGCCGCGCTCAAGGCCAGCGGCTTCACGCCCATCGAACCCGGCAAGCTCACCGTGGCGATCGGCGCGTTCGTCCCCCCGCTCAGCTACCAGCCCGAGGGCACCACCGCGGCGACCGATGTCGCCGGCACCGAGCCGACCATCGGTGAGCTCATCGCCGAAGGCCTGGGCCTGGAGTACAACCCGGTCGTGGTGGCGTGGGCGGACTGGCCGCTCGGCATCCAGTCGGGGAAGTACGACCTCATCACCTCCAACGTCACCGTGACCGAGGAGCGCAAGGAGCTGTACGACTTCGCCAGCTACCGGCAGGACCTGCTGGGCTTCTACGTACGCTCCGACAGCGCGATCTCGAAGATCGAGGGCGCCGACGACATCTCCGGCCGGAAGATCGTCGTGGGCTCGGGCACCAACCAGGAGAAGGTGCTGCTGAAGTGGAACGAGGACCTCGCGGCGAAGGGCAAGGCACCCGCCGAGCTGAACTACTACGACGACAACGCCGCGGCGACCCTCGCTCTGCAGTCCGGCCGCGTCGACGCCACCTTCGGTCCGAACGCGACCGCCGCCTGGGCCGCGCGTGAGACCGGCCAGACGAAGCTCGTGGGCATCATCCCCGGCGGCTGGCCGCTCGCGGCCGATATCGCCGCGGCGACGAAGAAGGGCAACGGTCTCATCGAGCCGGTCCGCATCGCGCTGAACGCCTACATCGCCGACGGCACGTACGACAGAGTGCTCGACGCGTGGGGGCTGACGTCGGAGGGCGTCACGACGTCCGAGATCAACCCGCCGGGACTCCCCCAGTCCTGATCGCCCGACGCGGCCCGGTCGCTGTGACCGGGCCGCGTCCCGTCCCCCTCGGGAGAATGGATGCCATGACCACCCCGCTCCACGCCGGCCCCGACGCGCCCGAGCTGACCATTCGGCCGGTCGCGTCCGACGAACACGCGGAGGCCGCCCGCGTCACCGTCGAGGCCTACCGCCACAGCTACGACGGACTGACGGACGGGTACGTCGCCTCGCTGGCCGACGTCGCCGGTCGCGTCGCTCACGGCGAGGTGTGGGTGGCGGTGGATGCCGCCGGGCGAATCGTCGGAACCGTCTGGGTCCCGCGTCCCGGCGAACGCCTGTCGGAGCTCGCTCGCGAGGGCGAGCTCGACTTCCGTCAGCTGGCGGTGCATCCGTCGGCGCGAGGTCGCGGAGTCGGCGAAGCCCTCACCCGTCACGTCGTCGCGCTCGCGCGGTCGCGCGGGGCGGAGCGCGTGGTGATGAACAGCGGCCCCGAGATGCTCGGCGCGCACGCGCTCTACCTCAAGCTCGGATTCCGCCGTCTGACCGAGCGGGAACGCCCGGTCGAGGTCGAACCGGGGCGATTCATCGATCTGCGCGCCTTCGGGTTCGAACTCTGACCGCCGACCCGATCCCCGATCGATGATCGGCCCGCGGGTGGACACCTCACTCCCCCGGTTGGAGGCGGTGTGGGCCCGGAGCCTGCCGGAACTCTCGCGACCGATCGAGTCTCGCCCGGCGCCCCACCCAAGGGCGCTGGTGCTGAACGACGACCTCGCGCGAGAACTCGGGATCGACCCGCGCACGCTGAGAAGCGATGCGGGCCTGCGCTTCCTCACCGGCACCACACGCGCGCCGGGGTCGTCGCCCGTCGCGCAGGTGTACGCGGGTCATCAGTGGGGTCTCTTCCGCCCGATCCTCGGAGACGGCCGCGCCGCTCTGCTCGGCGAGCGACGCGACGTGTCGGGGGCTCTCCGCGACATCCACGTGAAAGGCATCGGACCCACCTCCATGTCGAGGGTGGACGGGTTCGCCACGGTCGGCCCGATGCTGCGGGAGTTCCTGCTGGGTGAGACCCTGCACGCTCTCGGCCTGCCGACGACACGGGCGTTGGCCGTCATCGCCACGGGCGCGCCCCGATCGCTCGACGGGGTGACCCTCCCGGGTGCCGTGGTCGCGCGGACCGCCCGCAGTCACGTCCGCTACGGCTCGTTCGAGTACGCCGCCACCCTTGAGGATCGCTCCGTCCTCGCGCGCCTCGCGGACCTCGTCGTCGCGCGCCACCACCCCGACGCCGCCGCCGACGGCCACCCGCCCCAGGGAGTGTCGGCTCGCGACGTGTTGACCCGGATCGTCGATGGCGTCGCAGCGCAGACGGCCGGATGGATGGGAGCGGGATTCGTCCACGGGGTGCTGAGCACCGACAACGTCCTCGTGAGCGGCGAGACGATCGATTACGGGCCGTGCGCGTTCCTGGACGCCTACGATCCCGACGTCGTCTTCAGCTCGATCGATCGCCACGGCCGCTACGCCTACGCTCGCCAACCGTCGATCATGCGGTGGAACCTCGAACGTCTGGGCGAGGCCTTCTCGTCCCTGCTCGCGAAGGACGTCGGCGAGGGACGAGAGATCGCGAGCGGGATCGTGGACTCCTTCGACGGCCTCTTCCGCGATCGATGGATCGCGGTGTTCCGGGCGAAGCTCGGCCTCGCCCCGATCGTCGCCGCGACGACCGTCGAGCAGACCGCGCACGCGGCGCTCGCGCTCCTCGCGGAACACCGCACCGACTTCCCGCGATTCTGGCGATCCCTCGCCTCCGCGGCGCGCGGCGACAGGTCCGGGGTGCTCCACCTGTTCCCTCCGCCCGCGAGAACCCGGGTGGAAGCGTGGATCGACGACTGGGCGGCGCTTCGCCCGGATGCCGGCCGCCTCCGGGCGGCGAACCCCGTGATCGTCCCGCGGAATCACGTCGTCGAGGAGGTCCTGACCGCCGCGGTGGAGGGAGACCTGCGTCCGTTCGACGAGCTGGTCGCCCTGGTGCGCGATCCCTTCACCGCGCACGACACGCCGCTCGCCCGGAAGCTCACGGCCATTCCGCCCGACACCGCGACGCCTTTCGTGACGTACTGCGGCACCTGACGCACGCCGATCACGGCGACGGCGACCGAGGCGCCGCTCAGGCGAGGAGTTCCTTGGCGAAGCATCGCGAGCCGGCGAAACGCACGTAGGGCTCGAAGACCTCGACCGGCACGTAGCCGATGCGTTCGTAGAGCGCGATCGCCTCGGGCTGGCGATCGCCCGTCTGCAGGATCAACCGCGCGGCTCCCCGTGCGAGGGCGAGCTCCTCGAGCGCGGCCATCAACACGCAACTGGCCCCGCGGCCCCGCGCATCCCGGTGCACGAAGACGCGCTTGACCTCCAGCTCGCCGCTCAGGGCGCGCAGTGCCGCGTGCCCGACCGCTTCCCCGGTGTCGTCCCGCACGAGGACGACCTCGACGATCGTGGCGGGATCGACGGCGAAGTCCTTCGCGAGGGCCGCGGCGGTCTCCTCGTCGAACGACGCGAACACCTCGGCGTAGCGCGGACCGATCTCGTCGTCCATCGCCTCCCGCAGGGCCACGGCCCGGGGGTCGGTCCACGAGACTCGTTCGATCGTCCAGAGACTCTGCGCCGCCGTCATCCCGTCAGTATCGCCCGGCGCACGGGTCCCCGCCGGAGTCGGAGAAACGCCCGGTAACACGGTCGCCGCGCCCGCGGGGAGCGGAGCGCCCACGGACACGCGACGACGCTGCGACGACCACCACGCGACAGCGAGAGCCATCAGCACCGCGGCCGCGCACACGAGGGTGGCGATCCGCAACGACCCTGGCGTCGGCTTCGCGCCGGCGCCGGCTCCCGCACCCGCGCCGAGGACGATCCCCGTCGCGAGGGCGACGAAGAACGTCGCCGAGAGCCGCTGCGTCAGTTGCAGGAAGGATGCCGCGACCCCGTGCAGATCCGACGGAGCGAACCCGAGGGTCACCGCGCGCAGGGCCGGCTCGACGAGACCGCCTGCGAAGCCCATCGCGACCTGGATCACCATGACGGTCGCGAACAGCGCCTCGGAGTCCACCGCGAGAGTCGCGAGGACGAGGGCGATCAGGCAGACGACCTCGATGGCCAGGCCCGCCGTGATCGCCGTCGACCCGAATCGCGCGAAGATCGCGCCACTGGCGCGCGAGCTGACGAGCCGCGCCAGGGCGGAGGGGACGAGCCCCGCCGCGATGAGGAAGGCCGGGAGCTGCTGCGCCTGCAGGAAGAAGACCGCGATGACCGTCGACAGGGCCAGCAGGCTCCCGAACCAGAGCAGAGCGACGACGTTGCCCGCGACGAACCCGCCGGACCGCAGAAGCGCGGGGGCGAAGAGGGGGAGCCGGCCGCGACGCGCATACCGACGCTCCCAGCCGATCAGCGCGGCGACGAGGACGCCCACCGCGCCGAGCGTGGTCACGACGAGAGGGAGCGGCATCCCGGGATCGATCACCGGCAGCGTGATCGCGACGACGACGGCGCCGAGCAGCGCGATGCCCGGAAGATCGAGACCGGCGCTCAGGCGCGCGGGGCGAGCACGGGGCAGGGCGCGCAGGCCACGCCAGACGGCGAGCGCGGCGAACGGCACCGGGGTCAACAGCACGCAACGCCACCCGACCGTGGGCGGAAACGCTTCCAGGAGGATGCCGCCCAGGAGGGGACCCACGATCGCGGCGAGCGCCCCGACCGCGCTGTAGGCGCCGAGCGCCCGCACCCGGGCCGTCCCTCGCGCGGTGTCCTGGATGATGCCGAGCACCTGCGCGCTGACGAACCCGGCCCCGAGCCCCTGCGCGAGCCGTCCCGCGACCAGGAGCCACACGGTCGGGGCCAGGGCGGACGCGACGGCCCCGAGCAGGAAGGCGAGCATCCCCGCCCACAAACAGCCCTCGGCGTCCGAGAGCGTCGCCGAGTCGCCCGGCGGGCACCAGCCCCAGTCCGAACGTCAGCGAGTACGCGGCGAGGAACCACTGCACGCCCGAGGTCGTGGCATCCAGCGACGAGGCGATCGTGGGGGCGGTGTACGCGACGACGGTCGCGTCGAGCAGCGTTGCGAATCCGGCGGCGAGGCAGCACGAGAGCGCTGCCCTCGCCGCCGGGTAGGGTACGGGCGGGCGGGTGTTGCGGTCGAACACGGTCACGTCGGGAGCCGACGGTGTCACGACGGCGGATGCGTCGATGGCGGCGCGGCCCGCCGGAGCGCCCTCGTCGCCGGACGCCGCCGCGGCGCTCACGGCTCCGCGCCCACCAGGGTCGACGATCGATCGCGGACGCCCGCAACCGCGACCTCCGGCCGGGCGCCGGCCGGATCGGCATCCGTCCACAGCGTCGTCGGCAGCTCCCGGCGCAGTACGGGGATCACCTCGGTGGCGAAGCGTTCGAGGACCTCGAGCTGCTGCGCGAACGGCACGGTCGTCGGCAGGCTGATCGACTGCAGGTCGTGACCGAGCCGGCCGTGGAACGCGCCGATCTTGTCGATGATCTGCTGCGCGGTGCCGACGAGGGCGGGGCCCTCCGCGACGGCGTGATGGATGTCGCGGAACGGGGTGTTGTTGCCCGGCACGTTGGTCGCCGCGACGATCGCCTCGTACACCGGGCCGTACTGCTCGACGGCCTGCTGGCTCGTGTCGGCGAGGAAGAGCGCTCCCGCTCCCGCTCCCACGTAGGCCGTGCGGGGATCGTGACCGTGACGGGCGTACTCGTCGCGGTAGTGATCGACGAGCACGCCGTAGTTCTGCAGCGGCTGGATCGCGTTCGCGCTGAAGAGCGGGTCGCCGTGACGGGCGGCCAGAGCCGCCGAGAACAGCGTCGTCGCCGAGCCGTGCCACACCCGCGGCGGACCGTCGAACGGGCGGGGCAGCGTCGTGGTCGCGCGCAGCGGCCGGGTGAACTCTCCCCCCGGCCAGTCGAGTTGCTCCGTGCGCCACAGAGCGCGCAGGAGCTCGTATTTCTCGGCGAGCAGTTCCCACTGATCGTCGATCTCGAGCCCGAACAGGGGGAACTGCGCGACCTCGTTGCCCTTGCCGATGGTCAGCTCCACCCGTCCGCGCGAGAGCTGGTCGATCGTGGCGTAGTCCTCGGCGACCCGGACGGGGTCGAGCACCGAGAGCACCGTGACCCCGGAGTTCAGGCGCACGCGCGACGTGCGTGCGGCGATGGCGCCGAGCACGACGGTCGGCGACGACGAGAGGAAGCGCCCTGCGTGCCGTTCGCCGACGCTCACGGCGTCGAAGCCCAGCTCCTCGGCACGGACGGCCGCCTCGACCGTCTGCGCGAAGCGATCGGCCGGGCTCACCTGTTCCCCGGTCAACGGGTTGGCGTAGAACGGGATGATGTCGAGCAGCTGGAACCTCACGATGCGGCCTCCACCGGCTCGATCCCGTTCGCGGTGACCGCGCCGTGGGCACGAGCGAGCGGGGTCTTCTCCCCCGCCTCGATGCCGATCGGCAGACGGTTCTCGGCCGGCGGCAACGGGCAGGTCGCGAAGTCGGTGTAGGCGCACGGGAGGTTCACGGCGCGGTTGAAGTCCACGATCGTGCGCCCCTCGGCATCCGGTTCCGACACCGCGAGGGAGCGGTTCGCGGCGTACGTCGTGAGGCCGCTCGTGGCGTCGGTGAACAGCACGGTGAGCGTACCGGGGACGTGTCCCGGGAACGCCACCAGGCGGAAGGTCTCTCCGCGCAGCGCGAACTCCAGATAGCCCGGCGATTCGTACACGTGCGACAGCCCGTCGACCGCCGCCCCCACCTCGTACGGCCGGGGAGCGGCGTAGCGCACGAAGCGCGCCTCGACGCGCCAGCGCGGGTTGGGGGGGACGTACGTCGGGGTTCGCGCGTACGACGCCCGGTAAGGGAAGTCGGGCCGCCGAGGCCGCAGGATGTCACGACCCCCGCGTCGGGCGACCTCGATCACCCCGCCGTCGAAGCCGACGGTCGTGCCTCCCCGCTCGGGGATCGGGCCGAACGCGTGTCGCCCGGTGACCTCGACGCCGTCGACCACAAGGGATTCCCCTTCGCCGAGCTCGACCAGCGGCCCGTCGACGGAGGTGGACCACCGGCCCGGGATGCCCGGGAGGGATGCCGCCGCCTCGGGGATCCAGAACAACGCGGTAACGGCGAGGAAGCCGTGCGGATCCGCGCGCCGGGCCTCGTGGTCGCGATGCCACTCCTCCCAGTCGCGGGCGAACTGCGCACGGTCGAGCGCGGCGTCTGTCGTGAGGCTCATGGTCGTCTCCTCGCTCAGACGGCCGCGGCCAGGGCCGAGGGGACGGGAAGTCCCAGGTTCTCGCGCAGCGTGGTGCCCTCGTACTCGGTGCGCAGTGACCCGCGCTCCTGCAGGAGGGGCACGACCCGCTCGACGAACTCGTCGAGCCCCGACGGCACGATGTGCGAGCCCAGCACCACGCCGTCGCCGCCGCCCTGCTGCACGAAGGCGTCGAGCTGGTCGGCGACCTGCTCGGGCGTGCCGATGTACTGCGGGCCACGGGCCACGGCGCGAGCGAGCCCGCGGAGGGTGAGCCCCCGCTCCTCGGCGAGGTCGTGCCAGCGCCGAACGGTCTGGAAGCGGTCCTGGAAGATGAACGCGCGCCCCTGGATGAAGGCCGGGGCCTCGGGATCCGGATCGATGTCGGGCAGGGGACCGTCCAGGTCGTACGCCGACAGATCGCGGTTCCACACCTGCTCGAACGTCACCTGGATCGTGCGGTCGCTCAGCTGCTGCTCGAGGATGTGTCGCGCCTTCTCCTCGGCATCCGCGCGGCTGTCGCCGAGTACGAAGCCGGCCGACGGCAGGATCTTCACGTGCTCGGGGTCGCGGCCGAATCGGGCGGCGCGCTCGCGGATGTCGTCGCGGAACGCCTTCCCCTCGGCGAGGCTCGAGTATGGCGAGAAGATCGCGTCGGCGGTGGATGCCGCGAAGTCGCGGCCCTGCGGAGACACGCCCGCCTGCACGATGACCGGGCGACCCTGCGGGCTGCGCGGCACCGTGAAGCGCCCCTCGATGTCGAACTGGGCGCCGTGGTGCGAGAACTCCCCCGCCCGCGCGTCGCGGAGGAAGACGCCCGCCTCCTTGTCGGCGGCGATCGCGTCGGCGGCCCACGAGTCCCAGAGCTCGCGCACGGTGGCGACGGTCTCCTCGGCGCGGACGTAGCGGTCGGCGTGCGGGAGGAACCCTCCCCGACGGAAGTTCCCGCCCGTGTACGCGTCGAAGGACGTCACGACGTTCCAGCCCGCGCGGCCCCCGGAGAGATGGTCGAGGCTCGCGATCTGGCGGGCGAGCTCGTACGGCTCGTTGAACGTGGCATTCAGCGTGCCGACGAGACCCAGGTGCTCGGTGACCGCGGCGATCGCGGCGAGCACCGGGAGGGTGTCGGGTCGGCCGGCGATGTCGTGGTCGAAGATGCGCCCGTCGCGGGCGCGGAGCGCGAGCCCCTCGGCGAGGAAGAAGTAGTCGAAGCGCCCGCGTTCGGCGGTCTGGGCCACGTGGCGGAAGGTCGAGAAGGCGATCTGGCTCCCGGCATCCGGGTGCTCCCAGGCGGTGTGCTCGTTCACTCCGCCCACGTAGGCGGCGAGGATGATCTGCTTTCGCGAGGTCGGTGTGCGCTCGGTCATGGTGGTCTCGTCCTTTCAGGCGACGGGGGTGGCGTAGCGGCTGGGGAGGTCTTCCGGCAGGCCGAGGCGCCCGCGGAGCGTCGTGCGCGTCGGGGGCTGCGCGACCCCTCGACGTCGCAGTTCGGGCACCAGGTCGGCGGCGATGCGGGGCAGGTCGTCGGTCACGACCCCCGGGCGCAGCCGCACGCCGCTGTAGCCCGCCGCGATCAGATCGTCGATCACGTCGGCGACGGCGGATGCCGACCCCGCGACGATCCGCGCGTCCGAGACGAGCCGTCGGCCGACGCCGTCGAGGCGCGCGAGGCGGGCGTCGGCCCGCTCGTCGGGCGCGTCGAGGAACACGACGAGATCGGCGAAGATGCGCAGCGGCTCGCCCTCGTGACCCACCGCGCGTTCGGCGTCGCGCACCTCGTCGACGATGTCTCGCGCGTGCACGGCGTCGGCGGGGGTCACGAACACCAGGTCGGCCGCACGGGCGGCGAGCCGGTAGGGCACGGCCGCGTGCGCCAGGGCGGCGACCACCGGCTGCCCCTGCGGCGGGCGCGGGGTGATCGAGGGGCCGCGCACCGAGAAGAAGCGGCCCTCGAAGTCGATGCGGTGCACCTTGTCGGCATCCAGGAACCGGTCGGTCGCGGCGTCACGGATCTCGGCGTCGTCCTCCCAGCTGTCCCAGAGCCGGCGCACCACCTCGACCGCGTCGGCGGCCTCGTCGAACGCATCGTCGACGAACGCGAGGAAGGCGGGATCGTCGACGGCGACGTCGCCCGGGTGGGCGCGACGGCCGACGTGCGCGGCTTCGTCCGCTCTGGCGGAGACCTTCACCTGCACGCCCGCCCGCCCCTCGCTGACGTAGTCGAGCGTGGCGATGGCCTTCGACACGTGGAAGGGCTCGGTGTGGGTCACGGTCGCCACCGGGATCAGCCCGATGGTCGAGGTGAGAGGCGCGACCCGAGAGGCGATGAGCACCGCGTCCAGGCGTCCGCGCGCCTCGTCGGTGCGGTCGTCCCCGACGAGGAACCGCTCGGATTGCAGGGCGAGGGAGTCCTCGATCGTGACGAAGTCCACCTCGCCCGCCTCGGCGGTCCGGACGAGCTCGGTCCAGTAGTCGGCGGTGAACAGGGCGTCGGGTCGCGCCGACGGCTCGCGCCAGGCGGCGGGATGCCAGCCGGCACCCTCAAGGGCGACGCCGAGGGAGAAGGGGGTCGATGAGGTCATGATGCGCTCCTTTCAGATGGGCGGGGTCAGTCGTTCTTCCAGGCGGCCACGAGCGAGTCCAGGCGCGAGTCGGCGCCAAGGGTCACCGCGTGCACCGATTCCCGGGTGCCGAGGATGGAGGTGAGCTCGTGCACCGGGATCTGATACACCTGGCTCGCGATCCGCTCCTGCGCCTGGGCGAGCAGCGCGCCGCGCGCGGACGGATCGCTGGTGGCGAGCTGCTGCTGCAGGAGCGTCTCGAGGGCGGGGTCGTCGATGCGGTAGCGCGTGGTCGCCTTCGAGAAGGTGGTGCGCAGCACGTCGCCGTCGGCGCGCGACAGGTTGCCCCAGACGAGGTCGAAGTCGCCGTTCTTCTGCGCCTCGAGGAAGTCGGGCACCGGCCCGCTCTGCAGCTGCAGGTCGATGCCGACGGCCTTGAGCTCCTGCTGGATGAGTTCGAGCGAGGTCTGGTTGGGTCCGAAGTTCGTGATCCACCAGAGCTTGAGCTGCAGCTTCGCGCCGTCCTTCTCGCGGATGCCGTCGGCTCCGGCCTTCCAGCCGGCGGCGTCGAGCAGCTTGCCGGCGCGAGCGGGGTCGTACGTGAACGCAGCGCTCTGGTCGGCGTAGCCGGGGGTGTTCTTCGCCAGGACGCTGGTGGCGATCGCGAACGAGTCGTTCAGCGCCGTGTCACGGACGGTCTTCGCGTCGATCGCGGCGGCGATCGCCTGGCGGACGGGCAGATCGGCGACCGTGGGGTGCGAGAGGTTGAACGAGATCCCGAACGTGACGCCGGGGTTGCCCCGCGAGACCAGCGGATACCCCGCCTGCTCGATCGAGGCCACGTCACCCGGCTGGATGCCGCCGGCCACATCGACCTGGTCGGAGGTGAGGCTGCCGGTGCGCACGCCCGCTTCGGGCACGATCTGGAACGTGACGGTGTCCAGGCGCGCGCGCCCGTCGTTGCCGAGCGCCGCGGGGCCCCACGCGTAGTCCTCGCGCGCGGTCAGCACGGTGGCGGTGTCCTTCGTGTAGCTCTTCAGGGTGAAGGGGCCGCTGCCGACGAGCGCCGTCCCGCCGGCGCGCTGGTCGTACGGGGCCTTGAGCGTCGCGTCCCCGACGATGCCCAGGGCCACGGATGCCGTGGAGTTCGGGAACGCGGCGTTCGGCGTCGAGAACCGGACGCGGGCGGTGTGCGCGTCGACCACGTCGGTCCCGGCGTATCCGACGAAGCTGCTCACCGCCTGGCTGAGCGCCCCGGCCGCGACGATGTCGTCGAAGGTCGCCTTGACGTTGGCCGCGGTGAACGGGGTGCCGTCCGAGAAGGTCACGCCGTCGCGGAGCGAGAAGGTGAACTCCGTCGCGTCGGCGTTGGAGGTGTACGACGTGGCCAGCCACGGATCGAGGGCGCCGGTGTCGGGGTTCTGGTACAGCAGCGAGTCGACGAGCTGCCGGGTCACGTAGAGCGTGTCGTTGCCGGATCCGGTACCGGACGGGTTCAGCGAGATCGGGTCGTTCGCGATCGCGAACGTCAGATCTCCCCCCTGGACGGGGGTGGCGGGCGCCGCGTCCTCGGGGGCGGCGGCGGCGGTGCTCCCGCATGCGGTCAGGACGAGGGCCGCGGTCACGGCGAGGGTCGCCGCGAGAGTGGGGCGTCGGATGGTCATGGTGTGCTCCTCAGGCGGAAGGGGTGAGTGTCGGGACGGGGCGACCGGGAATGGCATCCAGGAGCGCCCGGGTGTAGTCGTGGGTGGGCGAGGTGAAGACGGTGTCGACGTCGCCGAGCTCGACGAGACGCCCGCGGCGCATGACCCCCACGGTGTGGGCGATCTGTCGCACCACCGCGAGGTCGTGCGAGATGAACAGGTAGCTGAGCCCCTTCTCGCGCTGGATCTCGGCGAGAAGGGTCAGGATCTGGTGCTGGATCGACACGTCGAGTGCCGAGACCGGCTCGTCGAGCACGAGCAGCTCCGGCTCCAGGGCCAGGGCCCGTGCGATCGCGACGCGCTGGCGCTGCCCGCCGGAGAGGTCGGCCGGTCGCCGCCGCAGCACCGAGGCCGGCAGCGCCACGAGGTCGAGCAGCTCGGCGGCCCGCGCGCGACGCTGTGCCCGCGAGCCGACCCCGAACGCGCGGAGCGGATCGGTGACGATCGTCTCGACACTCCACCGCGGGTTCAACGCGGCGTAGGGGTTCTGCTGCACGAGCTGCACCCGGCGCCGGAGCTCGCGCAGCGGGCGGCCGGTCAGCGCGGTCACGTCGACGCCGTCCACGCGCACCGTCCCGGCGGTCGGGTCCGTCAGGCGCAACGCCAAGCGCGCCGTCGTGGTCTTGCCCGAACCCGACTCGCCGACCAGCGCGAGCGTGCGGCCCCGGTGGAGGCGGAAGCCGACGCCGTCGACGGCGCGCTGCACCGTCCTGCCCCCGGGGAGGACGAACTCCTTCACGAGGCCGTCGACCTCGAGGACCGGGGCGACGGATGCCGACGAGCCGCCGCCCCGGACGGTCGCCGCCGCCGCGACGTCCCGCCGTCGGTCGGCTCCGGCGTCGGCTCGGTCGCGGCGCGAGCCCGCGGCATCCGGTGTCGCCGTGTTCAGGCTCGGCGCTGCCGCGATCAGTCGACGGGTGTACGGGTGCCGCGGGGAACCCAGCACCTCGGCCGGCGTTCCTTCCTCGACGATGCGCCCGTCGGTCATGACGACGATGCGGTCGGCGCGGTCGGCGGCGACGCCGAGGTCGTGCGTTATGAGCAGCAGGCTCGCCCCGCGCTCGCGCTTGAGCACGTCGAGATGGTCGAGGATCTGCCGTTGCACCGTGACGTCGAGGGCGCTCGTCGGCTCGTCGGCGATGATCAGGGCGGGATCGCCGATGATCGCGATCGCGATGAGCACGCGTTGGCGCATGCCGCCCGACAGCTCGTGCGGGTACTGCCGCGCGCGGACGGCCGCGTCGGGCAGGCCCGCCCGCTCCAGCGCCTCGACGGCGCGGACGGCCGCGGTGCGGCGGTCGGCGAGACCGTGCGCGCGCAGGACCTCCGCGACCTGATCGCCGATGCGCACGACGGGGTTGAGGCTGACCGTGGGGTCCTGCGGCACGAAGCCGATGCGACGTCCGCGCACGGATCGCAACTGCCGATCGGATGCCGCGACGAGATCCGCCCCGTCGAAGCGCACGGCCCCCGCGCGGATACGCGCCGCCGAGGGAAGCAGACGGATGATCGCGTGCACCGTCGTGGACTTGCCCGAGCCGGACTCGCCCACGATGGCGACGGTCTCCCCCGCGTCCACGGCGAGGGTGACCTCGCGCACCGCGTCGATGTCACCGCGGGAGGTGCGGTAGGCGACCGCGAGGCCGTCGATCTCGAGGAGGCTCATCGGCGTGCCCGTCCGTCCGTGTCGAGGCCCCGCGAGAGGCGATTGGCGGCCAGCACGGTCACGGCGATCGTGAGACCCGGGAGGGCGGTGAGCCACCAGGCGGTGCGCAGGTAGTCGCGTCCGCCCGAGACGAGGGCGCCCCATTCGGGAGAGGGCGGCGGAGCCCCGTAACCGAGGAAGCTCAGCGCGGACACGGCCAGGATCGCCGTGCCGAACTCGAGCACCGCGAGAACGAGGACGGGCGCGATGGCGTTCGGCAGCACGTGGCGCACCAGGATCGCCGTCCACCCGTTGCCCGAGGCGCGCGCCGCCTCGACGTACGGGGCGCTGCGCACCCGCAGGACCTCGGAGCGGAGGACCCGCGCGACCGACGCCACGCTCGCGATTCCCACCGCGATCGCGACATTGACGGTGCCGAAGCCGAGGGCCGTGATCAGGGCGAGCGACAGCAGCAGCCCCGGGATCGCGAGCAGCACGTCGGCGAGGCGCATGAGCACGGCATCCGTCCGTCCGCCGACGAATCCGCTCACCAGCCCCACCGCCGACCCCGCGACCACTCCGACGCCGACGGCGATCGCGGCCGCCGACACGGTCAGGGCGGTGCCGTGCACGACGCGCGTGTAGAGGTCGCGGCCGAGCTGATCGGTGCCGAACCAGTGCGCCCACGACGGCGGTTGCAGGTTTTCGGAGGGCGTGCCGCCGAGGGGGTCTCCCGGGGCGAGCACCGCGGGCCACGCGGCCGCGATGATGACGACGAGCAGCCACACGATCGAGGCCACCACGAGCGGCCGCCGCAACACCGCGGGAAGATGCGGACGACCGGATGCCGGCTCCCCGGCGCCGCGCGCGACGACGGCGTCGTCGAAGCGGTCGCCGGCGGTCGCGGCGAAGACATCCTCCGATGTCTGCGCCCGTTCGGGGACGAGGGCCACGGTCTCGGACATCAGGTCACCACCTTTTCGAGGGGCGCGGACGCATGGGCGTCCCCGGCAGCGGCCCGCGCCCGCCGGCGGGCGCGGCGCGGCGAGCCCGCGCTCAGCACGATGCGCGGGTCGAGGAGCGGGTAGACGAGGTCGACAGCGAGGGTCGTGAGCACGAAGACGGCCGCGGCGAAGAGCACGATGCCCTGCACGACGGGGACATCCTGTTGCTGCACCGCCTGGGCGGTCACGCGGCCGATGCCCGGACGAGAGAACACCGTCTCGGTCACGACGGTTCCCGACAGCAACTGCCCGACCACCAGACCGGTGACGGTGAGGGCGGGGAGGGCGGCGTTGCGCAGCGCGTGCGCGAGGTGGACGCGCGCCCGGGTCACCCCCTTCGCCCACGCGGTGTCGATGTACGGCTCGCCGAGCGCGGTGACCAGGCTCTTGGACAGCAGCTGGGCGATCGCGGCGCTCGTGGGGATCGCCAGGGTGACAGCGGGCAGGACCAACGAGGGGAAGCCCTTGTCGCCCATCGCGGGAAAGAGCGGGATCTGGAACGAGAACCACTGGATCAGCACCAGCCCGAGCCAGAAGGAGGGGACCGCGACGCCGAGCGGCGGCAGCCCGAGGAGGACGGAGGCCAGGCGCCGTGAGCGGGTGAAGGTCGCGGCGATCGCGATACCCGCGCCGAGCAGCACCGCCACGACGAGCGCGAGGCCGGTGAGCTGGACCGTCGGCGGGATCGCCTCGCCGATGACCGCGGCCACCGGACGCCCCGTCGAGATCGAGGTGCCGAGATCACCCGACAGGATGCTGCGCAGATGCAGCAGGTACTGCACCCACAGCGGCTGATCCAGCCCGTAGCGCTGACGCAGGTCGTCGAGCTGCGCGGGCGAGATGTCCGTGGCATCCCCTCCCGCCAGCAGCGCCACGGGGTCGCTCGGCAGCGCGTACAGCACGAGGAACGACAGCGTGTAGGCAGCCCACAGCACGAGGGCGGCCTGGGCGAGGCGCGAAACGACGTAACGGGCGAGAAGAACGCGGGCCGCGGGGAATGTGCTCATGCGGTTGTCCTCTCTGATAGGTGGAGGCGCCTCGGCGGGATCCGTCGGCACCTGCAGAGAGATTGCGTCGGCGGCCCCGCGCCCGTCGAACGGGGCGAAACGCGGTGTCGTGCACCGTCATCCACCGTCGTCGGCCTTCACGCGAGGTCACATATGTCCCGACGCGTTGCGCGACAGCGCGGTCGGCGTGCACGAGATCCCACCCGCTCGGACGCGGAGGGACGTGCGCAACCCCGGATCGGCTGGATCGCGCCGCCCTTACGATCGCGCTCGTGATGCACTCCGTGAACGGTCTCGCTTTCCGGTCGTGGTCGCACCGGCGCCCGAACAGCACCGTCTACGTGCTGGTCCACGGCATCGGGATGTCGCACCGGTACCTGTCGCGGCTGCAGGCGGAACTGGCGACGCGGGCCGAGGTGCACGTGGTCGACCTTCCCGGGTTCGGCGGCCTCCCCAAACCGACGGCCTCGCCCGACGTCGCCGCGATGGCCCGGGCGCTCGGCACGGTGGTCGACGAGCTCGGCGTGGGCCGGGCGATCCTCGTGGGGCACTCCATGGGCGCCCAGTGGGTGGTGGAACTGGCCGTCCAACGCCCCGATCTCGCGAGCGCGGTCGTGACGATCGGCCCCGTCACCGACGACCGACGGCGCGGCGCCCTGCGGCAGGCCCTCCTGCTCGCCCGCGACTCAGCGCTCGAACCGCCCCGAGGCAACGCGCTCGTGCTCACCGACTACGTCCGCTGCGGCCCGATCTGGTACGTACGCCAAGCACGACACATGCTCCGGTACCCGATCGAGGATCGTGTGGCGCTTCTGACGGTCCCCCTGCTCGTGATGCGGGGAGCCGCCGACCCCATCGCACAGGAGGAATGGGTTCGACGGCTCGCCGCGCGGGCACCCGCCGGGTCGGTGTCCGTCATTCCCGGTCACCGGCATCTCGTGCAGCACACCGCCGCGGCGGCCGTCGCCGAGCGGATCCGCGCGATCGGCCCGTAAGCGCTACCGCGCGCCCGCTGCCTCCCCGCGCGCCCGCCCCCACCGGGCGAGGAAGTACAGCGCCACCCCCACGGCCAGCAGCACCAGACCGAAGATCCAGACCGTGAGACTTTGCTGACTGAGCAGCAGGACGCACGACGCGATCCCGAGGATCGGCACGAACGTCCACACCCGGAAGTGCGTGTGCTCGACGCTATCGCGACGCAGGACGAGCACCGAGATGTTCGCGCTGAGGAACACGAAGAGGAGCAGGAGCACGACGGTCTCGGCCAGCAGGGTGAGGTCGCCGACGAGCGTCAGCAGCATCGCGACGAGGGTCGTCGCGAGGATGGCGACCCACGGAGTGCGCCGACGCGGCAGCACGCGCGCGAGCGCGCGGGGAAGCAGCCCCTGCTCGGCCATCCCGTAGGTCAGGCGGCTCGCCATGATCATGGTCAGGAGCGCGCCGTTCGCCACGGCGACGAGCGCGATGAGGCTGAAGAGCCACGACGGGATCGCGACGCCGCTGGCCTCGACCACCGACAGGAGCGGACCGCTGGACGCCGACAGTTGCTCGGGCGAGAGCGCGATGCTGCTGGCCAACCCGACCAGGACGTAGACGAGACCGGCCGTTCCCAACGCGGCGAAGAGGGCCCTCGGGTACATCTTCGACGGCTCCTTGACCTCCTCGATCATGTTCGCCGACGTCTCGAACCCGACGAACGAGTAATAGGCGATGATCGCCCCGGCGAGCACCGCTGTCGCGACGCCGGTGCCCTCCGGCGCCTGCACCACACGGGAGACATCGCCGCCTCCTCCGCCCAGAAGCATCCCGACCACCACCACGACGATGACGAGACCGCTCACCTCGATCACGGTCATGACGAGGTTCGCCCCCATCGATTCCCGGATGCCACGGGCGTTGAGCGCCGCGACGACGCCGAGGAACACGATGGCCACCGGGATGACGGGCAGATCCACGAAGGTGGACAGGTACTCGCCCGCGAAGGCGATCGACAGCCCGGCCGCGCTGGTGACACCCGCGGCCAGCATGCTGAAGCCGACGAGGAACGACACGAGCGTGTTCTTGAACGCGCGCTCCGCGAAGACCGCGGCGCCCCCGGCCCGCGGGTACTTCGTCACGAGCTCCGCGTACGAGCCGGCGGTGAGGAGGGCGAGCAGGAGCGCGGCCAGGAGGGGAGCCCACAGCATCCCGCCGACCCGCTCCGAGAGCACGCCCATGAGCGCGTAGATCCCCGCGCCGAGGACGTCGCCGAGGATGAAGGCGAACAGGAGAGGGCCGCCGATTCCCCGCCGGAGCGTGGAGGGGGCCGTGGTGTCAGTGCTCATTCGGCAGACGGTAGGCCGCGGACGGCCGTGCGTCGAAGACCGTTGACACCGTCAGCTGGCGTGGATGACCGCGGTCAGCTCGGGCAGCAGATCGCGCGCGAGGAACCCGATGCCGACCCGCTCGGTGAGCCGGTCGCCCGCCCGCGCGTGCGTCCACCCGCCCCACACGGCCGCGCGCTCCGGTTCCATGCCGAGGGCGGCGAAGCCGGCGATCGCGCCCGACAGCACGTCCCCGCTTCCCGCGGTGCCGAGGCCCGACCCTCCGGGCTCCGCCCGCCACGCCCGCCCGTCCGGGGCGGCGACGGTCCCGAAGCAGTGCACCACCGCCGAGAACCGATCCGCGATCTCGCGGACGTCGGTGACGCGGTCCTCGCCGAGGTCGCGCCCGAGCAGCAGGGCCGCCTCCTCCTCGTTCGCGTTGATGAGGAGGTCGTCCGGCAGGATGCCGCGGTCCACATCGGACAGGATGCCGAGGGCGAAGGCATCCAGGACCAGGCGGCCGACCTCCGCGTCGGCGACGGCGAGAAGGGCCGCGCGCGTGGCATCCGGATCGTCGAAACCCGGCCCGAGAAGGACCGCATCGGCGGACTCCACCGCGGAGCGCAGGTGGTCGTCGAGGGCGGCTGACCCGGCCGGGAGGACGTAGACGCCGGCCTCGGGCATCGCGGGCCCCAGGGGCGGTGCGATGTCCGCGGGCACGGCGAGGCCGACGCGTCCGGCGCCCACGCGCAGCGACGCCTCCGCCGACAGCAGCACGCCGCCGGGGGAACGGGTCGACCCACCCACCACGACCACCTGTCCGCGAGACTTCTTCGAGCCGCCGGGTTCGGGAAGCCCCCATTCGCGCAGCAGCGACAGGGTGACGTCCTCAACGCTCGGGGACATCGTCTTCTCCGGAGTGGACGGTGATGTCGGCCCCCTCGGCGGCGAGGTGCTCGACGGACGAGAACGTCGTCAGCTCCCAGCCGGCCTCGCCGCGCACGAGCTCGGTCACCGAGGCGTTGCGCACGGTGTTCTCCGCGGCGAACGAGAGCAGCTCGGTCTCGTCGAGCGGCAGGAGCACGGCGAGGATCAGCATCACGACCGCGTCGTGCGCGACGACCATCACCGTGTCGGCGGGGCGGTCGAGGCTCTCCCCCAGGAACGACCGCAGGCGCAGAGCGACGTCCGCCCACGACTCCCCGCCCGGCGGCCGGTGGTAGTACTTGCCGAGGTGGCGCCGCCGCGCGGCCTCTTCGGGGTGGAACTCGCGCACGCCGAGCGACGTCAGCAGATCCAGGATGCCGAGCTCCCGGTCGCGAAGCCTCTCGTCGACGCGCGTCCGTGCGGACAGGGCCGCCTCATCGACGGCGAGCGCGAGGGTCTGCCGCGCCCGCAGGTACGGCGAGACCCAGTACTCGTCGATGGGCCCGGCCGACTCCCACCAGGTGCGCAACGCCCGCGCCTGTTCCTCCCCCGTCGGGGAGAGGGCGACGTCGGCGTCGCGGATGTCGAGGTCGATCGTCGGCGAACCTGCGCGCTCCGCTCTCGAGGCCGCGACGTTCCCCTCGCTTTCGCCGTGCCGGACGAGCAGGAGTCGGGAGACGGTCATGGCGCCACGGTAGGTCGGCGTCGCCGGATCGCGCGCGGGCGTTGACAGAACGGATGCCGCCGACCAACACACCGCGCCACCGCCCGGTGCTCGTCCGCGAACGCGGAGGGGACACCGGGACAAGAGCGTTCAGGGACGCGCGCGCCCCGGGAGCGGCAGCCGCAGTTCGATCTCGTAGGAGCCGTCGGCGGATGCCTGGGAACGGAACGAGCCGCCGAGGAGGTGCGCGCGCTCGGAGAGGCCGCGATGCCCGAGTCTCGCCGTGGCGATCTGCGGCGTCACGGGTTCGGTCGGGGCGGAGTTCACCACGCGGAGGACGACGGTGCTCCCCGCCTCGACAGCCGCCGTCACCTCCACCCGGGCGCCGGGCGCGTGCTTGCGCACGTTGGTCAGCCCCTCCTGCACGGTGCGGTACACCGCGCGCTGGATCACCTGCGCGAGCCCGCTCGGAAGATCGATGTGCGCGGTGACGTCGAGGTCGGCGACGTCCAGGAGCTCACGGAGGTGTTCGAGCGTGGGTTGCGGGGTCAGGGGAGCCGCCTCCGGCCCGTCGGCACGCAGCACCAGGAGCATCTGCCGCAGCTCGGCGAGCGTGGTGGCGGCGAGCTGGCGGATCGTGTCGGCCGTGTCGACGACCTCGGGATCCTCCACGCGCACCATGAGGGCGCCCGCCTGGACGGTGATGAGACTCACCTGATGCGACACGACGTCGTGCATCTCCCGGGCGAGGTGCGCGCGTTCCTCCGCGACCGCCTCACGCGCCGCGAGGCGGGTCTCCTCCTCCCGCGCGCGCTGGAGCTCGGCCAGACTCGCCGCCAGACGTGTGTGACTGCGGCGAAGACGTCCGACCGCCACGGCGCCGCCCGAGGTCATCGTCGCGTAGACGGTCGCGAGCACGAGGTCGTTGATCGACTCGATCGAATCCCACGAGAGCGCGAGGCCGAGGAAGGTCGCCGCGGAAGCGGCCACCAGGGCGGTCGTCGACGACACCCGCGTCGCGACGGTCGCGAGCGCGATGACCGACGCGATCGGCCCACCCGTGACGAAGAGCGCGGGCAGCGCGAGCGCAACGGCCACCAGCGGGAACCGTCGACGCAGCAGCAACCCGGCCGCCCCCACCAGGGTGAGGATCAGCTCGGTCAGGCCCGACGTGTAGAGCCCGAGGACCCCGTCGAGCGCGGCGACCGCCACCAGAGCGAGATCGATGAGGATCCCGCGATGTCTCACCGCCCACTCCTTCACCGAGCACCGCCCGTCTCGCGCAGCAGGCCCGCGCGCTCGGCGACGAGCGCGGCCGAGACCCGGCCCTCGACGCCGAGCTTGCTGAGGATGGTGCTGATGTGCGCCTTGACGGTTGCGGGGCTGAGGAACATCTCGGAGCCGATCTGCGCATTGGACAGGCCGCGTCCCAGGTGGACGAGGATCTCCTTCTCGCGCTCGGTGAGCCCCTCGACGAGACGCGTGTCCCCGCCGGTCTCGGGACGCAGATACCCGGCGACGACCGCGCGGCTCACGGTCGGCGAGAAGACGACTCCGCCCCCGTGCAGCGTGCGCACGAGCTGCGGGAGCTGGCGCGGATCGGTGTCTTTGACGAGGAACCCGGCCGCCCCTCCGTCCAGGGCGGCGGCGATGTGGTCGTCGGAGTCGAAGGTGGTCAGGATCGCGACCGTCATGTCCCACCCCCGCGCGCGGATCTCGCGCAAGACGGACAGGCCGTCTCGCCCCGGCATCCGGATGTCGAGGAGGACGACGTCGGGGCGGGCCGCGTCGAGCACGTCGATCGCCCCCACCCCGTCGGCGGTGGCCACGACATCGATGTCGGCGGCCGCGTTGAGAATGTACGAGAACCCGGTGCGGATCAGCGCTTCGTCATCGACGATGACGACGCGGATCGGGGAGGCGGCGGTGGGGGCCATGCGCCCAGATTAGGGAGCGCGAGCGGCGTACAAGGCGCGTTCGCCCACGGACTACCCGAACGGACGGGAGCGTAGCCGGTCGGCCGGTTCCGAAGGCGCGCTCACGAACGACAGTGGAGGGGTCCGCACCCGAATCCCGAGGACCCGCATGTATCCCGCCGAACCGCTCCCCACCCCCGAACGCGCCCGCCGCAACCTCCTCGTCGGCGGCGTCGTCCTCGCCGTCGCCGCGGTCCTCTTCGTGGTCGCCGTGCCCCTCGGCATCCGGGGCCATGGGGTGGCGCATCTGGAGGTCGTGGGAGAGGCACCTGCCCACGTGGCCGCGGCCGACGTCCCGGGGCAGCCCGGCGCCGTCGCGCTCCGCACCGCACCGGTGGCCCGTGCCGCGAGCTCCACGACGGCGACGGTCGAGCTCGTCGGCGAGTCCGCCCCGCGCGCGCGGCTCGTCGCCTTCCGCGACGGTACCCGGGTGGGCACCGGCGACCGCATCGTGCTGGACCGGCACGACGCCGCCGAGGGCGTCGACGTCCTCGTCGAGCCGCGCGAGGGCGGGGCGGATGACGAGTGGGACGGCTCCGTCACCGTGCGACTGACCGTCTCGCAAGGCTTCCTGCCCGACACCGACGAGCTCGACCTCACGCTCCCGCCGAGCTGATCCCCTCTGGATCGGACTCATCGCCGCCCACGCGCTGCCCGGCGAACAGGGCTTTCTCGTGCTCGGCAGCGTCATCCTGCACGGCGTCGCCGGTCCACTGCTGGTGCGACGCCTGTGGCCCGCTCGCGCGCGGACTCCCTGACCCGGTCGGCACAGGGCATGTCATCCGATCGGATGACGGCCCGGTCCGAACGGCCGATGCGGCCCGACTCGACGGGAACGAACATGGAGAGGGATGCCGGCACCCCGGCATCCCTGTCAGACGGAGAACCGATGTCCCAGGTGTCCACCGCGCCCGAACGCACCGCCGCTGCCCCCGACGTCTCGCGGGCGACCTTCCCGCTCCGCCCGCCCGGGTCCGTCGAGTTCCTCCGGCGGCGCCTCGGGACCCTGTCGATCGCGACGGCGGTGACGGTGGTCAGCCTCGCGACGATGCGCACCGGCGGCGCGCGGGTGGGAGCGGGTCCGTTCGACCTGCGCGACCTGCTCCTCGCCCTGCTGCGCGTCGATCACCCGACCACGTTGGCGGTGGTCCTCGCGGCGACCCTCCTGGTGTGCGGGTTCGCGGAAGGGGCGTTCGGCACGCGACGGCTGCTTGCGACCTTCTTCGGGGGCGGCATCGTCGTCGGCGTCATCGGCCTCGCCGTGGGCGTCTTCGAGGAGCAGGTGATCCCCGCGGTCCCGCTGAACGATCTGCCGGTCTCGGGCGCTCCCCCGATCGCCGCGCTCCTCACCGTCGCGATGGCCGCCAGCTGCTTCGCGTCGCCGCTCTGGCGTCGACGGATCCGCCTCGGCAGCGCCGTCTTCGCGCTCACCCTCTTCCTCTACGCCGCATCGGCGAGCGACATGTACACGCTCATCGCCCTGCCGGTCGGCGCGGGTGCGGGGCTGCTCCTGGGCGGGTCGAGTGCTCCCGGCGTGCTGCGCAGCTCCCTGCGCGAGAAGCGCGTGCTGCTGGCCGCGCTGACCGCGATCATCGCCGTCGGCCCGGTCATCGCGACGCTCTGGGGATCGGGCGCCGGTCTTCTCTCGGTCTACGGCTGGCTGTCGTACGACCCCCTCGCCATGGTGAACGACGTGGTGTGCGCGATCGGCTCGGACGCCGCCCCGTGCCCCTCCCCCGCCAACGACTACGCCGAGCTCCAGCCGTGGGCGGGGTGGATCGCGCTCCTGCCGCAGCTGGTCCTCCTGATCGCGGCGTGGGGAATCCTGCGCGGGCGCCGCGGGGCTCTGCACCTCGCCGTCGTCGTCAATGTCCTGACCTTCGTCGCCATGGTCGGTCTGGTGAAGGTGAGCGAGATCGACACCCTCGAGCAGCTCGCCGACGCACGTGCGGCCTTCGCGGTCGTCGACGCGTGGCAGACCGTGCTCAGCATGGTGGTCGGCGCCCTCCTCCCCCTGGCTGCGGCCGTCATCCTCATGCGCTTCCGCTCGGCTGCGCAGATCCCGTCCGCGCGCGCCGTCCGGCGGCGCTTCGTCACGACGGTCGCCGGTGCGGCGGTCATCGCCGCGGCCCTGTCCCTGGTCGGCATCCTGGCTTTCTCCGGCGGATTCCGGCCGTGGCCCGACCTGTCGACGCTGATCGCCTCGCTGCCGTTGCGGCTCGTCCCCCCGTCGCTGCTCCCCGCCGAGGCCCTCGCCTTCGTGCCGGTGACGGGGGCGGCGCAGGCCGCGTGGTACGTCCCACCGCTGCTGTTCTGGATCGCCGTCGTGATCGCGACGGCACGATTCATCGCGGGCTCCCGGGCCGAGGCCGGCACGCCCGACCGCGAGCGCGCGCAGGCCCTGCTGTCCGCGGGCTCGGGCGACACCCTCGGTCACATGACCCTGTGGGAGGGGAACTCCTACTGGTTCTCGCCCGACGCCCGGGCCGCCGTGGCGTACCGCGTGCGCGGAGGCTTCGCCGTGACCCTCGGCGGTCCGTTCGGGCCGGATCGCGACGCCGACACGGTGGGAGGCGCCTTCGCCGACTTCTGCGAACGGCATGGCTGGACTCCCGTGTTCTACAGCGTCGACGAGGCCGACCGGACGCGCCTCGCGCCGCTCGGATGGCCGCGCCTGCAGGTCGCCGAGGAGGCCTTCCTCGACCCGACGACCTGGACGCCCGCCGGAAAGAAGCGCCAAGACGTGCGCACCGCGACCAACCGGGCCGAGCGCGAGGGCGTCAGCGCGGAATGGACCCGCTGGAGCGCGCTGTCGTTCCTCGAGCGCAGCCAGATCCGCGACATCTCCGAAGCGTGGGTGGCCGACAAGACCATCCCGGAGATGGGCTTCACGCTCGGCTCGACCGACCAGATCGACGACACGTCCGTGCGCCTCCTGCTCGCCCGCGACGCGCACGGCCGCATCGTGGCGTTCACGAGCTGGATCCCGATCCATCGGGACGGTGACGTGGCCGGGTACGCGCTCGATGTCATGCGGCGCCGCGACGAGGCGATGAACGGGGTGATGGAGTTCCTCATCGGCCGCGCCGTCGAACAGCTCCGCGCCGACGGGATGACCGTCATGAGCCTGTCGGGCTCGCCCCTGGCCCGCCACGCCTCGACCGAGGACCACGACCGCACCTCGCTCGACCGCGGCCTCGACATGCTCAGCGCCCTCCGATGGTGTATCCGGATGCCACCCAGCTCCCCGCCATCGCCATCGCGCTGATCCGCTGCTACATCCCCGGACTCACGCTGCGTCAGGCGGCGCAGCTGGGTGGGGCGTTGCGTCGGGCGCGAGAGAGTGCGGGGGCCTGAGAGTCCCGTCGCGCAGATGGCTTCGCGTCACAGTGACGTCGTGACGTGAAGGAGACCGGTACCGTTTCGCCATGCGATACGCGGACGCGGAGAGGTCGATTCGTGATGCGGTTCGGGGAGCAGACAACGACGCGAGGTTGAGGCTCGTGACCCATGCGGTCGAGACTCTCGCGAGGTTCGATCGCTTCGAGGAGATCGCAGGGATGGAGTTCACACCGGAAGCCGCTGCGACATTCCGGAGGGCCTGCGCGAGGGCTGCGACGGCGGATGCCGCGACCCTCGATCACTGGCTGAACGAGATGGACGCGGGCACCCTCTCGGACGGCGACATGGACCCGGAGGTCGTCTGGGCACTGGGAGCGATCGAAGCTCGACGTGACGTGCTGCGAAGTGGCCGTGCGGAAACGGTCGCTGCGGTGGGGATCAGCCTTCTGGAAGCCATCGACTTTCAGATAGGTGGCGCAGCGCTCGATGACTTCCTCGCGAACCGGCGGATGCAGGTCGAGTACGACACGATTCTCGCGCTCCTCACATAGCCCGATTCGGCCAGGCCCTGTCCTCCCATCTTGGGGCGCACGTGCGGGGGGACAGCGGGATCGCGGGAGCCGATCCGCTCGTACAGGGCGATGGCCTCGAGCTGCTGGTCGCCGGTCTGGAGGACCTGCCCGCACGCCCTATCGTGCTTCCATGTCTCCGGTTCAGTTCCTCGGCGTGGCTGCGGCGACGGTGCTCCTCATCCTCGTGCCCGGCCCGAGCGTGATCTTCATCGTCGGCCGAGCGTTGGCGAGAGGACGCGCAGCGGCCCTCCTGAGCGCGGCGGGCAACGCCGCGGGAGCATTGATCGCCGGCCTCCTCATCGCCCTCGGGCTGGGTGTCCTGGTCACGCAATCCACGGTCATCGTCGAGGTCATGCGCTATCTCGGGGCCGGTGTGCTGGTGGCGCTCGGGGTGACCGCCATCGCAACGGCAGGGCGGACGGCCGACCCGGCAGCCGCCGCGTCGTCGCGGACTGTCACCGAGCGCTCGGGAATCAGATCGTTCCTCGCTGCCGTGGTCGTGGGCGTGACCAACCCGAAGGTCTCCATCATCTTCGCCGCGCTCCTCCCGACCTTCGTCGACGCGTCGTCGTCGGTCCCGGCAACAAACCCAGATGGTCTTGTTGGCCGCGGTTCCGGTCGTCCTTGGTCTGATGTCGGATGCCGCGTGGGCGGTGGGCGCGAGCTGGGCCCGCGCGTCGATCGTCCATGCGCCTTCGCGCATGAAGCTCTTCCGGCGAATCGGCGGCGGATGCCTCGTGGCGGTGGGTGGGTTCACGGCCGTGCATCGCGGCTGAAAGGCGACGGAGGACGCGGGTCAGGCCCGTGGTCAGCGCACCGCCGCCAGCACGAGCGGGTCGGAACACCCTCTCGCGAAACCCTGGATCCGCCGGTCCATGTCGCGCTTCAGCACGATCACGCCGATCCGTTCGGCGAGCGGCGCC
>JARBUN010000014.1 GCA_029239635.1 Microbacterium sp. | reverse complement strand
CACCGACGCCGCGCGCGCGATGCACATCGTCGACCGCGACGACCCCGGCGAGGACTGACCCCGTCCGACACCGCGTTCCCGGATGCCGGGGCTCACGGCGTCCGCCCCTTCGGCGTCGCCGCCGCCCGGCATCCGTCCCGCCCCACATCCAGCCGGTTCGCCGCCGCGGGCGCGCCGGGGAGTAATCGCCAGCTGGCTCAATGCCTCGCGCGCGCCCGGGAGCAACCGCCGGCTGGCTCGCCGCCCCGCGCACGCCCGGGAGTAAACGCTGCGCCGAGGTGGAAACGCCGTCTGCCGGCGTTTCCTCCGCGCCGGAGCGTTTCCTCCGGCTTGGACCGAGGACGGCACCGTCCTCCGCGCCGGAGCGTTTCCTCCGGCTGTCTGGCCGCGGACGACGACGGCGCCGCACCCCGGGGGAGTGCGGCGCCGTCGGGGTGCGGGGTGTCAGGTGATCAGCAGCAGCTGGTGACCGGCCGACACCGTCGTGCCGGCGGTCGCGTCGATACCCGCGACCGTCCCGTCCTTGTGCGCTTGGATCGGCTGCTCCATCTTCATCGCCTCGAGCACGACGACGAGGTCGCCCTTGACGACCTGCTGGCCCTCTTCGACGGCGATCTTGACGATCGTGGCCTGCATGGGCGACTTCACCGCATCGCCGGTGGCCCCGGCCGCGGGCGACGCCGCGTGCGAGCGACGCGACGGGGGAGCAGCAGCGGGGCGGCCCACCTGCGGCGCCGCCGCGGAGATGCGGTCGGGAAGACTGACCTCGAGGCGCTTCCCGCCGACCTCGACGACGACGGTGTGTCGACCGGCCTCGGGTGCGGGGGCCTCGAGCTCCCCGTCCCATGCGGGGATGTCGTTCACGAACTCGGTCTCGATCCAGCGCGTGTAGACGCCGAACCGGCCGTCCTCGGCGGTGAACGCGGGGTCGCGGACGACCTTGCGGTGGAAGGGGAGCACGGTGGGCATGCCGGCGACCTCGAACTCGTCGAGGGCGCGACGCGAGCGCTCGAGGGCCTCGGCGCGGTCGCGACCGGTCACGATGATCTTCGCGAGAAGCGAGTCGAAGGCGCCGGAGACGCTGTCGCCCGCGGTCACACCGGAGTCGAGACGGATGCCGGGACCACCGAACGTCTTGAAGACGTGGATGGGGCCGGGCTGCGGCAGGAAGTTGCGACCCGGGTCCTCGCCGTTGATGCGGAACTCGATCGAGTGACCGGTCGGGGCGGGATCGTCGTAGCCGAGCTCCTCGCCCTCGGCGAGGCGGAACTGCTCGCGCACCAGGTCGATGCCGGTGACCTCCTCGGACACCGGGTGCTCGACCTGCAGCCGCGTGTTCACCTCGAGGAACGAGATGGTCCCGTCGGCGCCGATGAGGAACTCGCACGTTCCCGCGCCGACGTAGCCGACCTCCTTGAGGATGGCCTTGGATGCCGAGTACAGCACCGCGTTCTGCTCGTCTGTCAGGAAGGGGGCCGGGGCCTCCTCCACCAGCTTCTGGTGGCGGCGCTGCAGCGAGCAGTCGCGGGTCGACACGACGACGACGTTCCCCGCGGCATCCGCCAGGCACTGGGTCTCGACGTGGCGCGGCTTGTCGAGGTACTTCTCGACGAAGCACTCCCCGCGACCGAAGGCGGCGACCGCCTCGCGCGTGGCCGACTCGAACATCTCGGCGACCTCGTCGAGTTCGCGCGCGACCTTGAGTCCGCGTCCGCCGCCGCCGTACGCGGCCTTGATGGCGATCGGCAGGCCCACCTCGTTCGCGAACGCGATGACCTCGTCGGCGCCCGAGACGGGGCCGGGGGTGCCGGGTGCCAGAGGGGCGCCCACCTTCTCGGCGACGTGTCGCGCGGTGACCTTGTCACCCAGCGCCTCGATGGCATCGGGCGAGGGGCCGATCCAGACGAGACCGGCACCGATCACGGCGCGGGCGAAGTCGGCGTTCTCGGCGAGGAAGCCGTA
Organism: Microbacterium sp.; assembly: GCA_029239635.1. Classification (GTDB taxonomy): domain Bacteria; phylum Actinomycetota; class Actinomycetes; order Actinomycetales; family Microbacteriaceae; genus Microbacterium. Next base: position 85,211 of record JARBUN010000014.1, on the reverse strand, counting down.
GCCGGGGTGCACGGCGTCGGCACCGGAGCGGCGGGCGACCGAGAGGATCTTCTCGATCGAGAGGTAGGTGTCGGCGCTGGTCGCCCCGTCGAGGGCGTACGCCTCGTCGGCGAGGCGGGTGTGGAGGGCGTCGCGGTCCTGATCGGCGTAGACGGCGACGGAGGCCTTGCCCGCATCACGGGCGGCGCGGATGACTCGGACGGCGATCTCGCCGCGGTTGGCGACAAGGACCTTGGCGATCTTCGGCATCCTCCCAGCCTAGCGAGGGGGTACCCCTCCCTTTTGACCCTCCTCGACAAGAAACGCCGAAAAACGTGTGTGAGACCCTACGAACGGTTCCAGAGGTCGGTCCACGACACCCCGAGTTCCCGGACCAGCCGCCGCACCGTGGAGAGGGACATCCCCACGACCGTCGACGGGTCGCCCTCGACCCGCTCGATGAAGGCCCCGCCCAGGCTGTCGACGGTGAACGCCCCCGCCACGAGCAGCGGCTCGCCGCTGGCGACGTACGCGGCGATCTCGTCGTCGTCCACGTCCGCGGCGAAGGTCACCCTCGCCTCCGCGACCGCGTGCGCCTCGGTCGGCGCCATGCCGGGCGAGAGGCGGAACACGCTGTGCCCGGAGTGCAGCACCCCCGTGCGCCCCCGCATCCCGCGCCAGCGCGCGGTCGCGGCCTCGGGCGTGTAGGGCTTGCCCAGGATCTCGTCGCCGAGCTCGAACATCGAGTCGCCGCCGATGACCACACCGTCGAAGGCGGGGTCCTCCTCCCGGAGCCGGAGCGCGACATCGGCGGCCTTCCGCCGCGCGAGCAGCAGGACGTGCTCGGGGGCCGGAAGTCGCCGGCCCTCCGCCGCCTCGGTCTCGGCGACCACGGCTTCTTCGTCGACCTGCGGTGCCCGCGCCTCGGGTTCGATCCCCGCCTGCCGCAGCAGCATCAGACGGGCCGGAGAAGTGGATGCCAAGCACACGCGCATGCGTCCACGGTACTCACCGCGGTGCGCGGATCGCCTCGAAGCCACCGGACCCGGCGATCTCACCGGCGCGTGTGACAGGCTCGGACAATGCACGACGGCGACCTCATCGATCTCGACATCACCGGCATCGCCCACGGCGGGGTGTTCGTGGGGCGGCACGAGGGCCGCGTGGTCTTCGTCCCCGACACGCTCCCCGGCGAGCGGGTGCGTGCGCGCCTCACCGACACACGGAAGAAGTCCTTCTGGCGCGCCGACGCCGTCGAGGTGCTCGACGCGGCACCCGAGCGCCGGCGGCACGTGTGGGCCGCGGCCGACATCGACGTGGCCCCGGAGGACCGCCCCGGCGGCGCGGAGTTCGGTCACATCTCCCTCGATCACCAGCGCCGCCTGAAAGAGCGCGTGATCCGGGAGGCACTCGAACGCGTGGGTCGCCTCGATCTGCCGGTCGACGTGCGCCCGGCCGGATCCTCCGATGACCCCGAGACCCCCGACGGGACGGGCTGGCGCACGCGCCTCCGTCTCCACGTCGACGAGGACGGCCGTGTCGGCGCCTACGCCGCGCGCTCGCACCGCGTCATCGAAACCCCCGATGCGCCGCTGGCCACGACCGAGGTCGCACGCGCCGCGGCCGCCGTCCGCAGCGGGGAACCCGGTCATCTGGACCTCGTGCAGCCCGCCGACGGGCGCGTGCGCGTCCTGCCCCGGCCCGACGGTTCGCGCTCGCGCCCGACCCCCGAGGTCGTCGAGGAACGCGTGGGGGAGCGGACCTTCCGCGTCGACGCGGGCGGGTTCTGGCAGGTGCACCGCCTCGCGGCCCGGACGCTCACCGCTCTCGTCGCCGACGAGCTGACCGCGGCCGGCGGCGTCGACCCCGACGGTCTGCACCTCGACCTGTACGGGGGCGTCGGTCTGTTCGCGGCGACGCTCGCCCAGCTCGGCGGGGCGTCGACACGCGTCCTCAGCGTGGAGTCCGACCCGCGCGCCACCGAGCACGCCGGGGAGAACCTGGCGGAGTGGATCGGAGCCCGGGCCGAGACCGCGCGAGCGGATCGCTTCGTCGCCGCGCTCGCCGCCGACGCCTCCGAGCGGGAACGCGAGCGTCTCGCCCGCGGTGTCGTCCTGCTCGACCCGCCGCGCGCGGGAGCCGGGCGCGACGTCGTCGAGGGCATCGCGGCGCTCACCCCGGCGACGGTGGCCTACGTGGCATGCGATCCCGTCGCGCTCTCGCGGGACCTGGCCATCTTCGCCGAGCACGGCTACCTCGCCCGGAACGGCATCCACGGAGTCGATCTGTTCCCGCACACCCATCACGTCGAAGCGGTCGTCGTCCTTCAGCGATGACCCGCCGGTCGGGGGATGTCCAGACCCTGCGGGCGCGAGGCGCGCGGATACGATGAGGGGATGACGCGCGTCGCCCTCATCGATGATCACGAGTCGGTTCGTCTCGGTCTCGAGGCGGCGCTCGCCCAGACCTCCACGACCGAGGTGGTGTTCTCGGGGGCGAACGTCGCGGCGTACCTCGATTGGCGGCGCGCCGCGGTGCAGTCCCCGGCCGACGTGGTCGTGCTCGATCTCACGCTCGGCGACGGCACCACGGTGTCCGAGAACGTGGACCGCGTCGTGCGCGACGGGTCGAGCGTGATCATCCACAGCGTCGCCGATCGCCCGGCCGCCGTTCGCGAGGCGCTCGCCGCCGGAGCCGCGGGCATCGTGAGCAAGTCGTCGCCGACGCACGAGGTGCTCGGCGCGATCGGGACGGTCGCGCGCGGTGAGCTGCTCGACAACGTCGAGTGGGCCAGCGCCGTCGAGGGTGACCGCGCATTCGCCGACGCGCAGCTGTCGGCGCGCGAGCGCGAGGTCCTGCGGCTGTACGCGGCGGGCCTCCCGCTCAAGGCCGTCGCCGATCGCCTGGGTGTGGCGTACTCCACCGCGAAAGAGAACATCACCCGCGTCCGCGTGAAGTACGTCGAGGTCGGGCGTCCCGCCCCGACGAAGGTCGACCTGCTGCGGCGGGCGATGGAGGACGGGATCCTGCACGACGCCCCCGAAGCCGGGACCGATGCCTGACAACCTCCGTTCGGAGGCCCAGCGGACGGTTCTCGAGGAGGCCTGGGGGCGCATCCCGCACTCGCGCGAATCGCGCGACGACCCGGGCTCGTTCACGCAGAAGCGCATCGAGCGCGTCCTCACCATCTTCGTCGGCCCCGCTTCACTCGCTCTCGGTGCGCAGGCGCTCATCGCCGCTCTCGGACGCGCCGACGAGCGCGACGGCTGGCACCTCCCGCTGGCGGTCGGCGTGTTCGTGCCGTTGGCCGCGATGATCGTGGCCTGCGCGGTCGGACGGTTCACGCGCGTGTTCACGGGGATCTTCGCGGTCGTCTTCCTCGTCGCCCTGGCGCTCTGGCCCCTCGCCACGGACGGGGGACCGCCGCCGTCCCCGCTGGAGAACCCCTGGATCTTCTACCTCATCAACGTCGCGACCGTCGCCGCTGTCGTGGCTTTCCCGATGTCGCTGCAGATCGTCTGGACCGTCGCCGCCCCCGTGCTCTTCGGCGTGGTGCGGCTGATCCAGGCCGGGGGTCGAAGCGAGTTCTCCGTGCCGGTCGCGCTCGACGTGTCGTTCGCCCTGATCCTCGGCAGCGTTCTCGTCACCCTGACCTGGATGTACCGCTCGATCGCCGCCCACGTCGACGAGACCCGCGCGCAGGCCGTGTCGAGCTACGCGGAGGCGGCCGCCACCGCGGCGACCGAGAACGAACGCGTGGCCGTCGCCGCGCTCATGCACGACAGCGTCCTGGGCGCGCTTCTCGCCGCGGAACGGGCCTCGACGCCCCGCGAACGCACACTCGCCGTGAGCATGGCGCGTGAGGCACTGACCCGATTGGCGAACGCCGAGAAGGACGCCCTCGAAGGAAGCGATGCGCCGACGGATGCCGCCGGCCTCGCCGACGACATCGAAGCCGCGGCCCGCGAGCTCGGGGTCGACCTCGCGGTCCGCCGCCGCATCCAGGAGGGGACGCCCCGGGTTCCGGGCCGGGTCGCACGGGCGCTCTCGCTCGCGGCCATGCAGGCGGTCGCCAACGCCGTGCAGCACGCCGAGGCGAGGGGACTGTCGGTCGAGGTGTCGGGCTACACCGATCCGGGAAGCATCGTCGTGCGGGTGCGCGACGCCGGCGACGGCTTCGACCTCGACACGATCCCGGCCGACCGTCTCGGCATCCGGGGGTCGATCATCGCGCGCGTGACCGCGGTCGGAGGACGCTCCGACATCGAGTCGGGTCCCGCCGGCACGACGGTGACGCTCGAGTGGGAGAGCGGGGACCGCTGGTGACCGTCCGCGCCGCGCTCTCGGTGATCGCCCTGGCGTTCACGGCGTACCTCGCCGCTCGCGGTCTGCTCTGGACGAGCCCGGAGACGGTGGAGCACGGCTGGCTGATCATCGCGGCGCTGGTGCTCTACCTCCCGGTCACGTGGTTGTGGATCCTGCTGCCGGGATCGCGTCCGCAGGCGACCCCCCTCGCGACGCCCGGCGAACGGTCGTCCCTTCCGGGATGGGCTGCGGCGCTCGCTCTGGTCGCGTCGGCGGTGGTGCCGAACGCCGCCTTCCTCGCGGTCACGCCCGACGGACGGACCCAGCCGTTCGTCACGTGGGTGATCGGTGGAATCGGGGCGCTGATGGTGATCGTCATGGTCCGTCACCGGCCGATCGTCGCCTGGACCGGTATGGCGGCGCTCGCGGTCTCGGCCTCGGTGTGGCTCGGTCCGGTCTCGGCACTGAGCCTCGGGCTCGTCGGATCGCTCGTGTGGGTGTCCGTCGCTCAGCTCATGTCGATCGCCCTGCGTCGCACGGCCCAGGACGCGGTCCAGCTCTCCGAGCTGCAGCAGGCGGCCTCGGCGTGGCAGGCGGCCCAGAGCGGTCGGCAGCGCGAGCGCCGTGTCCACGTGCAGCGCGCGCTCGCCGTCGCCGGTCCCGTCCTCTCCCGGGTGATCGAGACGGGTGGCAACCTCCGTCCGTCGGAGCGGACGGCCGCGCGCTTGGCCGAGCACAGCCTGCGCGACGAACTGCGCAGCCCCCGCCTGCTGGATCAGGGTGTGCGCGCCGAGATCGATGCGGCGCGGCGCCGGGGGGCCGCGGTCTCCCTCTTCGACGAGGGTGGTCTCGACGGACTCGACGCCGCCGAACTGCAGACGATCCGCGCGGAACTGGCCGAGGTTCTGCGCGGGGCCGTGTCCGAGCGCCTGATCATCCGCACGTCTCCGCACAACGGGGTGGCGGTGACGGTCGTGGGGCGCTCGACCGGCGAGGGCGCGGGCGGCGACGACGACGAGGTCGACCTCTGGCGCGAGATCCGGCGTCCGCGCTGACCGACGGCGACCCGCACCCAGCACGGACCCTTGCAACCAGCCCGAACCAGCGACCAGGGGGATGGGGGTGAGGGGCGGCGAACGCGCACCCCTCACCCATGCGGACGGTTACCCGAAAACCGGCCGCGGTGGTCGGAACCGGCTCGATGAGCGGTCCGACCGAACGCACAAAGCGTTCCAGCTCATCCAGTATTCGTGACGGTGTCGTCTTCGTCTGTAGGTATTTCGGGGGACAGTCGTCCCCGCGTCACACGGTGAAGCTGTGCCACCCCGCCGCACGGTCGAGCGGGGTGCGCAGACCGCGCGCCGACAGCTCCCACCGCGAGCGAGAAGAGGTGTCGGGCGCCGTCGCATCGGCGACCTCGCGCGCGTAGGCCTCGCTCACGACGACGACGGCCGCGGCCAGCTCCTCCTCCGTGGGCGTCCCGCGCACGACCTCCGCCACGACGGGCGGCCGGCCGGCTTCGACCTCGGCTTCGGGGTGCGCGCCGCTCACAGCGGGATGTTCCCGTGCTTCTTGGCGGGCAGGCTCGCGCGCTTGTTGCGCAGCGCGCGCAGGGCCTTCGCGATCGACACGCGCGTCTGCGCCGGCTCGATGATCCCGTCGAGCTCACCGCGCTCCGCGGCCAGGAACGGGGATGCCACGTTGTACGTGTACTCGTTGGCCAGGCGCGTGCGCACGGCGGCGACGTCCTCGCCCGCTTCTTCGGCGCGCTTGATCTCGCCGCGGTAGAGGATGTTGACCGCCCCCTGGCCGCCCATGACGGCGATCTCGGCGGTGGGCCAGGCGAGGTTGATGTCGGCGCCGAGCTGCTTCGAGCCCATGACGATGTAGGCCCCGCCGTACGCCTTGCGCAGGATCACCGTGACCAGCGGCACGGTGGCCTCGGCGTAGGCGTACAGCAGCTTCGCGCCGCGGCGGATGACGCCGGTCCACTCCTGATCGGTGCCGGGGAGGTACCCGGGAACGTCGACGAGGGTCACGATGGGCACCGAGAACGCGTCGCAGAAGCGCACGAAGCGCGAGGCCTTCTCGCCCGCGTCGATGTTGAGCGTGCCGGCCATCTGCGAGGGCTGGTTGGCGATGATGCCGACCGTGCGCCCCTCGATCCGCCCGAAGCCGATCACGATGTTCGGGGCGAACAGCGGCTGCACCTCGAGGAAGTCCCCGGCGTCGACGATCCCCGAGATCACGGTGTGGATGTCATACGGCTGGTTCGGCGAGTCGGGGATGATCGTGTTCAGCGAGCGGTCGGCATCCGTCGTCTCGAACTCGAACGGGGTCTCGTAAACCGGGATCTCGGCGAGGTTGTTGTCGGGCAGGTAGCCGATGAGCGTGCGGGCGTAGTCGATCGCGTCGTCCTCGTCGTCGGCGAGGTAGTGCGCGACGCCCGAGCGGCTGTTGTGCGTGAGAGCGCCGCCGAGCTCTTCCATGCCGACGTCTTCGCCGGTCACGGTCTTGATCACGTCGGGGCCGGTGACGAACATCTGGCTCGTCTTGTCGACCATGATGACGAAGTCGGTGAGGGCGGGGGAGTACACGGCTCCACCGGCGGCGGGACCCATGATCAACGAGATCTGCGGGATGACGCCCGAGGCCGCCGTGTTCAGGCGGAAGATCTCGCCGTACTTGCCGAGGGCGACGACGCCCTCCTGGATGCGCGCCCCACCCGAGTCCAGGATGCCGATGATCGGGATGCCGCTGCGCAGAGCCAGCTCCATGACCTTGATGATCTTGTCGCCGGCGACCTCGCCGAGTGAGCCGCCGAAGGTCGAGAAGTCCTGGGCGTAGACGGCCACCGTCCGGCCGTGGATGGTGCCCGTGCCCGTGACGACGGAGTCGCCGTAGGGACGCGACTTGTCCATGCCGAACGCGGTCGTGCGGTGGCGCACGTACTCGTCGAGCTCGACGAAAGAGCCCGGGTCCACGAGCATCTCGATGCGCTCGCGCGCCGTGAGCTTGCCCTTCGCGTGCTGCTTGTCGCGGGCGGCGGCTTCGGCGTCGACGACCGCCTCTTGGAACCTGGTGCGCAGGTCCGCGAGGGCTGGTCGGTCACGCCTTCCACCCTAGCGACAGCCTCGTCGCCGACGTTGGAGGGTGCGCACAAGCGAATCCGCGAGGCACTGTGGCATCCGTCCAGTCGCCTCCGTGGCGTGTTCCGGACCGGAAGCGCACGCGGATGCCGTCCCCTCGGCGATTCCCTAGGGTGTGGGCATGCCGATCCCCGAAGCCGGATACCCGCGCACCGCCGCCGTCAGCCCCCGCGTCCAGGTGGTCGAGACCACCGATTCCACCAATGCCGACGTCGTCGCCGCCGTCACCGCGGACCCCGCGGGGTGGCCGCACCTGTCGCTCCTCGTGACGCGCGACCAGCGCGCCGGGCGGGGGCGCCTCGATCGCACCTGGACGGCCCCGGCGGGCACGGCGATCGCCGTCTCTGTCGTGGTCGACGCCTCCACCGTGCCCCTGACGCTGCGCGGCTGGATCCCGCTCGCGGCCGGCGCCGCGATGACACGTGCGGTGGGCGCCCAACTCGCCGGGCACAGCGGCGTGACGGAGCTGAAGTGGCCGAACGACGTGCTCGTGGACGGGGGCAAGATCTGCGGGATCCTCGCCGAGGCGGTGCCCGGCACCTTCGACACGGTGGTGGTGGGCGCCGGCGTCAACACCCGGATGACCCGGGCCGATCTCCCCGTGACGACCGCGACCTCGTTCGCGGCGATCGGAGCGGAGTGCGATGAGGACCGCCTCATCGCGGACTACGTCACGGGACTCTCCGAGCTCCTGACCGCGCTCTCCGGGGGCCGGGAGGAGCGCGTGCACAGCGACATCGAGAAGCTCTGCGCCACGGTGGGCCGGGACGTGGCCGTGTCCCTCCCCGACGGCACGACGCTCTCGGGTCGCGCGACGCGGCTGGACGAGACGGGCCGGTTGGTCGTGGAGGCGGGGACCATCGTCGAGGCCGTCTCGGCGGGCGACGTCGTCCACGTGCGCTGAGGGACGCTTCCGCGTGTGCGCCGTGAGCTGCGGTGCCGACCCCGCACAATGAAGGGGTGACCCAGCCGACCAGCTACGGAGGGCGCCCGCGCACGCCGGCGCCCGGCGCCGCGGCACCCGAGCTGCGTATCGCGCGGGTGCGCTCGCACGCCCGACGTCTCGCGTGGTCGGCCCTCGTGCTGATCGGCGCCGCGGGGGCGACGGCGTACTTCTACGACAACCTGCCCGCTCCGTACGAGAACTGGATGCTGGTGAGCGCGGCCGCGGCGGTCGTGCTGCTGCTCGTCGTGCTGCCCTACATCGTGTGGCTTTCGCACTCGTGGACGATCACGACGCGACGCGTGATCGAGCGCTCGGGATTCTTCGGCTCGCGTCGTCAGGAGATCTCCCACGTGCGGGGCTACTCGATCCAGATGCGCCGCGGCGTCCTGCAGCGCCTCTGGGGTGCGGGGACGCTCACGCTCTCGAACGGTGTCGAGCCGCCGCTGCGGATGAAGAACGTGCCGCAGGCCGTCCTCCTGCACGAGACGCTCGTCGACCAGGTCGAGGTCAACCAGATCCTCGCCCACCGCGACTCGCAGTCGTTCGGTTCCGGCGCGGTCGACGCCTGACCTGCACGTCACTCTCCCCTCGACCGGCCTCTCGGCGGGTGCCCGGCTCGCGCCCTCGGGGGAGGCCCGACAGAATGGATCCGGACGAAGGGAGCGGCATGGCGCTGCGAGTCGGAGTGATCGGTGGCGGACAGCTGGCGCGGATGATGATCGCCCCCGCCGTCGAACTGGGGATCGAGATCCGCGTGCTCGCCGAGGATGAGGGCATGTCGGCCGCGCTCGCGGCCTCCGCGGTGGGCGATTACCGCGACGCCGAGACGGTGCTGGCGTTCGCACGCGACGTCGACGTCATCACCTTCGACCACGAGCACGTGCCGCAGGACGTGCTCGCCGCTCTCGTCGGCGCGGGCGTCTCGGTCCACCCGGGACCCGCGCCGCTCGCCGTCGCCCAGGACAAGCTCGTCATGCGCACGCGCATGGCCGAGCTGGGCCTCCCGCAGCCCGACTGGGCCGCTGTCGCGGACGCCGCCGCCCTTCAGGCCTTCCTCGACGCCCACGGCGGCCGAGCCGTGGTCAAGACACCGCGAGGCGGGTACGACGGCAAAGGCGTGCGCGTCGTGTCCGCGGCCACCGAGGCCGACGACTGGTTCACCGCCCTCGCGGAGGACGGCAACGGCGGCTCGCTCCTCGTCGAGGAGCTCGTGGATTTCACCCGTGAGCTCGCCCAACAGGTGGCGCGCCGTCCGTCGGGAGAGGTGCGGGCGTACCCCGTCGTCGAGACCGTTCAGCGCGGCGGGGTCTGCGCCGAGGTCGTGGCTCCCGCTCCTCGCGCCGATGCCCGTGTGCAGCGGGTCGCCGCTGAGATCGGCGTCGCCGTCGCGGAGGGCCTCGGCGTCACCGGAATGCTCGCCGTCGAGCTCTTCGAGACCAGCGACGAGCGCATCCTCATCAACGAACTCGCGATGCGCCCCCACAACAGCGGCCACTGGACCCAGGACGGCGCGGTCACCAGCCAGTTCGAGCAGCACCTGCGGGCGGTCCTCGACCTCCCGCTCGGATCGACGGATGCCACGGCCCCGTGGGCCGTCATGATCAACGTGCTCGGCGGTCCCGCCGACGGGACGCTCGAGGAGCGCTTCCCGGCCGCGCTGGAGGCGCACCCGAGCGCCAAGGTCCACACGTACGGCAAGGCTCCGCGCCCCGGCCGCAAGGTGGGGCACGTGAACGTGACGGGCGAGGACCTCGACGACATCGTGTACGAGGCGCGCGCCGCGGCGGCGTTCTTCGACTGAGGTGAACTCCTGAGCGTGCCGTTCCGCCTTCTTCCAGCGAGCCGCCCTAGCCTGGACCGGTGACCCGGCCGCTGCATTCTTCCGAGACGCCCGTGGTCGGCGTCGTCATGGGCTCCGACTCCGACTGGCGGGTGATGAACGCCGCCTCGGAGGTGCTCACCGAGTTCGGCATCCCCCACGAGGTCGAGGTCGTCTCGGCCCACCGCACGCCCGACAAACTCGTCCGGTACGGCCGCGACGCCCGCGCCCGCGGCCTCCGCGCCATCATCGCCGGGGCCGGGGGCGCCGCGCACCTCCCCGGGATGTTGGCATCCGTCACCGCCCTTCCCGTGATCGGCGTCCCCGTCCAGCTCGCCACCCTCGAGGGACTCGACTCGCTGTTGAGCATCGTCCAGATGCCGGCGGGGATCCCCGTGGCGACCGTGTCGATCAACGGGGCGAAGAACGCGGGGCTCCTGGCCGCTCGCATCCTCGGCGCGGCCGACCCCGAGATCGCCGATCGCGTCGAGGCCTACGCGCGCGACCTCGAGATCCAGGTCGAAGAGAAGAACCGCCGGCTCAAGGAGTCCCTATGACGCTCGCCCCGCCGCGCGCGTCCGCGCGCCCCTCGCTGGTCGAGCAGCGCCCTCTGCGCAATCCCGACCTCGGGTCGACGGCCGTCATGACGCGTCGCGGCTGGTGGCTGATCGTCGCGAACCTGCTCATCCCCGGTTCCGCCCAGGTGCTGGCGGGCGATCGGCGCCTCGGTCGGTTCGGACTCGGCGCGACCCTCGCGCTGTGGGTGATGATCGTGCTCATCGCGCTCGGCGCGCTGCTCGCGCCCAGCACCCTTTTCGCGCTGGCGACCGGCTCGTCCATCCCCGACTTCCTCTCGTGGTTCCGCTGGGTGCCCCTCACGCTCGTCCAGGGCGTGCTGATCGGGTACCGACACGCTGCGCCTCGTCCGCCTCGTGCGGACCGGCCCGCTCGCACGCTTCGGCATCGCGATCGTCGCGATCGGCCTCACCAGCACGCTCGTGGCGGGGGCCGGGTGGGCGGTGCAGACGGTCGGCACCACGCGCGACGCGTTCGCGGAGATCTTCGCGCAGTCCGCCCCTGTCGTTCCGCCGTCGGACGGGTACTACAACATCCTGCTGCTCGGCGCCCCCATGCAGGACAAGTACCCGAACGGGCACGAGGGCAAGTACGACCCGACCTGCGGCTGGGGCAGCGGCATCAACCAGCTGCGCACCGAGGTCGAGGTCTGCCAGGACGGCAACGCCCTGTATCCCGATGCCAAGGCCCACGGTTCCGAGCCGGGAATCGAGGCGACCAAGGACGCGGCCGAGGGCATCCTCGGCGTCCAGATCCCGTACTACGTGCTCCTCGACATGAAGGGCTTCGCCAATCTCGTGGACGCTCTCGGCGGCGTGGACATCACCGTCGACGAGCGTCTGCCGAAGGGCGGCCCCGCCTACGACGGCCAGCCCGTCGACGACTGGGCCTTCGGGTGGATCGAGCCCGGGGCCCAGCACATGGACGGCGACACGGCGCAGTGGTACGCCCGCTCGCGGTACACGACGAGCGACTTCGACCGCATGCGGCGCCAGCGTCAGCTCCAGGAGGCGATCCTCGCGCAGTTCACCCCGCAGAACGTCCTGACCCACTTCCAGGAAGTCGCCGCGGCCGGCACGAACATCGTCGAGACCGACCTGCCCCAGGGGCTCATCGCCCCGACGCTGGTCGACCTCGCCCTGAAGGCGAAGGATCAGCCCGTCTCGACCATCGAGCTCACGCCCGAGGGTGGGGTCGACGAATTCGACCCCGACTACGCCCAGGTCCAGCAGATGGTCCACGACAAGCTGCATCCGCCCACCGAGACGGAGGCACCTGCCCCGTGACCGTCACCCTGCGCGTCGTGCTGGACCAGCTCGTCGCCCCCACCTCCCGCGATCTCGCCGAGGCCTCGGCCTCTCTCACGCAGGCGCTGATCGACACCGCCCCGCGCGGTTGCGACGTCGCCAGCATCGTCCCCTCTCCCGGGCTGCCCGACGACGCGGGCGTCACCGGGCTGTCCGCCGAGACCCGTCTCCCCATGCGTCGACGCGAGCTGGCGGCCTCATGGCAGCTGGGCGTGGCCCCCGGCGTCGGCAAGGGGCTCATCCACTCGCCGACGGCGCTCGCGCCGCTCGTCCGCCACGACCGCGTCAACGAGACGCATCAGATCGTCGTGACGCTGTGGGACCTCCGCGCGTGGGAGACGCCCGACGAGTTGCCGCGCGCCGAGGCGCTCGCCTCGCGTGCCCTGCTGTCGCGCGTCGCCAAGCACGCCGATGCGGTCGTGGTGCCCACGCACGCGATGGCCGAGCGGCTCGGCGAACTGGCCAAGTCGAAGCTCGTGTCCAAGATCCGCGTGATCGGCGGGGCACCGGCGGCCGGGATGCGCGTCCCCTCGGACGCGGTCGGTCGCCTTCGAGCCCTCGACCTGCCCGGGTCGTTTCTGGCCGTCGCGGGCGGGAGCGCCCCCTCGGACGGCCTCACGGACGCCTTCGCCGCCGTGACGGCCGCGGAATGGGACGGTGACGTGGTCGTCCTGGACGTCCCCGACGGCGAGGAGCCCGCGGTCGTCGAGCTCGCCGTCGCCGCCGGGATCCCGGAGGCCCGCGTGCACGCTCGCGGTTCGCTCGACCAGTGGGATCGCGCGGCGGTGCTGTCCCAGGCCGCGGCGTTCGTCACGGGATGCGCACGGACCGACTGGCCCTGGCGGGCGGTCGATGCTCTGGCCGTCGGCATCCCGATCGTCGCGGTCGACACGCCGCTGCATCGGGAGGTCCTCGCGGATGCCGTGGCCCTCGCGCCCGCCGACGACCTCGGGGCGGCGCTGACCCGGGCGCTGGGGGAGGACGGCGCACGCCTGCGTGTGCTCGCCGGAGACCGCGCCAAGGGCTTCGCCTGGGAGCCCTGCGCCGACCGCATCTGGGCGCTGCACGCCGAGCTCTGAGCGGCTGCGGCCGCGCACGGGGAAGCGGTCCGCCCTATGCTCGGACGCATGCCTGCACGCGCCGGGATCGTCGTCCGCACCCGCCAACGCCCGGTGTTCCTCCGTCGGGCGCTCGACGACATCGCCGCGCAGCGCTTCGCCGACTGGCAAGTGGTCGTCGTCAACGACGGCGGCGACGTGGCCGAGGCCGAGGCCATCGTCGCCGAGGCAGCCCTCGGCGACCGCGCGCGCGTCGTCCACATCGCCCCCGGCGACGGCGGGCGATGCATCGCGGCCAACGCGGGAGTGCGGGCCCTCGAGGCCGAGTACGTGGTGCTGCACGACGACGATGACCGGTGGCATCCCTCCTTCCTCGAGCGCACGGTCGCGTGGCTCGATGAGCGCGACGCCCACGCGGCCGTATCGGCGGCGACCGAGATCGTCTACGAGGAGAACCGCGGCGGCACCTGGGTCGAGGTCGGCCGCGCCCCGTTCTGGGCGGGCATGAGCCGGATCTCCGTCGGCGAGATGATGAGCGTGAACCGCGCCGTTCCGATCTCGGTCCTGTACCGACGCCGCCTGCACGACGAGATCGGCTGGTACGACGAGACGCTCGACGCCGTCGAGGACTGGGATCTGTACCTGCGGATGCTGCGCGACCACGAGATCGGCTTCCTCGCGGGGGAGCCGCTCGCGTTCTGGACGCAGCGCCCCGACTCGGTCGGCCTCGATGCGAACAGCATGTTCGGTCTCGCGGCCGAGCACGCGCGCGACGACGCGGTGGTGCGTGACCGCGCCCTTGCCGAATGGATGCACCGCGAGGGCCCCGGACTGCCGCTGTATCTCGCGTCCCTGCAGACCCAGCTCGCCGCGCACGTCGACCAGGCGGTCGACCGGCTCCGAGCCGAGCTGCGCGACGACGTCCGTCGGGAGATCGATGCGCACCAGCCGCTGCTTTCGCGTGTTCGGCGGCTCCGTCGCCGCCTCGGCGGTCGATAACGGGCACTTACCGATTGCGGACAATATTCCCATCCGTCACTCGAGACACGCATAATGAACGCGTGAACTCTGCACACGACACCGTTGTCCCGTCTCGTTCGAGGCGGGCGCGTGTCGCGCTGCCCGCTCTCCTTCTGCTGGTCGGCGCGTTGACGCTGTCGGCGTGCGCGACGCCCATTCGCGGAGCGGCTCCCTCGCCCAGTCCCTCCTCGTCCTCCTCGTCGACCATGTCGCCCGCGCCCACTTCCACGCAGACGCCGGATCCGACTGCGAGCGAGAGCGCCACACCGAACACGCCCTACAACGGTGAGATCCTCGTTGTGACGTCGGAAGTGCGCGAGGGAGCGCTCGAAGTCACGGCGATGGTGCCGGGGGTCGCCGAGTCGGGCGGCACGTGCACGCTGACGCGCGACGACACCGACGAAACCGTCTCGGTGACGGCCGCCGAGGGCAAGGGCGTCACCTACTGCGGGCTGATGTCGCTCCCCATCACCGACGGCGCCGCCGAGGTGGCCTTCCACGTCGGCTACCAGTCGCCGCGGTTGCGTGCGTCCTCGGCGACCGCGACGATCGAGACCGGTCAGTGACGGCGCGCTCGCGCCGCCGCAGCGTTGCGGCGGTCATCGCGGCGTGGGCATGCGCGATGGCCGTCCTCGTCGCGGTGCCCGTGGCGCTGCCGGCCACCGTCGCTCCCGTCGGCGCCGCCGCGGCCGCCAACGCCTCGGACTGGAACGCGGGCAACATCATCGACGACGCCGTGTTCTACAACGGTGACGCGATGAGCTCCAACGACATCCAGGCGTTCATGGAGCGTCAGGTGCCGTCCTGCCGATCGGGCTATACCTGCATCAAGGACTATCGACAGAACACCGACGACCGGCCCGCCGACAAATACTGCAACGGATACCAGGGGCGGCCCAACGAGAGCGCGTCGACCATCATCGACAAGGTCGCGCGCTCCTGCGGGATCAGCCAGAAGGCGCTTCTCGTCCTCCTCCAGAAGGAACAGGGCCTGATCTCGTCGACCGCGCCGTCGGACTGGAACTATCAGGCCGCCACGGGCCAGGGATGCCCCGACACGGCTCCGTGCGACCCGTCGACTTCGGGGTTCTTCTATCAGGTCTACTACGGCGCGCGGCAGTTCGAGGTCTACCGTCTCAACCCCACCTGGTGGGGGTACCAGCAGGGCCGCTGGAACAACATCCTCTACAATCCCGACAGCAGCTGTGGCACGCAGCGGGTGTTCATCGAGAATGCGGCTACCGCGGGGCTCTACATCTACACGCCGTACGTGCCGAACCAGGCGGCCCTGAACAACCTGTACGGCACCGGAGACCGCTGCTCGGCCTACGGCAACCGCAACTTCTGGCGGACGTTCACGGACTGGTTCGGGTCGACCCGCTACACCCCCGTCCTGCCGAAGTACGGTGTGGATTCTTCTGTGGTCGCGGTGGACCCGTCGGGCAACGTCGTCTCGTACCCGTTCAAGGGCAGCGCGTGGGGTGACCGCGTGCAGACAGCCGGGGGTCTGTCGAAGTCGGATCGGATGCTGTCGACAGGCGACTTCGACGGTGACGGTCGCCGCGACATGATCGTCCTCGACTCGTCGAAGAAGGCTTGGCTTCGCCCTCTGCAGGCGCGCGACGGCGATCTCTCCGCGAAGCGCATCGGCGTCGACTGGTCGGACGCCCCGCTGATCACCGCTGCGGGCGATGTCGACGGCGACGGGGTCCCCGATGTGTACACGACCACTAAAAGCGGCCTGCTGCTGCTCTGGAAGGGCACGGGATACGGGACCTTCGCCGCGCCTCGTCAGGTGGGTAGCGGCTGGACCGGGTTCACCGCCCTCGTCGGCGGTGCGGACATCTCTGGTGACGGCACCCCCGACATCCTCGCGCGCGACGCTTCCGGTGCTCTCTGGGTCTATCGCGGCGACGGCTCGGGCGGCTTCCGAGACGGTCGGGACTACCTCGGCGGCGGGTGGGACACGATGAGGTCCATCCTCGCTCCGGGAGATTTCACCGGGAATGGTCGCACGGACATCCTCGCGGTCGACCGCTCGGGCGTGATGTGGGCCTACACCCGCGGGGGCGGCGACACGTTCGGTCGCGTGTCCACCCCCGTGGGCAGCGGGTGGTCGGTGATGAGCGTCGTGACGAGCGAGGGGCCCAAGCCCGGCTGGCGGAAGTCGTTCCCGGGTGGGGCGGGAGACCTCACGGGCGATGGCGCGAGCGATGTGGTCGCCGTGTCCGCCAAGGGAGTCATGAGCGTGTATCCCGGTAACGGGTCCGGCGGATGGCTCGGCCCGATCCAGGTGCAAGCCAAGTGGGGTTCGGCGACGGTGGTTCCGCTGGGAGACTTCGACGGCGACGGGCGTGCCGATCTGGGGCGCATCACCTCGGACGGGACGTTCCAGCTCCTGCGGGGCAAGGGCGACGGCACTTTCGCCTCGGCGACCACGATCGGCAGCGGATGGAGCGGCTTCGGCCTGGTGACGGGCGGCATCGACTTCGACGGTGACCGTCGGGTCGATGTGGTCGCACGCGACGCCTCGGGTGTCCTCCGGCTTTATCGCGGCGACGGGATGGGCGGTTGGCTCACCGGTCAGGGCGAGGTCGTCGGGGTGGGGTGGAACATCATCAACTCGCTCTCGGCGGCCGGCGACGTCGACGGTGACAGCATCAACGATTTCGTCGCGCGCAAGACGGACGGCACCCTGTGGCTGTACGGAACCAACGGCCGTGGAGGCTGGGGATCGATCCGCCAGATCGGAACGGGCTGGAACGTGTTCAGGACGGTGTTCAGCCCCGGCAACTTCGACGGGACCGGCGGACCCGATGTCCTCGGCCGCGCCTCGAACGGCGATCTGTACCTCTACCGCGGTGACGGTGGCGGTGGGTGGCAGGGCGGTCGAACCCGTGCCGGTATCGGTTGGGATGTGATGACGCAGATCCGCTGACCTGGTCCGTCTGTCGGAGTCGGTCACCGCGCCGGGCGTGTGCGCGACGCACAGGTCGATGCCCGACACTGGAGGGTCGGCCTTTTCGAGAGAGACCTGCTCTGTGACACACATTTCTTCCCTGAGCGCGTTGCGCGAGCGATACGCCCGTTGGACGGCTCCTCGCCCTGACGGGCTGCCCAACCGTGCCGTGGTCGGTTTCCCGCTCGGATTGCTGGGCGTGGTGCTCGTGGCATTCGTGGCACTTGGACTCACCGGCTCGTCGACCGGGATCGTCCACGACCTGATCAGTCGGGGCGAGGACCCGGCCCTCATCGCGGGAGAGCCCGAGGCCATCCGCAGCGACGAGTGGTTCGTCCAGACCTCGTGGGTGATCTCACAGGTGGAGCAGGACCTCCCTGCCCGGAACGAGACCTTCCCCGGGGGCATGGATGCCACCGTGCAGAACGACCTGCCGACGACCGACTGGTCGACGGCGCTGCGTCCGCACCTGTGGGGCTTCTTCTTCCTCCCCCTCGATCAGGCGATGGCCCTGAAATGGTGGCTTCCCGGGTTCGCGATCATCGGAGCGGGGTACCTTCTCGCGGTCGTCCTGATGCCTCGCCGTCCTGTGGCCGCGGCGGCCCTCTCAGTCGGGTTCTTCTTCGCCCCGTTCTTCCAGTGGTGGTACTTGTCCACGACGCTGTATCCCGCGGCGTGGGCCCTCCTGGTCATGGCCACGGCGATATGGTGCGTGCGATCGAGCAATCGCGTCGGAGCGTGGGTACTGTCGGCGTTCACCGCGTGGACGACCGCAGCCATGGCCGTCGGCGTGTACGCCCCGTTCATCGTGCCCGTGGTGCTCGTCTCGGCGGCGTTCGTCGTCGGCGTCGTCCTCACACCCGTGCCGCAGGCCGAGACCTTCGCTGCCCGCGTCCGTCGACTCGTCCCCCTGCTCGCCGGAGGCGCCGCCGCGGTAGCGGTGACGCTGATCTGGCTCGTCACCCGATGGTCCACCATCCAGGGGTTCACATCCACCGTGTACCCGGGGGAGCGTCTGCAAGAGGTGGGCGAGGGCGGCTGGTCGGAGATCACCCAGTTGTTCTGGGGGTTCCTCTCGTTCGACCTGGGTCGCACCGCAGGTCTGCCGTTCGCTGTGAACATGTCGGAAGCGTCCACCTTCTTCCTGCCGGGCATGTTGCTCATCGTCGCCGTCGGATGGGTGATCGTCGACCGCTGGCGGACCACCCGGCGCCTTGATCCCGTGACGATCGCGCTCCTGATCGCGGGAGCGGTCATGCTGGCTTTCCTGATCGTTCCCGGGTGGGATGCCATCGCCCATCTTCTGCTGCTCGATCGCACGACCTCGCCACGCATACGTATCGGTTTCGGTGTGCTCAGCTTCGTCCTCGTCCTCGTCATCGGTCGCGAGATCGACGAACGGCGCGCGCGCCGGGGCGGGCGGCCGCCGTGGTGGGTCGCCGGCGCTGCTGCCGCCGTCACGCTGGCATCGATGGGGGTCGTGCTGTGGCGCATCCACCGCGCGACCGGGCTGGAGGCCCACTTCGACGGGATCTCGCCATCCGCCGTCGTCGTCGGCGTCATCTCGGCGCTGCTGCTCGTGGCATCCGTCGTCGCCATCGCCCGCGGAGGGATGACCACCGGCGCCATCGCTCTGCTGGTGGTGTCCATCCTCGCCGGGCTGGGCGTCAACCCGCTCTACCGCGGTGTGCTCGATCTGCGCGACACGGCGACGGTGCGGGCGATCCAGCAGCGCGACGAACAAGAACCCGGCACGTGGGTCGGCATCACCTCGAGCCAACTCCCCACCATGATGCTCGTCGAGTCCGGCGTCACGGCGTTGAACGGCTTCCAGGGCGCCCCATCCAACGAGATGTGGTCGGAGATCGACCCGTCAGGCGCCGCCGAAGAGCGCTGGAACCGTCTGGGAATGGTGTCGTGGGTGCTGGGCGCGGGCGACCCCTCACCGCGCAATCCCTATCCCGACCAGGTGCAGATGACCTTCGACGCGTGCGCGCCCTTCGCGCGGGAGCACGTCACCTGGGTGCTCAGTGAGGCCCCGATCGACTCGACCTGCGTCACGCTGTCGGACACGATCCAGGAGGGCCCGACGACGATGCACATCTACGAGGTCGCGAAGTGATTCGTGCGGGGGCGGGACGCCGCCCCCGCACGAACGCCGTCACACCGACAGGTAGGAGCGCAGGCTCTCGCGCGCCGGAGCGGTGACGACGAGCCCGTCGTCGGCCAGCTCGAGCACGCTGTTGTGCGGCCGGGGGGCGACCGGCGCCGTCGCCGCGGCGAAGTACTCCGCGGTGCTGACTCCCGTGACGCGAGAAGGGTCGTGGCCGGTCAATTCGAAGACGTCACGCGCGATGTCGTACCAGGTCACGGGGTCTCCGGATCCGGTCACGTTGTAGACGCCGAACGGAGCCGGATTCTCGAGCAGCGCGCGCACCGTGGCGGCGAGGTCGGACGTGAAGGTCAGCCGCCCTCGCTGGTCGTTCACGACGCGCGGATCGACACCGCGCTCGGCGAGCGACGCCATCGTGCGCACGAAGTTGTTGCCTTCGCCGATGACCCAGCTCGTCCGCAGGATGTAGTGCCGCGGCATCGCGGAGACGATCGCATCGCCGGCGGCCTTCGTCTGTCCGTAGACCCCCACCGGCGACACCGGTTCGGTCGTCGAGTACGCGTCTTCCTTCGTTCCGTCGAAGACGTAGTCGCTCGACACATGCACGAGGGTGATCCCGTTGGCCGTCGCGATACGGGCCAACGCGGCCACGGCGGTGACGTTCGCCGCCCACGCCTCGGTGCGGCCCTCGGGCGTCTCGGCGACATCGACCTTGGTGTAGGCGGCGGCATTAACGATCGTCCCGTAATCGCGCCAGCGGCGCGCGGTCTCCAGATCCGGAGAGGTCAGGTCGAGGTCGGTGCGCGTGGCGTACTCGATCCACGGGTGGTCGCCGAACTCCTCGCGCAGAGCCCGACCGAGCTGGCCGTTGGCCCCCGTCACGAGGATCTTCTTCGGCGGCATGGGCACGACGTCGGCGAGACGCGGGTGGTTCTTGTCCTTCGCGCTGATCTCCACCTCGTCGAGTGGAATCGGCCAGTCGATCGCGGCGGTCTCGTCGGCCAGGTTCAGGAACGTGTAGGTCGCGTCGGGCGACCAGTGATCGTTCACGAGGTACGTGTACGCGGTGTCGGGCTCGAGCGTTTGGTACGAGTTGCCCACTCCTCGTGGGACGAAGATCGCCGTCGACGGGTCGAGCTCCGTCGTGAAGACCGCACCGAAGGACTCGCCTTCGCGCAGATCGACCCATGCGCCGAAGATCCGGCCGGTCGCGACCGACACGTACTTGTCCCAGGGTTCGGCGTGGATGCCACGGGTCGTGCCCACGGCGTCGTTGAACGAGATGTTGTTCTGCACCGGAGCGAAGTCGGGCAGATCGACACCGGCGGCGGTCATCTTCTCGCGCTGCCAGTTCTCTTTGAACCATCCGCGCGCGTCTCCGTGAACGGGGAGATCCAACACGATGAGCCCCGGGATGGGGGTCTCGCGCACCGACAGCGCCTTGCCGAACTCGATCGACACAGCGGTCACTGTCCCTTGCCGGCGTAAAACGCCTCGACGCCGTCCTTCGACGGTGCCCACCAGGCCTCGTTGTCGCGGTACCACTGGATGGTGGCCGCCAGTCCGGATTCGAAGTCACCGTAGGTGGGCGCCCACCCGAGTTCGGTCCGCAGCTTGGTCGAGTCGATGGCATAGCGCAGGTCGTGTCCGGGGCGATCGGTCACGAGGTCGTACGCGTCGGTCGGCAGACCGGCGATCCGCAGGATCAGTTCGACCACGCTCTTGTTGTCCTTCTCGCCGTCGGCACCGATGAGATAGGTCTCGCCGATCTCGCCCTTGTCGAGGATCGTCAGGACCGCGGAGGAGTGGTCGTCAGCGTGGATCCAGTCGCGCACGTTCTCGCCCGTGCCGTAGAGCTTCGGGCGAATTCCACGGATGACATTGGTGATCTGCCGGGGGATGAACTTCTCGACGTGCTGGTAGGGACCATAGTTGTTAGAGCAGTTGCTTATGGTGGCGCGCACGCCGAACGAGCGCACCCACGCCCGCACCAGAAGGTCGGATCCGGCCTTCGTCGATGAGTACGGCGACGATGGGTTGTAGGGCGTCGACTCGGTGAAGCGAGCCGGGTCGTCGAGCTCGAGGTCGCCGTACACCTCGTCGGTGGAGATGTGGTGGAAGCGCACATCGTGGCGGCGAGCTGCTTCCAGCAGCGTGTACGTTCCGATGATGTTGGTGTCCAGGAACGGCCGCGGGTCGTGCAGGGAGTTGTCATTGTGCGACTCCGCGGCGTAATGCACCATGGCGTCGGCCTCGGCGACGAGAGGATCGACGACCGCGGGATCCGCGATGTCGCCGACGACGAGCCGCACACGGTCCTCGGGAAGGCCTGCCAGCGACGCGCGGTTGCCGGCGTAGGTGAGCTTGTCGAGCACCGTCACCGTGTGGTCGGTGTGAGCAATGACATGGTGCACGAAGTTCGACCCGATGAAGCCTGCGCCACCGGTCACAAGAAGACGACTCATGACCTCAAGGTTACCGGCGCGCCCGTCACGCCGTCGGGACCCGGATTGGCGCGCGCTGACGGATGAGGGAAACTTGTCGCATGCGCGGAATCATTCTGGCGGGCGGCACGGGCTCACGACTGCACCCCATCACGTTGGGCATCTCCAAACAACTCGTACCGGTGTACGACAAGCCGATGATCTACTACCCGTTGTCGACGCTGATCCTCGCCGGCATCCGGGACATCCTCATCATCACGACCCCCCAGGATTCCGAGCAGTTCCAGCGCCTGCTCGGCGACGGCTCGCGCTTCGGCATCTCGCTCACCTACCGGGTGCAGCCCTCGCCCGACGGCCTCGCGCAGGCCTTCCTCCTCGGCGAGGAGCACATCGGCTCCGAGGCGGTCGCTCTCGTCCTGGGCGACAACATCTTCTACGGGCAGGGCATGGGAACGCGTCTGCGCCAGTACACCGAGCTCGACGGCGGGGTGGTCTTCGGATACCGCGTCGCAGATCCGACCGCCTACGGCGTCGTGGAGTTCGACGGCGAGGGGCGCGTGGTGTCGTTGGAAGAGAAGCCCACCGTCCCCAAGAGCGACTACGCCGTGCCCGGGCTCTACTTCTACGACAACGACGTCATCGAGATCGCCCGCAACCTGCAGCCGTCGCCCCGGGGGGAACTCGAGATCACCGACGTGAACCGCACCTATCTGGAGCAGGGGCGATTGCGCGTCGAGCTTCTCCCGCGCGGTACCGCCTGGCTCGACACCGGCACGTTCGATTCGCTCAGCGAGGCCACCGAGTTCATCCGCACGGTCGAGAAGCGTCAGGGGCTGTCCATCGGTTGTCCCGAAGAGGTCGCCTGGCGCATGGGCTTCCTCAGCGACGAAGAACTGCGTGAACGCGCGGAGCCGCTCGTCAAGAGCGGGTACGGCCAGTACCTGCTCAAGGCCCTTGCACAGGGAAGCGTCGACGGCCCCCTCTAAGCTCGCCGTTGGTCTGCGTGCGGTCAAGGCCCCTGCCGCATCCGAGAGAACCGCGGGATGAATCGAGGGGGCTGAAGTGGAGCATGCGTTGGTTTTCCCCCCCGATGGGCGACGACTCGTCGTCTACGTCGTGTACGACCGGCGTGGTGGTGTCGACGACTACGTGGTCCACGCCCTCGAAGGAATGCGCGATCGCGCCACCCACATCCTCGCGGTGATCAACGGCACTCTCTCGGACGGCGCGAGGCGACGCCTTGAGCCGGTGACCGACGAGATCCTGCTGCGCAAGAACGTCGGCTTCGACATCTGGGCGCACAAGGACGCGCTCGACCACCTGGGGTCGCGGCTGGCGGACTTCGACGAGATCGTGCTCACGAACGACACGTGGTTCGGACCGGTGCGCCCGTACGGGCCGGTCTTCGACCGCATGGACGCCCTCGACGCCGACTTCTGGGGGATGACCGACCACGCGCGCGAGGAGCCGAACCCCTTCACCGGCGACGGCGTGCTGCCGTACCATCTCCAGTCGTTCTGGATCGCCGTCCGTCGGCGCATGTTCACGTCGGAGCGCTGGGAGCGTTACTGGCGGGAGCTCCCCGAGATGCCGTCGTACTTCGACGCGGTACTCAAGCACGAGACCATCTTCACCGAGACCTTCACCGAGGCGGGGTTCACCTCGGCGGTCGCCTTCGCCTCCGACGACTATCCGACCGACCACCCGGCGTTGTTCAACCCCACACTCCTCATCGACGACGGGTGCCCGCTGGTCAAGCGTCGTCCGTTCTTCCACTGGCCGCCGTTCCTCGACCGACACGCGGTGATCGGTCGCGCGGTCCTCGACAAGGTCGCGGCCAGCGGGTACCCGACGGCGCTGATCCTCGAGAACCTGGCGCGGACGGTGCCGCCGAAGGTGATCAACACCAACCTGGCGTTGCTCGACATCCTTCCCCGCACGGTGGTGAAGGCATCCGAAGACCCGTCCGGTCTGCGCGTGCTCGTGGTGATCCACGCGACGGGGATCGCGTCGGTCACCCCGCTCGTCGAGCGGCTGACGTGGTTCCCGGCACCGGTCGACGTGATCGTCACCACGTCGGACGCGGGGCTCGCCCCCGCCCTCGACGAGCTCCTGTCGGCTCACGGTCAGAACGTCTCCACCGCCGAGGTCCGTGTCGTCCCGTCGGCGAACGGCCGCGACATGAGTGCCTTCCTGATCGGATGCCGGGCCGAACTGCTGAGCGACCGTTACGACGTCTTCGTCAAGCTCCACGACCGCCTCCCCACCCGTCGGGGACGCACCGTGTCGGAGTACTTCCGCCGGTACATGCGCGACAACCTGGTGGGGAGCCCGTCCTACATCGCCAACCTCCTCGCTCTGTTCGTCCGCGAGCCGGGGCTCGGCGCTGTCTTCCCCCCGGTCATCGAGACCGGTTACGCCACGACCGGCGAGGGCTGGTCGTGGTATCGGGGGATGGGCCAAGAAGTGGCCGACGATCTCGGCATCCGGGTTCCGCTCGACGGGATCACCCCCCTGTCCCCGCTGGGTGGCATGTGGGTCGGACGGCCCGCAGGACTACGGTCGTACCTGTTGGCGAAGTGGACTTACGACGACTTCCGTGATCGATCGCGCGAACTGGTGCCCGATCTGCAGCGGCTTCTCGAACGCCTCGTCTCCGTGGCGGTGGGGGAGCAGGGTCTGCATGTGCGGACGGTCCTGGACGCCGAGCACGCGAGTCTCACCCACCTCGCGATCGAGTACAAGATCGACCAGCTCGCGGTGAACCTGCCGGGGTATCCCATCGAGCAGATCCAGTTCCTGCACCGGGCGGGCTGGATGGGCACCGCGGGCGCGGTGGCCTTCTTCCGCATGTACATGAAGACCAACCACAACAAGGTCGTTCAGCGACTCGACCCCGTGATGCACCCTCTCGGGCAGGGCGCGCGCGCGGTGCTGCGCCGGGTCCGCGCGGGTGCCGCTGCCGGTCGCGCTCTGGTGAAGGGAGTCCGCCGGTGAGCGGAACCGAGATCGCGCCGGCCCTTCCCTTCCCGGATGCCGGTCGTCGACTGATCGTGTACACGATCTACGACCGCCGCGGAGAGGTCGAGGACTACGTCCTGTATGCCTTGGCGGCGCTCCGCGCGCACGCCGATCGCCTCGTCGCCGTGGTCAACGGGGAACTCTCCGACAGCGGGCGGACGCGCCTGGTCGATGCCGTCGACGAGATCATCGAGCGCGACAACTCCGGCTTCGACATCGGTGCGCAGCGCGACGCCCTGAACCGTCTCGGCGAGCGGATCGCGGAGTTCGACGAAATCGTGCTGACCAACGACACGTGGTTCGGTCCCGTGCGACCCTTCGGCCCTCTCTTCGCCCGGATGGACGCCCGCCCGGTGCATTTCTGGGCGATGACCGATCACGCGGCCGAGGACCACAACCCCATCACCGGCTCGGGGACCCTGCCGTACCACTTCCAGTCGTTCTGGCTTGCCGTGCGCCGCGAGATGTTCCAGACCGAGCGGTGGCGGCGCTACTGGGCGGAGCTGCCGGACATCTCCACCTACATCGACGCCGTGGTGCAGCACGAACTCGTCTTCCGCGACACCTTCACCGACAGCGGGTTCTCGGGGGAGGCGGCCTTTGCCTCCGACGACTACGGGGTGGTGAACGCCTCGCTGTTCGCCCCCCGCGCTCTCATCGAGGACGGGTGCCCGATCGTCAAGCGTCGTCCTTTCTTCCACTGGCCGCCGTTCCTCGACCGTCACGCGGTGATCGGCAAGTGGGCGCTGGACGCGGCGGCCGAGGGCGGGTACCCCGTCGAGATTGCCCTGTCGAATCTCGCTCGCAACGTCGCGCCGAAGGTGCTGAACGCCGACGCCGGACTCATGGACGTCATCGGGCCCGACCATGCGCCATACGATGCCGCCGCGCCGCTGCGCGTGGTTGTCATCGCGCACATCTTCTACGACGAGATGACGGAGGAGATGATCGAGCGGGCCGACACCCTGCCCGGCCCGTACGACCTCGTCGTCACGACCCCCGACGCAGAGCGTGCGCGGCGGATCGAGTCGCGCCTGGCCGCCCTCCCGGAAAAGCGGGGGGCGGTGGACGTGCGCGTCGTCGCGTCGAACGACGGCCGCGATCAGAGCGCCTTCCTCGTCGGATGCCGCGATGTCCTCCTGTCGGGTGACTACGACCTCGTGGTCAAACTCCACAGCAAGAAGACACCCCAGGACGGCCACAACGTCGGAACGCACTTCCGAGAGCAGCAGTTCTTCAACCTCCTGCACGACGAGGACCACACCTCGCGCGTGCTTGCTCTTTTCCAGCGCGAACCCGGGCTGGGACTCGCGTTCCCGCCGATGATCCACATCGGCTACCCCACCCTGGGTCGTGCCTGGTGGTCGAACAAGCCGGGTTTCGAACGGCTGGCGGAGAAGCTGGGCATTCGGGTGCCCCTCGACGACGTGTCGCCGTTGGCACCCTACGGTTCGATGTTCTTCGCCCGGCCCGAAGCCCTTCGTCTCCTTGTCGAGCATCCCTGGGAATACTCCGACTTCGGCGGCGTGGAGGCATACCAGGACGGGGGGCTGGCGCATATCCTGGAACGCATGCCGTCGTACGCGGCAGGCGAATCGGGCTACCACAGCCGGACGATCGTCGCACCCGATTATGCGGCGGTCAGTCACACGGCGCTCGATTACAAGCTCGATGAAATGGCCGGAACGACCCCGGGATACGCCTTCGAGAAGATCGACCGTCTTCGGGCGCTCGGATTCGTGGGCACCGGCTCTGGGAAAGATTTCCTCAGGATGTACATGCGCCTGAACCACATGGGCGCCGTGCATCGGATGAGGCGGGTGATGGACCCCACGAAGAGCCCGGGCCGGTGGATCGACCGGGCCGTGCGCGGGCTGAAGAAACGACGAAAGAACTCATGACGGGACAGCGAGAATGGCAGCGATGAGCCAGGAGAGCGTGGCGCGATTCGCGCGGATCTCCGAAGCGCCGTATGCGGTCGTCGATGCGAAGGGTCGCCGAACCACCGGACGGCTCGGCAAGGTCGGCGAGATCCTCAAGCGCCGCGACCTCTTGAACCTCCTCGTGCGCCGCGACCTGCAGGCGCGCTATCGGGACAGCTTCCTCGGATTCTTGTGGACCGTGATCCGTCCGCTCATCCAGTTCTTGATGTATTTCATCGTGCTGGGGCAATTCCTGCGCGCGGCCGAGGGCATCGACAACTTCGCGGTCTATCTCTTCTCCGGGCTGACTCTCTACGTGTTCTTCAATGACATGGTGTTCGGCGCGACGGGGTCGATCCTGCAGAACGGCGGATTGGTCAAGAAGATCTATCTGCCTCGGGAGATCTTCCCCCTCGCGAGCATCGGCGGCGCGGCATTCATGTTCCTCGTCCAGCTCGGTGTCCTGGTGGTCGCGGCTCTGCTGTTCCGCGCCCTGCCCGAGCCGGCGGAAATGCTCTGGTTCTTCCCGTCGGTCATCCTGATCACCATTTACGGACTCGCCATCGGGCTGCTCCTCTCGGCGTTGAACGTCTACCTCCGCGACATCCAGTACCTCACCGAGGTCGTGCTGATGCTCGCGATGTGGGGATCGCCCATCGTCTACTCCTGGCGCATGGTGCAGGACGTCATCGTCCGGTTCCAGCTGCCGGAATGGGTCCTCGACGTCTACGCCTCGAACCCGCTGACCATCGCCGTCCTCGGATTCCACCGCGCCTTCTGGGGGGCGGGGACGCTCGAGGACTATCCCGCCCAGCTGGGGCTGCGGATGCTGATCGCTGGCGTGGTCGGTCTGGTTCTGCTCGTGATCTCGCACCGGGTGTTCACCCGGATGCAGGGCAACTTCGCTCAGGAGCTGTGATGTCGGACACCGCAACCGTCGCGCCGGACATCGTGCGCCTGACCTCGGTCTCGAAGCACTTCCGCGTGCGGAAGGACAACAGTCTGAAAGACCGCGTGGTCCACCTCGGGCGCCTGGGGAAGTCCTACCGTCGGGACTTCGTCGCGGTCGACGACGTCTCCCTCACCATCCAGGCCGGAACCACCGTCGGACTTCTCGGAGCCAACGGATCCGGCAAGAGCACGCTGCTCAAGCTGATCGGTGGGATCCTCTCGCCGTCGGACGGGTACATCGAGACGCGCGGTCGGATGGCCGCTCTCCTCGAGCTCGGCGCGGGCTTCCATCCCGACCTGAGCGGTCGGGAGAACGTCTACCTGAATGCCTCGATCCTCGGCATGACCCGCGAGGAGATCGATCGCGAGTTCGACAACATCGTCGAGTTCAGCGGCATCGGCGACTTCATCGACACCGCGGTGAAGTTCTACTCCTCCGGGATGTACGTGCGCCTCGCGTTCTCGGTCGCGATCCACACCGACCCCGACATCCTCCTCGTCGACGAGGTGCTCGCGGTCGGCGACGAGACGTTCCAGCGCAAGTGCATGGACCGTATCAACGAGTTCCGGGAGCAGGGGCGCACGATCATCCTCGTGACCCACTCGGCCCAGCAGGTGGCCGAGCTGTGTGACAGAGGCATCGTGCTCAAGGACGGCGCGGTGGTCTTCGACGGCGAGACCCGTGAGGCGATCGGCGCGCTGCGGGACGTGCTCGAGGGACGTCGCGTCGGTGAGGCTCCGCCCGAGCAGACCGTACATCCCATCCAGGTCAAGCGGGTCGAACTCCTCGCCGACGACGGCACCCGCACCAAGACCGTGCAGGAGGGCGACCCGCTCACGATCCGCGTGCACGTCGACTCGATGAAGCCGATCGAACGGTGGGAGCTCGGCTTCAGCATCGACACGCCTCTCGGGCACATGGTGCTGGCATCCAACACGGAGATGCTCGAGCATCGTCTCGACCCGATCACGGGACCGGTGTCAATCGACCTGCGGATCGCCGAGGTCAACCTCGGCGCGGGGCAGTATTACGTGAACGCGAATGCCGCCGGAGTCAGCGAGCCGAGCAGCCACGGCCTCGCCCAGGGGGCACTCTTCACCGTTCAGACGCGCGAAGACGTGACCGTGGGGACCGTGGCCGCCAGCGTCTCGTTCGCCGGCGTGACTCGATCCTGAATCCCTGCCTGCTCCGGGTGATTTCTCCGGGAGCTCTCGTCCCACCCCGATAAGCTGGTCCGCCGTGCACCACTCCGCCACTCCTCCTTCTCTCGCGAAAGCGCCCCCTCGAATCGACCCCTCCGCCGATGTGACGGGGGCCTCCATCGGGACCGGCTCGTCGGTCTGGCACCTTGCACAGATCCGAGAAGGAGCGGCGATCGGTGAGAACTGCGTGATCGGTCGGGGCGTCTACGTCGGCCCGGGTGTCGTGGTGGGCGACGGAAGCAAGATCCAGAACTACGCTCTCGTCTACGAACCGGCGCGCTTGGAGCGAGGCGTCTTCGTAGGGCCGGCGGTGGTGTTCACGAACGACACGTATCCGCGGGCGATCAATCCCGACGGCAGCCCCAAGTCGGCGGCCGACTGGACCCCGGTGGGAGTGACCGTGCGCGAGGGTGCGTCGATCGGTGCGCGTGCGACGTGCGTCGCACCCGTGGTCGTCGGACGCTGGGCGACGGTCGCCGCCGGTGCCGTCGTGACGAAGGATGTCCCCGACTTCGCGCTCGTCGCCGGAGTCCCCGCTCGCCGTATCGGGTGGGTCGGGCCCGCCGGCGTCCCTCTCGAGAAGCAGGGTGAGGTCTGGGTCTGTCCTCGGACACGCGCGCGTTTCATCGAAACCGATGGTGTTCTCAAGGAGCAAACCCATGCCTGATCTCATTCCCGCCGCCAAGCCCCTCATCGGCGAGGACGAGCGTGCCGCCGTCGACCGCGTGCTGCGCAGCGGCATGATCGCCCAGGGTCCCGAGGTCGTGGCGTTCGAGCGCGAGTTCGCCGGGCACTTCGTCGAGGGACGCGAGACGGTCGCGGTCAACTCGGGTACGTCGGGTCTCCACCTCGGTCTGCTGGCGTGCGGCATCGGCCCCGGGGACGAGGTCATCGTGCCGTCGTTCACGTTCGCCGCGACCGGGAACTCCGTCGCCCTCACCGGCGCGACCCCCGTGTTCGCCGACATCGACCCCGTGAGCTTCACCCTCGACGTCGCGAGTGTCGAGGCCTCGATCACCCCGCGCACGCGCGCGATCATGCCTGTCCACCTCTACGGGCACCCGGCCGACATGGTCGGCCTCACGGCTCTCGCCGAACGGCACGGCCTGATGCTGTTCGAGGACGCCGCGCAGGCGCACGGCGCGCGGCTGAACGACCGGCCGGTGGGAACGTTCGGCTCGTTCGCGATGTTCTCGCTCTACCCGACGAAGAACATGACGAGCGGCGAGGGCGGTATGGTCACCGCCGGCGGATCCGACGTCGCCCGGATGCTGCGCCTCCTGCGCAACCAGGGCATGGAGCGGCAGTACGAGAACGAGGTCGTCGGGTTCAACGCGCGCATGACCGACCTGCACGCGGCGATCGGTCGTGTCCAGCTGACGAAGGTCGACGCGTGGACGCAGAGGCGGCGCGACAACGCCGCGTTCCTCGACGCGCACCTGACGGGCGTGCAGATCCCCGCCGTCGCCGCGGGGGTCCACCACGTCTACCACCAGTACACGGTGCGCGTCCCGGACGACCGCGACGGCTTCGTCACGGCCCTCCGCGAGGAGCACCATGTGGGCAGCGGCGTCTACTATCCGATCCCCAATCACCGGCTCCCCTCGCTGGCGTCGTTCGCCCCCGGTCTCGATCTGCCGGAGACCGAGCGCGCCGCGCAGCAGGTGGTCTCGCTCCCCGTGCACCCCTCGCTGAGCGACGGCGACCTCGAGCGCATCGTGACGGCTGTCGCTGCGGTGGCGGGAGCGGGCGCATGACCGCGGCGCTGCGCGCCGGCCTGCTGGGCCTGGGAATGATGGGACGCCACCACGCGCGTCTCCTCCGTGAGATCGACGGGATCGACCTCGTCGCCGTCGCCGATCCTGCCGGCGATGTGCACGGGGTCGCAGCGGGTCTTCCCGTTCTCCCGGACGTCGAGGCACTGGCATCCGTGGGTCTCGACATCGCCGTCGTCGCCGTCCCCACTCGTTTCCACGCGGCGGCGGCCACGACGCTGGCCGAGGCCGGCGTGCACGTGATGGTCGAGAAGCCGATCGCCGACAGCTCGGAAGAGGGTCGCATCCTCGCCGACCTGTTCGACGCACGCGGTCTCGTGGGCACGGTCGGTCACGTCGAGCGCTTCAATCCCGCGCTGCAGCAGCTGCGGGCACGCCTGGCGGAGGGGGAGATCGGCGACGTCTACCAGATCGCCACCCGTCGTCAGAGCACGTTCCCGGCGCGCATCGGCGATGTGGGTGTGGCCAAAGACCTCGCCACCCACGACATCGACCTGACCGCATGGGTCGCCCAGTCGTCCTACGCCGCTGTCTCGGCCCAGACGGCGTTCCAGAGCGGGCGGTCGTTCGAGGACATGATCGCCATCTCTGGGCGCCTGCAGGACGGCGCCGTGGTGAACCACCTGATCAACTGGCTGAGCCCCATGAAGGAGCGCGTCACGGTCGTGACGGGAGAGCGGGGAACCTTCATCGCCGACACGGCCACGGCCGACCTCACACTGCACCGCAACGGCACGGCGGCCCTGGAGTGGGAGTCCGTCTCGACCTTCCGGGGAGTGTCCGAGGGCGACGTGACGCGGTTCGCGTTCCCGAAGCGCGAGCCCCTGCGCTCGGAGCTCGAGGCGTTCCGTGACGCCGTGAACGGTCGCCCCACCCTGCTGTCCACGATGCGCGAGGCCGTGCACGTGCTGAGCGTGGTCGAGGCGTCGTTGGAGTCGGCCTCCGACGACGGGCGACTGATCCGGATGGGCCAGCGAGCCGCGGTCTGACGACTGGAGAGCACACGCGAAAGCGCCCGCCCCCTCGGGGGCGGGCGCTTTCGCTTCGGGCTCTCACCGGGCCGTGAACGGGGTGTGCTCCGGTGTCGACGGTGTGGCCTGGATGTCCAATTGCAGCGCGCTGATCAGCAGCTGCGTTCCCAACATCAGCGGGAGAGCCGCGAGCATCACGGTCGCCGCGGTCGCGATGGCCGAGCCGAGGATCTGGAAGAACAGCCAGATCGTCACGATCGCGCCGAAACCGAGGAACAGCAGGCCCAGGAAGAGCAGCAGCGCGATGGGGGAGAAGGACCACAGCACGTAGCGGTACCAGATCCGGTGCCAGAAGCCGACGGTCAGGCGGTGCACGAGCTCGGGGACCACCTTGCTCAAGCGAATGCTCGACACCTCGTCGCCGTAGACGGCGGGGATCGGGACGTCGACGGCCGACACCTGCAGGATGTTGAGGTGGATCAGGAGGTCGTTCTCGAAGCTGTAGCGCTTCGCGACACGATCCAGCGGCACGCGGCGGAGCGCCTCACTGCGGATCGCGGTGTAGCCGTTCTGCGGGTCGAACAGGTTCCAGTAGCCCGACGACAGCTTGGTGATGAACGACAGGGCGATGTTGCCGAAGACACGGTAGCCGGGCATGCCGGTGAAGGATTCGGGGGAGTAGAAGCGATTCGCCTTCGCGAACCCGTACCCGTCTTCGACGACCCGGTCGAGCAGCGCCGGCAGATAGTCAGGGTCCATCTGCGCATCGCCGGCCATGATCACGTTCACATCACTGCCCAGGTCGAGCGCGGCACGGTGACCGGTGATGATGGCACCACCGACGCCCTGATTCACCTCGTGCCGGATGAGGGCCACGCGGGGGTCACCCACCCGCGTGACGGCTCCGCTGGTGTCGTCGGGACTGCAGTCGTCGACGATGACGATGTGATCGACGAAGTCGGGCATCGTCTCGATGACCCGGGCGATCATCTTCTCCTCTTTGTACGCGGGAACGACCGCGGCGATGGTGGCGCCTTTATACATGCGAGTGAGAACCTTTCGGGCGGGCGAAGACCCAGTAACGGTACGCGAAGTAATTGCCGACGGTCGTCACCGTGACTGCGAGGACCTTGCCCACGACCCACGACCAGCCGACGGCGTCGGCCAGCGCCACGATGCCCGTGGTGAGGAGCGTGTTCGCCGCGACAAGCAGCGCATAGCGCACGACGCTCGGGGCCACGGCATCCGAAGCCCGGAAGGTCAGGAGCCGTTGGAGTGTGTAGGTCACGACGAAACTCGCGAGGAACGCTGTCGGCGTCGCGATGGCGAGCGGGACCCCGGCGACGTCGTGGAGGAGCCACAGCAGACCGAAGTCGAAGGCGAACGCGAGGCCGCCCACCACGAGGTAGCGCACGAGGCTCGACGACCAGAGGCGGGTGAGTCCCCACCCGCGCGGCGAGGGGGACTCCGAAGGCATGGATTCTATTCTGCCAGCCGCGCTGCGCTGTCCGAGACGCCGAGTGACCGTGTCGGCACCGCGCGGAGCGCGGCATCCAGCAGGGTCCGTGCGCGGGCGTCGAACGAGTGCTCGGCGCGGATGCGCTCGGACACCGCCGTCAGGGTCGCGGCGTCGGGGAACACGGCATCCCGATCTCCGGACAGCATCTCGATGAGCTCGGGGACCGTGTCGTAGGTCGCCACGGCCCCGCCGAACACGGCGTCGATTCCCTCCACCCGGTCGCTGATCGCGCGTCCGCCCGCGGCGACCACGTCGAACAGGCGGTTGCCGATGAAGCCGTGCCTCTGCATCGCGGGCCAGTGGTCGTTCAGCACGACGCCGGCGCTCTCGTAGAGGGCGGGGAGCTCGTCGTTGGACACGCCCGTCGCCCGGATGCGGGAGGCGGGGATCCAGCCGCGCCAATCGGGCCCGATGACGGTGACGGGGATGCCGGCGCGGATGGGCTCGACCACGGAGGGGCGCAGGATGCCGCGCGCCGTACCGACGAACAGGATATCGTCGCCGCGCTCCCGACCGACGGGACGGAAGCGCGTGGCGTCGGTGCACTGCAGCAGCGGGGTGATGTCGACGCCGAGCTCCGTCCCGGCCGCGCGGGCCCAAGGAGCGGAGGCGGCGAAGACGCGGTCGAAACCCGCGACATCCGCGCGCGTGATCTCGTCGGGGTGGCTGATGACCCACAGGAGGGAAACGCCGAAGGGGGAGGCCTCGAGCGGCTCGGGTCCGCGCAGAGCGACCGTGACGTCGTCCAGGTGGCGCGTGGGGCGGGTGCGCGCGGCGTACGAGTCGATGACGACCTCTTGTCCCTGGCGACGCAGAGCCGCCGCCAGGGCGCGGGCGAAGTGCGTATCGCCCCAGCCCTCGGCGCGCGGTCCCACGGGCGTGGCGGTGCGCAGGGCCCATCGCAGGACGGGGACCTCGGTGCCGTCCTCCCGCACAACGGTGCGCCGCGGGCGTCGGATGCGTGGCCACGGCCCCTCGTCCACGGGCTCCCACCCGGCGCGGCGCAGCACGTCATCGGTGCCGGGGGAATGGCGATCCGACACCGCGGAACGGATGCCGTCGAGGTCGGCGCGCGGGGCGGTGGAGCGGGTGCGCGTCTCGAGGTCGAGGGCGATGAGTGCGCGGTCGCCGAGGCGACTCGCGGCGTCGGCTCCCTCGAGGTCGGACGTGATGTCGGCACGGCGCACGGCGACGGTGAGCCCCGCGAGTGCGGGAACCTCGAGCAGGCGGTCGGTGCCGAGTGCGGCGATGTCTTCGAGGGGATGGCCGGCGAGCAGGCGTCCCGCCGCGCCCGCGCCGAGGGCGGCGATCGTGCCGTCACCGTCGCGCCACACCGGGGCCACGGCGGTGCCGATCGGCTCGGCCTCGACCCGGTCCGCCAGGGCGCCGGCATCGATGGCCGTCAGCGTCTCATTGGGGCCGCGCAGGACCACCACCTCGGCCGTGGACCCCGAGACGAGCTCGCTGAGAGCGCGGGCGGGGTCGTCGTGGCGACGACGGCTGACGCGCACACGGGGGTTCGACGCGGCCATGAGGGAGGCGAGGACCCAGTCCTCGGCGCGGTCGTCGAGCACGGCGACCGCGACCCCGTGTGCCTCGTGCTCAGCGAAGAGCACGGCTTCAGCGAGCGATTCGTCGACGTCCCACTCGTCCGGCCCGAGAGCGAGGATGAGCTCGCGTTCGAGGGGGATCCGGCCGGGAGTCGCCGCCACTTCGCCCCCGACGCGGGCGCGGTGCGCGGCGCGTGCGATGACGGGGGAGAGCTCGGCCCAGCCGGGACCGGCAGGCTCCGCAGCGGGACCGTAGGGCAGCGAATGCTCCTCCCTCCGTCGCCAGGCATGACCCACGGGGCCCCCGGGGGCGTCCCACGCGTCGGGATGCCTTTCGCCGTAGACCTGCGCGTCCCACAGCGGGCTCACCTGGAGCCCGCGCGGATCGGCGACCAGGTAGGCGTACAGGGCGGGGACGCGCCACGCCTCGGGCAGGTGGTCACCGACGGCGCTGTCGACGAAGAGGGGCGAGAGTCGGAACCCGTCTCGGAAGCCGCCTCGCACGTACCGACGCACCGCTGCGGCTTCGGAGAGCTTCCGTCCCGTCTGCGCACGGACGTAGTCCAGATCGACGATGTCCGCCCGCCGGATGACCCGCGCCCACCAGATGCGATCGACGCGGGCGACGACGGGGCGCAGGAAGGACGAGTCGCGCGCAGCGCGCACGCGCGACCGGAGAGCGGAGAGCATGTGTCGAGTTTAGGAGCGGGCGTCCCCGGGCCGTGTTGCCAGGGGGCTGAGGTGCCCCCGACGCCGTCAGTCCGCCAGCACCGACCGGAAGTAGTCGATCGTGCGCTCGAGGCCGGGGCGCAGGGCGATCGTCGGCTCCCAGCCGAGCTCGCGACGCGCGAGGTCGATGTGGGGCTGGCGCTGCTTGGGGTCGTCCTGGGGGAGGGGACGGTGCTCGATCGTCGAGCCGCTTCCGGTGATCTCGAGTACGGCGTTCGCGAGCTCGAGCATGGTGAACTCGCCCGGGTTGCCGACGTTGATCGGGCCGGTCACGTCGTGGCCGGTGTTCATCAGGCGCACCATTCCGTCGACCAGATCGTCGACGAAGCAGAAGGAGCGCGTCTGCGAGCCGTCGCCGTAGATGGTGATGGGCTCGCCGCGCAGGGCCTGGACGATGAAGTTCGAGACCACGCGTCCGTCGTTCGGGTGCATCCGCGGGCCGTACGTGTTGAAGATGCGGATGACCTTGATCGACAGGTCGTGCTGGCGGCGGTAGTCGAAGAAGAGCGTCTCGGCGGCGCGCTTGCCCTCGTCATAGCAGGAGCGCGTGCCGATCGGATTGACGTTGCCCCAGTAGTCCTCGGTCTGCGGATGGACCGCCGGGTCGCCGTAGACCTCGGAGGTGGAGGCTTGCAGGATCGGCACCCGAAGGCGCTTGGCGAGACCCAGCATGTTGATCGCGCCCATGACGCTGGTCTTGGTGGTCTGCACCGGGTCGTGCTGGTAGTGCACCGGAGAGGCCGGGCACGCGAGGTTGTAGATCTGGTCGACCTCCACGTACAGGGGGAAGGTGACATCGTGCCGCATGAGCTCGAACCGCGGGTTGTCGAACAGGTGCTCGACGTTGCGGCGGGATCCCGTGAAGAAGTTGTCGACGCAGATGACCTCGTTGCCCTCGGCGAGCAGCCGCTCGGAGAGGTGGGACCCGATGAAGCCGGCACCGCCGGTGATGAGAACTCTGGATGACACGTCCTCAGCGTAACAGCGGGGTCCCGGGCCCTCAGCGGGTGGCGGACACCATGCGCGCCTGGCCGAACGTGCGCCCGATGGTGCCCTCGAGGCGACCGAGGAACATCGGCCACCCGTCGCCGATCGTGATCGGGCGCGGATTGCGCACCCCGTACAGCAGCCCGGCGGCGGCGAAGGCGAGGCGCCACCAGAGCGGGTACCCGTGGACGGCGAACGCGCGCCCGGTTCCCCGACCGTACGCGCGGAGCTTGCGCCGACGCTCGGCGGTGCTGAGTCCGAAGCCGGTCGAGATGCCGTCGACGTGGACGTCGGCAGGGAGCCACCGGAACTCGTGGAGGAGACGAGGCTCGTGCGCCATCGCGCGGAGCAGCAGGTCGGTGCCCTCGGCCACCTGCCACGGCGACGCCGAGCCCGGACCCATGTTCTGGTCGAACCCCCCGACGGCGTCGAACAGCGAGCGGCGGATGAGGATGCCCATCTCGATCACCGCCCACACGTTGTACTTGTCCAGCGGTGTCCCCGGGGTGGGGAGCGTCGTCTTGGGGCCGCGCTCATCCCACGACGTGAAGCCCCCCGCGAGGAAGGAGGGGTCGTCGACGGCCGCGTGCAAGGCGGCCACGGTGCCGGCGGGATACGTCGTGTTGTCGTTCGGGAAGGTGACGACGGCGTCCCCGGCGGGCAGGGCCGCGACGCCCGTGTTGCGCCCCAGGGAGGCGCCCCGAGCCGAGGTGGTCGCGGTGACCGGCACACCGCGCGCCGAGAACTCGGCGGCGAGGGTCGCCACGTCCTCCTGGGCGCCCTGCGCGACGAGAACGACATGGTCGCCGTCCTGGAGCTGGTGCTCGAGAGATGTCAGCAGGGCGCGGAGCGGCTCGAGCCGTCCCAGCGTCGTCACGACGAAGCCGATGGTCATGGGGCGTCCTCTCGGATCAGGGCAGGGCGTTCACGGCCGGGTAGGCCGGATCGGGAGCGGGGGAGCCGAGGCGCCAGCCGGCCCGCACGTACGCCGCCCCGCGGCGGTCTCCGCGGGCCAGGGTGAGCAGGACCTTGGCGCTGAGCCGGGCGAGACCCGTCGCGGTCGTCGCTCCGCCGTGAAGGGCGAGGAAGTGACGGAACGCCTGGCTGGAGTACGCGAGAATCCGCGAGCCGGCCCGCGCGTGCGATGAGGAGACCGCGTGGGTGAGGACGGCATCCGCGACCTCGGCGAAGCCGATCCCCCGGGCACGGAGGCGGAATCCGTACTCCACGTCTTCCCAGTACATGAAGAAGCGCTCGTCGAGCAGGCCCGCGGTCTCGAGCGTCGAGCGCCGCACGAGGACGCAGGCCCAGGTCAGGAAGTCGGGCTGCTCGGCCGGTCGCGGCTGCCGGATGCCCCACGTCAGGCGATTGACCACCCCGCCGGCGGAGAAGCGCTGGCCGTCGGGGGTGACGATGCGCGGTCCCACGACGCCGAGCGACGCGTCAGCGTCCAGGGCGGCACGCAAGAGCTCGATGTCGCTCGAGGGGAGGGTCGCGTCGTTGTTCATGATCAGGAGGAGATCGATGTCGTCGTCGGCGAGGAGGACCTTCATCCCCGCGTTCACCCCGACCGCGAATCCGGTGTTGGCGGTCAACTCGACGAACTCGATCCGCTCGTCGGGCGCGAAGGCATCCCGGATCGTTCCATCGGCTTCGTTGTCGACGACCACGACGCGGCCGACGGCGGGAGACGCGAGAAGACCTGTCACGCACTCGACGGTCTGCACGCGATCGCGCCAGGTGAGCACGACGGCGCCGAGGCGCGAGGCCGAGTCGCGGGGGGAGGAGGTCATACGGTGCGGTCCTGTTCTTCTCGGGCCGGAGGGGAGGCGATGTCGCGCATCGCGACGGCGCACGGCCGCCATAGCAGGAGGGTGGCCAGACCCTCGGTGACGGCGTAGCCGAGAGCCGCACCGAGGGGGCCGATCACGATGGCCATGGCCACCATCGCGGGGACGCCGATCGCCGTCGCCACGAGCGTAGCGCGCATGACCAGGCGGGCCTTGCCCGCGGGGAACAGCACGTGACGCGTCATCGAGGTGCGCACCGAGAGGAAGAGGAACACGAGGCCCATCGCGGCCACCAGATCGATACCGGCCGCGGCCGACTCCCCGAACATGACCAGGCTCACCCAGGGCCCGAGTGCGGTGAGGACGAGGGCGCCGAGGACGCCGAAGGCACCGTGCGTCGCCAGAGCGACGCGCAGGCGTCGGCGGCGGTCGAGGGTGTCGCCCTCGCTCACCCAGCTCTGGAAGGCGCTCGCGAGGGTGAAGGGCAGCACGCTGCCGAGCTTGAACATCTTGTCGGCCGAGGCGTAGCCGGCTGCCGCGGACGGGAGCGCCGTCACGTTCACGAGAGGAGCGGGGACGCTGGAGTACGCGCTCAGAGCGGCGTCGTTGACGGCGACGGGGAGCCCCGCGCGCAAGAGCCCGGGGATCTCGCGCGCCGGGGGCCAGGGACCGGGATGCCGACGCAGCAGGCGTGCACTGAAGAGCGTCGTGCCTCCCAGGGTCACGAGGATGCCCGCGACCGGGTACAGCTCGACGACGCCGGTCAGCAGGATCGCCCCCGCGGCGAGGGCGGTGGCCACCACGCGCGGGACCGCGTCGTAGACGATGATCGTGCGGGGATCTCCGACGCCCGCGCAATACCAGGTGAAGGTCAGGGCGATGAGGGCGCCCTGGACGCCCATCAGGACCGTCAGCAGCTCGGATCCGGGCGAGGCCACGAACCAGCACACGACGGCGAGGACGGGCAGCACGATCACGGCGAGCAGGAGTCGCACCACGATCGAATCCCGGTACAGCCGCGCGCGCCGATCGTCGTCGGGCGCGATCGAGATGAGCGCGGGGCCCACCGCCGTCCACCCGTAACCGATCGCACCAGGAGAGGCGAGATCGCGGCGATGGCCGGGACCACCATGAAGCCCAGGAGGCGTCCGCGCAGCGGTGCCGGTCCCGCCGTGTCCGTCATCGACGCTCCCCGAGCGTACGGTCCAGGACCTCCGCCACGCCGTCGGCCGCATCGTCCCAGGTGAAGCGCGAGGCCCACTTCTGCGCGGCGTCGCGGGTCGCGGAGTCCGGCGGGGCGGCGAGCGCGGCGCGGATCGCGTCGCCGAAGGCGGCGGCATCCGTGGCATCCGCGTAACGGGCGGCGTCCCCGCCGACCTCGCGAAGGACGGGGACGTCGTTGGCGAGGACCGGGACGGATCTCCGCAGCGCGTCGACGACCGGGAGGCCGAACCCCTCGACGAGGGAGGGGCAGACGTACAGGTCGGCGACCTGGAACAGGGCCTCGAGCTGGGCGTCGCTCACCCAGCCGGGAAGCACCACGTCGCGCTCCAGGCCGAGCCGCTCGACCTCGACGGAGAGGGGGTCGGGCAGGCGGCTGCCGGCGATGACCGTCACGGGCCGTCGAGCGGCGGGAAGGGATGCCACGGCCTCGAGCAGGCCGCGGAAGTTCTTGTGCGGCATCCGGTTGCCGACGCTCAGCGCGATCGGTCGGCCCCGCGGGAGGCCGAGCGCAACGAGGGTTGCGGCCGGATCGTCTTGCGGACGCGGCTCGGCGCTGCCGTTGTGGACCACGGAGATGCGGTCGGCGGCGACGCCGAGATGGGTGCGGATGCTCTCCGCGGCGGCGTGCGACACCGTGAGCACGTGATCGGCGGTGCGCGCTGACCGCCGCATAAGGAGGGAGGTGACGCTGCGCTGCGCGCGCTCGGCGAGCCCGCCGGGTACCTCGTCGTAGATCGCGTCGTGCACCGTGACCACACGCCGGACCCCGCGGAAGACCGGTCCGAAGTTGGCGGGTGCCCACACGAGGTCCGCCCGGTACCGCCGGGCGAGGACGTCGGTTGCGGCGACGGCGCCGAGCGCCCACGTCGCCGGGTCCGCGCCCACCCACGGCACGATCTGGACCGCGCCGGGGAAGAAGGTCGTGACCCGCGTCTGCCCCGCGCGCCCCGTGAGGGCCGCGAAGCGGGCGTGCGGCAACCGCTCCTCCAGGCGCGGGAGGAGCTCCCGCACGTAGGTCTCGGTCCCGCCGCGCGAACCGGTGAAGCCCAGCAGGTCGACGAGGATGCGGCGCGCGACCATCAGTTCTCGATGACGGCTTCGGGCCGCTGCTCGCGTCGCGGGGTGGTGAGGACGCCGGAGAAGAAGCTCATCATGACCGTCTGGAAGCCGAGGATGATCGTGAGGGCGCTCGGAACCGCGATGCGCACCGCCTGAGCGGCGTTCTGCTGCCCGAAGTCGAGGCTGCCCCACAGCGTCACCTGGACGATGCCGATGACGATGCCCAGGACGAAGAGGGCGAGCCCGATGAGCAGACCGCGCTCGGCCGACCATTTGGCGACGATCCGTCGATATCGCTCGCTCGTCGGAAGGAAGCCCTCCTGCGTGGCGTAGAGCTTGGTGAGCCAGAAGAACAGCAGGGATTGGAACCCGATCACGCACAGCGCGCTCGCGTAGACCATCGTGGTGACGTCGAAGCCCACCCCGGCGATCTCGACCCCGCCGAACGAGAGCACACCGACCGCGATCGCCCCCAGGAAGAACGCGACGAGGCCGGGGTAGACGAACAACCAGCGCGGAGCGAACAGCAGCAGGAAGCGGAGGTGCCGCCAGCCGTCGTGCCAGCTGCGCAGGTGCGGCGGGCGCGAGCGCCCGTCCTTCTTGAGCGTGGTCGGCACCTCTTCGATGCGGTAGCGCGCGAGAGAGGCGCGCACGACCATCTCGGAGGCGAACTCCATGCCGGTGGTCTGCAGGTCGAGGTCGCGGATGCGCGCGCGGTTGAAACCGCGCAGACCGCAGTGGAAATCCCGGATGCCGGGACGGAAGAACAGCTCTCCGATGAACGAGAGCACCGGGTTGCCGAGGTACTTGTGCAGCGGCGGCATGGCCCCCGGTGCGATTCCGCCGCGGAAGCGGTTGCCCATGACGAGGTCGGCGCCCGCGCGGAGGCGCTCGACGAAGGGCTCGAGGTTCTCGAAGTCGTAGCTGTCGTCGGCGTCGGCCATGATGACGAACCGGCCGCGGGCGGTCTCGATGCCGTTGATGAGCGCGGCACCGTAGCCGCGACGCGGGGCGTGCGAGACGCGCGCGCCGAGCCCCTCGGCGATCGCCTGGGAGCCGTCGGTGCTGCCGTTGTCGGAGATGAGCACCTCTCCCCGGATGCCGCTGCGCTGGAGGAAGCCTTGCGCCTTGCGGATGCACACCTCGAGCGTCTCGGCCTCGTTGAGGCAGGGCATGAGGATCGTCAGTTCGACGTCGTCCGTCGGTGCGGGAGTGGTCACGGGGTGTCTTCTTTCGTCTTCACCGAGGAGCGGGTCGGCAGCGCCAGTGCTGACGCGATGCCCTCCACGGTGCGGCGGATGGTGCGGGTTCGAACGGCGGTGTCGTACCAGGCGCGCGCGCTGCGGCGGAGGTCGTCACCGCCGTCCGCGACGGCCCGGATGGCCCGGGCGAGATCGTCGGGGTGGGTGGTCGGGGCGACGACGCCGTTGACGCCGTCGTCGATGAGCTCGGTGGCGGCGTTGCCCTCGTGCGCGACGAGGACGACCGGGGTGCCGTGGGCGTTGGCCTCGACGACGACGAGACCGAAGCCCTCGCGGCGCGACGGGTGGACGAGAGCGAGCGCCCCGTGCAGCAGCGTGTCGAGCTCGGCATCCGAGACGAATCCGGGGAACTCGGTCCAGTCCTCCCCGTCGACCCGGCGGACCTCGGCGCGCACGGCGTCGGAGCTCGGGCCCGTGCCGAGGATCACGAGACGGAGATCGGGAAGGCTCTCGCGCGCCGCGGCGACGGCGGCGGGGATGACCTCGACCTGCTTGTCGGGGATGTGGCGGCCGACGTACAGGACGTAGGGCGGGTCGGCCGCGGGGCCGGGGGTCTCGACGTCGACGGCGTCGTCGATGAGCCCGGGGCTGACGAGCGGTGCTCGGCGCAGGCCCTCGCCGCGGAGACGCGTCGCCGTCAACTGCGAGTGGCAGGTGGCGAGGGGGGTGATCGCGATCGCTGCGGAGCAGGGCCAGTCGCGCCGCGAAGACGTTGAAGATCGGCAGACCGCTGACGATCACCGCGGTGTAGCGACGACGGCGGCGAACGAGCGTGCGGAACAGTGCGGCGG
The DNA here is from genome assembly GCA_029239635.1 of Microbacterium sp. GTDB lineage: Bacteria > Actinomycetota > Actinomycetes > Actinomycetales > Microbacteriaceae > Microbacterium. The sequence goes on along the minus strand of JARBUN010000014.1, from coordinate 42,782 downwards.
CGTAGCGAAGGGCCGCGGGGATACGGCGCACGCCGCCGGGGGAGTACAGGTTCAGGCGGCCCGTGATGGCGCGGGTGCGGAAATGCTCCTCGGCCGGGGTCGGTCCGTCCCACTGCACCGCAGTGAGGTAGTCGACCTCGAGTCCCCCGCGCCCGAGTTCGTCGGCGACGGCGCGATACTGCCGCTCGCCCCCGCCGGTCGAGTACGGGAAGAGGCAGTCGTAGGCGACGGCGACGGTCGTTTCGCGCGACATCGTCAGCACCCCTCGATTCGGAACAGACGAGCCTCGGGGCCCTGGGAGTCGACGAGGACGAGGTGCGCGGACGGAGCGAGATCCTGGATGCCGTCGTACGCGGTGGCTCCGTTCGGGTCATCGATCACGTCGCGACGGCCGAAGTCCAGCACGTAGTCGATCCCGAGCTCGTCGACCGTGGAGCAGACGGCGGGGTCGGTGTCGATGTCGCGCAGGTGCGTGTTGAGGAACAGGAGCTCGGGGGACGGGGAACCGAAGACGTGCCGCTGGGTCACCTCGCGGTCGGCGAGGGCGAGGGCCAGCGACGTCCCCGTCCGCGGGCTGCCGATGATGAGCGCGTCGGCGGGGGTCTCGTCGTCGAGGCGCTCGAGCAGGGCGTGCTCGTCAGCGGACAGGATGAGCGCGTTGTCGGTGTAGGCGTAGGCCTCGTGAACCTGGGCGAGCGCGATGCGGACGTTGGGGCCGACCGCCACCGAGAACACGGCGACGATCGCGAGGACGGCGGCCGTCGGGCGCGTCCACCGCGGGAGCGATCGCCGTGCCGCCCATCGCCGTGCGACGTCGACGATCAGCAGTGCGCCGAGGGTGGCGACGGGAATGGCGGCGAGGGGAAGGAGTGCGGCCAGACGGTTCGAGTCGTTGTACCAGGGGTTCGTTAGAAGCTGGCGCACGGGAGAGTCGATGCGCAGGCCCGAGACCACCATGAACAGCGCCACCGCGACGGCGAACACCGCCAGGACGGGAAGCCATCGCGGGCGCCGGGCGACGGCGATGAAACCGGCGACGAGGAGCGCGACCACGATGATCGTCGGCGTGAAGCCGCGGGGGGACGCGAAGAGCCCTTCGCCGGCGGCCTGGGCGAGGTTCTGCCAGGGCTCCCACCGGGAGTGCTCCGCACCGGTGCGGAACACGGACCACACGATCGCCATGACGATGCCGAACCCGGCGACCGCCGCCCCGACACCGATCACCGACGAACGGGTGCGGGAGTCGAACGCGCGGATGACCAGGATGCCGATGACGAGGGCGGCCGAGAAGGCGAGGAGCGAGAGGAAAGCGTTCGGGTGGCCGAGGAACACGCCCCCCGCGAGCAGCGCGACGAGCAGGAGAGCGCGCGTCAGTGCGCGCGGACCGCGGTCGTCCAGCGCCGTGACGACCGTCGACAGCGCGGCCGGCGCCATCGCGTAGCCGATGAGGTTGGGGTAGAGCACGCCCCAGTTGAAGAACAGGGCAGGGAAAGCGCCGAAGCCTGCGGAGAGTGCGGCGGCTGTGATGTAGGCCGTGCGTCGCTGCGCGAACAGCGCGCCGACCAAGGCCATGATCGACGCCGGCCACAGCACCGACACGAAGGCGAGATTCGCCCCGTTGACGGCCACCGGGGCGGAGGCGCCGGTGAGCTCGACGGCCAACGTGGTCAGGGCGTGCCACCCATTGGGATAGAACCCGATGTCGCTGGTCGCGCCGATCTGGAACCCCGAGGCGTCGCCCGTCTGCACGGCGAGGGCGATGGCGTTCAGATGGACGATGTTGTCGAAGCGCTGCGCGATGTTGTCGGGGGAGCCGAAGGCGCGGGCGAACATCACGGTCGTGACCGCGGCGGTCGCTCCGAGCGAGAGCACCACGGTGAGGAGGGTGCGGCGTCCGGCCGGTGCCGGGTCGGCCCCGTTCCCGCGGCGCAGCAGGAGGGCGATCCCGACCACCACGAGGGTGAACAGCGCGAGGGGGAGCAGGTTCCACCGCAGCCCGACGAAATGCGCGATCGTGGAGGCGGCCGCCGCGAGGGTCGCCGAGATCGCCGGCGCCAGCAGCAGGCGCTGCGGATTGCGGACACCCCATCCGGCCGCGACCACGGCGGCACCGGGAAGGATCAGGACCAGGACGACGACAAGGTACGACGGAACGGCGCTGATCCAGTCACCCATACGATCCGTCTCCGTCAGTTCCGTTTTCGACACGTCATCGTATCCGACGGTCTCTGCGCGCCCGCTGAGCCGCCCCGTGCAATGGCGAAGGGGCCCGCGGGTAGGATGGTCGGCGTTCTTCCCCGAAACGAGAGTTGTTCGCGTACATGGATCTTCTGGTAGTCGGTTCGGGCTTTTTCGGTCTCACGATCGCGGAGCGGGCGGCTGCGGCCGGGCGCCGTGTGACGGTGATCGATCGCCGCCATCACATCGGGGGCAACGCCTACTCCGAGGACGAGCCCGAGACGGGGATCGAGGTCCACCGTTACGGCGCGCACCTTTTCCACACGTCGAATCCGACGGTGTGGGAGTACGTCAACCGGTTCACGGATTTCACCTCGTACGTCCACCGCGTCTACACGACGCACAAGGGAGTGGTGTTCCCGCTGCCGATCAATCTCGGCACGATCAACCAGTTCTTCCAGGCGGCGTACACACCCGACCAGGCGAAGGCCCTGGTGCAGGAGCTGGCGGGGGAGTTCGATGCGAAGGATGCCGCGAACCTCGAGGAGAAGGGCATCGCCCTCATCGGACGCCCGCTGTACGAGGCGTTCATCCGCGATTACACCGCGAAGCAGTGGCAGACCGACCCGAAGGATCTGCCCGCCGAGGTGATCTCGCGCCTTCCCGTGCGCTACACGTACGATAACCGCTACTTCAACGACACGTGGGAGGGTCTGCCCGTCGACGGCTACACCGCGTGGATCGAGCGAATGGCTGATCACCCGAACATCGAGGTGAAGCTGTCGACCGACTACTTCGACGAGTCCCAGCCGCTGAACAAGAAGGCGACCGTGGGCCAGGTCCCGATCGTCTACACCGGCCCCGTCGACCGGTACTTCGACTACGCCGAGGGCGAGCTGTCGTGGCGCACGCTCGACTTCGAGCAAGAGGTCCTGCCGATCGGCGACTTCCAGGGCACGAGCGTGATGAACTACGCGGATGCCGACGTGCCCTACACGCGCATCCATGAGTTCAAGCACTTCCACCCCGAGCGCGCCGACATCTACCCGACGGACAAGACCGTGGTGGTGCGCGAGTACTCGCGTTTCGCGACGCGGGCGGACGAGCCGTACTACCCGGTGAACACCGCCGACGACCGCTCCGGTCTGCTGGCGTACCGGGAACTCGCCAAGGGCGAGCGCGACGTGCACTTCGGCGGTCGTCTGGGCACCTACCAGTACCTGGACATGCACATGGCGATCGGGTCCGCTCTGTCGATGTGGAACAACCAGCTCGCGTGATGAGTCCGTGCGTCTGACCTCCGGGTCTGCAGTCCTGTCGGCGAGCGCTGACCGGGCACAGGAGGGGCGCTGGGCGTATCGCCCCGACGTCGACGGACTGCGCGCCGTTGCGATCCTTCTGGTCGTCACCTATCACGTCTGGGTCGGACGGGTCTCGGGTGGGGTCGACGTCTTCCTCATGCTGTCGGCGTTCTTCCTCACCCGAGGATTCGTGCGCCGGATGGACGGACCGACCCCTGTTCGTCCGGTCTCCCACCTCATCGGCATCTTCCGCCGGCTCCTGCCCGCCGCCGCGGTGACGCTGGTCGGCGTCCTCGCCCTCGCCTGGACGTTCTTTCCGCAGGCCATGTGGCGCGCGATCTGGGAGCAGACCTGGGCGTCTCTCCTCTACGTGCAGAACGTGCTGTTGGCGGCGGATGCCGTGGACTACTACGCACGGACGGAGGTCCCGAGCCCGCTCCAGCACTTCTGGTCGATGTCGGTACAGGGGCAGGCCTTCGTGCTCTGGGTCGTCCTTCTCGCCGTGTGCCAGGCGATCGTCCGCCGCTTCCGCCTGTCGCCGGACCGCGTCGTCGGCATCGTCTTCACCGTGGTGTTCGGCCTCTCGCTGTCGTACTCGATCATCCGGACGGCCGCGGAGCAGCAGAGCGCCTACTTCGACACGGGTGCGCGCCTGTGGGAGTTCGCCGCGGGATCGCTCCTCGTCGTCGTTCTGCCGCACGTGCGTCCGGGGCCCGTCGTCCGCGCATCGCTCGGGTGGGCGGGGCTGTTCGGGCTCCTCATCCTCGGCCTCGTCGTGGACGTGCAGGGCGGGTTCCCCGGTTTCCTCGCGCTGTGGCCGGTGCTGTGTGCGGCCGCGATCGTCGTCTCGGGGAGCGGCGCGGCCCGCGGAGGACCGGCGCGGTACCTGGCATCACGCCCGCTGCGGCTCCTCGGCCGCGACGCGTACGCCCTCTATCTGGTGCACTGGCCGATCCTCATCACCTTCCTCGTCGTGACGGGGCGAGACGGCGCGGGCATCGTTGGCGGGACGCTCGTCATCGTGCTCTCGCTCGCGCTCGCGCGGGCGTTGACCGCCGCGGTCGACACCCCCGTCCGCGCCTGGCGCAAGGGCGACCCCTCCCGGCTCGTCCCCATCGCGGTCCTGGTCGTCGCCACGGCCGTGGTCGTGCTGCCCGTGACCGCCTGGCAGGTCTCGAGCGAACTCGAGGCGCGGGCCGTCGCGGCGCGAGCGGCCATCTCCAACCCGGGTGCGGCGGTGCTGCACGATCCCACGTTGCCCGAGCCGCCCGCCGACGCGGTCCTGCTCCCGATGCCCGCTGCTCTCGAGGACGAGTGGATGCAGCTCGACCGCCCCTGCGCCGGCGCGCGTCGGCCGACGGAGGAGATCCTGGAGGGAACCTGTGCGGAGACCCCGCACACGGCGCGCGCGGAGCGAACCGTCGTCGTGGTCGGTGACTCCCATTCGCAGCAGATCACGGCTGCCCTGGTGCCTGTCGCGGAGCAGAACGGGTGGGGAGTGGTCATGCTCGTCAAGGGCGGCTGCTCGATGGGGCTCGACGAACCGGGAATGGACCCGACGTGCGACGCGTGGCGAGAGGCCGCGGTCGACCACGTCGAACGGATGCGACCGGATGCCGTCGTGACCGTCGTGACGCGGTCGGACCACGGCGAGGCCGACGAGGCGCTCCGCCCCGGCATCGATCGCTTCCTCGATCGCATGGGCGACGCCGGCATCGAAGTCCTCGGCATCCGGGACAACCCGCGGTTCGGGTTCGACATGTACAGCTGTGTCGCCGAGGCGGCCGATCCTCTGGAGTGCGCCGTTCCCCGCGCGGGATCCCTGGCCGACGACAATCCCGCGGCGGTCCTCGACCGCGCGGGCGTGCAGCTCGTCGACCTGACGCCGTGGATCTGCCCCGACGACGTGTGCGTCGGCGTCGTCGGCAACGTCGCGCTGTACCGAGACGACAACCACCTGTCGCGCACCTACGCCGCGACCCTCGCGCCCCTGCTGGCCGAGCAGCTGTCGCCCAGCCTGGGATGACGCCCGCGCATAGGATTCTGTGGTGACCCCCGCCACCGTCGGCGCCCCCGGTTCGGTGCGGCGCTCCCTCCACTCGCTGTGGTTGCTGTCGTCGCGCGACCTGCGCGTGCGCTACTCCACGAGCGCTCTGGGGTACCTGTGGTCGGTGCTCGACCCGCTCGTGATGAGCGGCATCTACTGGTTCGTCTTCACCCAGGTCTTCCACCGGTCGGTGGGGGAGGACCCGTACATCGTCTTCCTCATCACGGCGCTCCTGCCGTGGGTGTGGTTCAACTCGTCGGTCACCGACTTCACCAAGGCGTTCAAGAAGGACGCCCGGCTCGTCCGCTCGACGTCGATCCCGCGGTGGATCTGGGTGAACCGCATCGTGGTGAGCAAAGGCATCGAGTTCCTCTTCTCGATGCCCGTGCTCGTGCTGTTCGCCGTCTTCGGGGGTGCGCAGGTGTCCTGGGCCCTGCTGGCCTTCCCCCTCGCCGTGCTCCTGCAGACGATCCTGCTCGTGGGGCTCGGTCTCATCGTCGCGCCGCTGTGCGTGATGTTCGGCGATCTCGAGCGCACCACGCGGCTGGTGCTGCGGGCCCTGTTCTACGCCTCGCCGATCATCTACGGCGTCGGCAATCTCCCCGGCGTCTTCACCGACCTCGCGGCGTTCAATCCGCTCGCGGGGATCTTCACCCTCTACCGCGTCGGGTTCTTCCCCGACCAGTGGGACACCCTGACGGTGGTCGTGGGCGCGGCGGTGAGTCTCGGCATCCTCGGACTCGGTCTGCTGGTGTTCCCGCGACTCGAGCGTCCCGTGCTGAAGGAGCTGTGATGACCGGCCCCGCGATCGAGGTGCACGGGCTCGGCGTGCGGTTCCGCCGCAACCGTCGTGGCTCCCGCAGCCTGAAGGACCTCTTCGGAGGCCGCAGCCGCCGCTCCCGCCCCGACGAGTTCTGGGCGCTGCGCGACGTGTCGTTCCGCGTGCAGCCGGGGGAGTCGATTGGCGTCGTCGGTCGCAACGGCCAGGGCAAGTCGACGCTGCTCAAGCTCGTCGCGGGGGTGCTGCTTCCCGATGAGGGCCGCGTCGCCGTCGAGGGCGGGGTCGCCCCGCTCATCGAGATCACCGGCGGATTCGTGGGCGACCTGACGGTGCGCGAGAACGTCCGCCTGACGGCGGGACTGCACGGGATGCCGCGCGCCGAGGTCGCGCGCCGGTTCGACGACATGATCGCCTTCGCCGAGATCGGCGACTTCGTCGACACCCCGTACAAGCACCTGTCGAACGGCATGAAGGTGCGCTTGGCGTTCTCGGTGGTGTCGCAGCTCGATGAGCCGATCCTGCTCGTCGACGAAGTGCTCGCCGTCGGCGACCGGTCGTTCCGGGAGAAGTGCTACCGCCGCATCGACGAACTGCTCGCCGAGGGGCGCACGCTCTTCTTCGTCAGTCACAACGAGAAGGACCTGCGCCGATTCTGCACGCGCGGGTTGTACCTCGATGGCGGGCGGCTGAAGATGGACGCCCCGATCGCGGAGGTGCTCCAGCGTTACAACGAGGACTACGCCACGCGGTGAACCCGCGCCGCCGAGCACCCCGCGTCAGCTGACGGGCTGAGCGCGCTCCAGCGGCGGCATGGGCTCCCACGACGTGTCGCGCAGGATGCGTCGACCGTCGCGCAGCCCGCGGAAGAGGTGGCTCGTGCCGCGGAGCTTGCGCTCGACGACGACCAGGCGGATGAGCTCCTTGACGAAGGTCAGCGCCGTGCCGGCCGAGAAGGGCAGCGCGCGGTAGACGCCGAGCTCGCGATAGTACTTCTGCAGGTACGCGCGGTTGCGCATGATGTAGTACCGGTACGCGTCGCTCGAGGCGTTCATGTGGCGGATGCCCATGTCCCACTGCTTGATCTCTCGCGTGCGGCGCAGGACGAACTCGTTCACGATGACCGACGGCGTCTGCCGGGAGGCGAGCCAGCCGTAGAGCTGGTCGTCCCAGTAGATGAAGAAGCGCGGGTCGGGCAGACCGATCTTCGCCACGATGTCGCGGTGGATGAACATGCCCTCGAAACAGCCCGAGTTCATCGGCTTGAAGCCGGACTCGTCGAAGCCGGCGGGAGCGAAGGGAATCGGGATCGCCAGGGACTCGGCGACCCGGTACTGCCAGTAGAACTCGCTGCCGTCGTAGTCGTAGCGCCGGCCCTGGATGCTGCGGAAGCGCGGCGTCCAATGCCCCATGCGTGCGAGGCCGTCGGAGACCACCTCGACGTCGTCGTCCATGAGCCAGATCCACTCGGATCCGAGTTCGTAGGCGACGCGCATGCCCTCGCTGAATCCGCCCGACCCACCCGTGTTCGTCTCGAGACGGCGGTAGACCAGCTCCGTGGGAAGACGATCGCGGAACGACTCGACCACCTGGGTGGTGTCGTCGGTCGAGGCGTTGTCGATGACGACGAGGTGCCCGGGGGCCGGGTCCATCCGCTCGATGCTCTCGAGCAGGCGCGTCAGCAGGTGCGTGCGGTTGTAGGTGACGACGACGATGGTCGCGGTGGCCGGATCGAACGCGGTCACGACTGCTCCTCGAAGGTGGCGCGCCACCGGGCCTCGGAGACGAGGTCGGGCAGAGCGCGGCGGTACTGGTCGGACAGGCGGGGCCACTCGCGCTGCAGGCGGCGGTGCAGGCGCAGACTCTCGCGGAGCATGCGGCGGTACTGCGCGCGATCGCGCGTGTAGATGTTCTGTCCCGATCCGTCGGCGGCGCTGACGAGGGCGCTGTCGAAGGACGGAACGCGCCACCAGTGGGCGTCGGCCTTGCCGAACTCGACCTCGGGCTGGGCGACGTTCTCGGGCCGCGGGGTGTGGAACCAGTGCGACACCAGGGTGCGCAGGGTGAACACGCGCAGACGCAGGCCGGTGGGGCTGTCGAATTCGTGCCGCTTCAGGCGACGGAACACCTGGCGTCCTCGGCGGGAGCGCAGGGGGACTCCCGAGTCCTTGTGCACGACCGTCTCGGGGTGCTTCTTGGCGATGGCGCGCGCCTCGGGCATCGCGGTCGCCAGGTTCTTCCGCATGTGCGCAGGGCCGGAGAGCACGTCGCGCAGGGCGCGGTGACGGAGCTCGACCGGGTAGTACTGCATCATCATGAGGTGCTTCAGGTCGAGGCGCCGGCTGTGCCGGATGAGCGTGCCGCCGTGAGGTGAGCGCGCGTGCAGGAGCGCCGACACGATCCGGTTGCGGGCGTGGAAGTAGGCCTGCCAGTCGATCGAGTCGTCTTTGCCGACCCAGGAGACGTGCCACAGTGCGACACCGGGCATGGAGACCGTCGGGTAGCCGGCATCCCGAGCCCGAAGACAGAACTCCGCGTCGTCCCACTTGATGAACGCGGGGAGCGACAGACCGATCTCGCGCAGGATGCTGGTGGGGATGAGGCACATCCACCAGCCGTTGTAGTCGGCGTCGAGCCGCATGTGCAGGGTCGGGGTCTGACGCAGGTTGGCGACGCTGAAGTCGTGGGGGAGGCGCTCCTGGTAGAGCGCCCGCCACATGAAGGGGGCGTCGTCGACGACCTCGGCCCACGCGTGGAGCTTCGGGCGGTCGAGGAGGTCGAACATGTGCGCGCCCACGATCGTGGGCACCGAGGCGTAGCGGCCGAAGACGACCGAGCGGCGGATGGACTCGGGCTCGATGCGGACGTCGTCGTCGAGGAGCTGGACGAAGTCGCTCTCGGGGCGCTGGAGGGTCTCGGTCATGGCGCGGGCGAATCCGCCCGATCCGCCGAGGTTCGGCTGACGGATGACCTCGAGCGTCTCGCCCAGGCGCGCGGCCACCTCGGGGTACGTCGCCTGGTCGGCGACGAGATCGGTCCCCTGGTCGATGAGGAAGACGCGGTCCACGACGTCGAGCACGTCGGGCGAATCAGCGAGCGCTTCGAGCGTGTTCACGCAGTAGTCGGGCTTGTTGTACGTGGTGATGCCGATGCTGGCCTTGCCCGGGCGGACCGGTTCTTCCTCGGTCGTCCACGCGGCGCCTTCGAACATCGCGTCGGAGCGGTCGGCGGCGACGTCGAACCAGATCCAGCCGCCGTCGCTGTACTGATCGAGGACGAGGTCGACCGAGGTCTCGGCGGACTCTCCGCGCACCTCGCGCGTCTCGATGCGCTGCTTGGTGCCCGCGCCGTTCGAGCGGTAGACGAGGATCGTCGCATCGCCCGAGGTGCGAACCGTCAGGCGCACCCGGCGGACAGCGGTCCAGTGCTGCCAGTACGAGGCGGGGAAGGCGTTGAAGTAGGTGCCGAACGAGACGCGACGTCCGGCGACGATGCGCGCGCGGTGGCGGTCCAGGATGTTGCTCAGCTGCGCGACGTTGGTCACGCGGACCGGCTCTTCGTCGATCGTCGACCACGTCTCGGGGTCGACGTAGAGCGGGAGAAGGTCGGGGTCGCGGTCGAGCGGGAGCACGGCGTTCTGCAGGGTGTACGTCACGAAGGGTCTTTCGTCGAAGGCGCAGGCCGTCGGGCGGCCAGCGGGGAGTCTACCCGGCAGCGGTGGGCGGGCCCTGAACGCCCGGACCCGCGTCGGTCGGCGGTGCCGGCGGCATCCGGAGTCCAAGGCTCTCCCGCCAGGACCGGGACTGCCCGGCGCGCACGGCGCAGACGACCAGCAGCAACAGGCCGGCGCCGGACAGGGTGAAGCTCTCGAACAGCGAGAAGGTGAGGAGGGCGACCAGGGTCAGGGGTGCCCACGCGTGCACGACCGAGCGTCGCTCGCTCGCGACGAGCCACCCGCGCGCGAGGGCCAGGGCGCCGACGGTGAGGAAGAGGACCAGCCCCGCCCACCCGACCTGCAGGAGGACGTCGAGGTAGGCGTCCAGCGCGGAGGCGTGCTTCTCGCCGAGGGTGAAATTGAGGGCGGCGAAGGGGAAAGACTCCGGCGACCACGTGCCGAACCAGCCGAACCCCTCGACCGGTCGGTAGGCCACGTACGTCAGCAGTTCCGTCCACAGGTCGGTGCGGAGAGAGAAGTCGGCGCGCGCGTCGACCATCGCGACGAGGGCCTCTCGCGCGGCGTAGGCCGTTGCGACCGCCGCGATCACGCCGACGCCGAGGATCACCTGGGCGACGGAGCGACGCTGCGCGGGGAGTCGGCGCACGAGAGTGAGCGCGAGGGCCGCGGCGCCGGTGGTGAGGGCGACCGCGATCACGGTGGGCGACCCGCTCAGGGCGGCGAGGGAGCCGGCGAGGACGACCGAGGCGATCGCCGCGCCCGCGCGCACCGACTGCGTGCGGTACTCGACGAGGAACGTGATCAGGGCGATGACCGTGACGAAACCGAGGACGTTGCGGGTACCGAACAGGCCCTGGACCGGACCGAGCGCGGCGATGTCGCCCTGGATGCCGAGGAAGGGGATCGGGACGTCGAGCAGGATGCCGCTGAGGATCTCGAGCGCGAGCGATGCGCCCAGCAGCCACCGGAGCACGTCACCCAGTGCGCGCACGGTCTGCAGCGCGTCACGCACGTGTCCGATCACGACGGCGAGGAAGGACACCGCCAGCAGCTCGGTCCAGCCGCCGAGGCTCGCGGCGGGGTCGGCGCTCCAGAGGATGCTCGCCCCCGCCCAGGCGACGAACAGCACGAGGGTGGTGGGCGCGAGACGCACGAGCTCGATCTCGCGCCGCCGCGCGGCGAGGACGCCCACGCCGAGGGCGCAGAGCCCGAGGACGAGGGTGGCGAGGGTCACGTCGCCGGCGACGCCCCGGATGGCGGTCGCGCCGAACACCGTCGCGAAGACCAGGAGGGTGAAGGCCCGGGCGAAGCCCGCCGAGGCGAGCAGGGAGGAGAGGGCGGGGACGGGCGCGAACGGCGCCGGGCTCACGATCCGGCGCTCTGCGGTTCGCCGCGCTCGATCGCGATGCTCTGTTCGGCGGGTCCCACCCCCACCAACGGGGCCTGCTTGATCTTCGCCCCGAACAGGACGACGAACATCCAGCCCCACAGCAGCAGCGGACCCGACTCGGTGAGCCCCTGGACCACGAGCAGCGCGCCGATGAGGGTGGGCAGGAGGGTGAGGGGCGAGTAGGGGCGATCGGCGCGCAGATCCCACCGCGGTCGGTCGACCGCGAAGAACCAGGACCGCCACAGGTACGCGAGATACACGAGGGTGAAGAGCAGGACCCCCACACCGCCGAGCTGGAAGAAGACGTCGATCCACACGCTGTGCGCCTGGACGACCGTCTGGCCGTGGTCGACGATCCAGCCGTCGATGAGAGGTTCCGAGGCGATCCACGGCGTCGAGAAGCCCCAGCCGGTGAACGGGCGCTCCGCCGCCCGGGCGAGCACGTCCGCCCAGATCCCCTCGCGGCCGGTGAGGTCGGCCCCGCGCCCCAGCAGGCCGAAGATCGCGTCGCGCCCGAACCAGAGGGCCGCCGCGCCGCCGAGGCCGACGATCGCGTACAGCACGTACCACCGCGTGCGCTCGCCGGGGCGGCTCGCGGTGCGCATCACCAGGACGGTCCCCAGGACGAGCGCGACGAACGCCGCGGAGATCACCGCGGTCGCCGAACCCGCGCGGACGAAGAGGAACGCCGCGACGACGATCCACCCGAGCAGCCAGAGGCGTCGCGGAGCGCCGGCGGCGAATCGGATCGCGAAGACGATGATCGCCACGAGCATGACGGATGCCAGCAGGTTGGCGTTGCCGAAGACGCCCTGGATGCGGCCCCCGTCGAAGAGGTTGTCCCGCGACCAGTACACGATGGGGTCCATGCGCGAGGTCGGGACGACGAAACCCGGCAGGAGCGGCCCGCGGACGAACACCGACACCGCGAGCTCGAACAGCAGGGAGAGACCGACGATCCATTTCGCCGCCGACGCCACGGCGCGCACGACGTCGCGCCACGTCAGGACCGCTCCGACGAAGAGTCCCTGGAACGTCGTGACGCCCAGGAGGAGAAGGGTGAGGACGGATGCCGCGGGCCAGGCGCTCCACAGGAGGGAGAGGAACGCCCATCCCACGTAGCCGAAGGCGAGCCACGGCAGACGACGCCACGCCACCGGCGGACGCACGACGATCCAGACGACCGCGGAGACCACCGCGGTGGCGAGGACGATCACGGTGCTGAGCGTCGGACCGACCGCGTTGACCAGGCCGACACCGCCCAGGGCGAGGGCGATCACGAACACGCACCACGCGCGCAGGAGCAGATGGCCGGTGGTCTCGCGCACCGGAGCCGACGGCGGCGCCGCGACCGGATGGTTCGTGTACATGGCCATGGTGGAATCAGGCTACCGTCCGGGTCCGGAGGGCGAGGGGCCGGAACGCTAGGCTTTCGCCCGTGCTGGTTGCCCTCTCGAACACGCCCCGCGACTACGCCTGGGGAAGCCCGACCCTTCTCGCCGAGCTCGAGGGGCGCGTCCCCACGGGCGCCCCCGAGGCGGAGGTGTGGTTCGGCGATCACCCCGGTTCCCCCGCACGGGTCCTCGACGGGTCGGAGCGCACCCTCGACGAGTGGCTTCCGGCGGCGGCCGGTTCGCCGGAGCGCCTGCCCTACCTCTTGAAGCTGCTGGCCGCCGGCTCCCCGCTGTCGATCCAGGTGCATCCCTCGAAGGAACAGGCGGCCCGGGGCTTCGCGGACGAGGAGGCCGCGGGCGTTCCGCGCGATGCGGCCTCGCGCAATTACAAGGACGACAACCACAAGCCCGAGGTGATCGTCGCCCTGAGCGAGACCTTCACCGCCCTGGCGGGTCTGCGCGACCTGGATCAGACGCGGCGTCTCGTCGGCGCTCTCGGTGACGCCGCGGGCGTGGCCGCGCTGCGCGAACGCCTCTCCGCCGCCGAGCCGGATGCGGCGCTGCGCGACGCGATCGGCTGGGCGCTGGCCGAGGCGACTACGGCGGACATCGAGGAGATCGTGGAGGCCGCGGCATCCGTGTCGTCCTCCGACTTCGCGGCGGAGGCGGCCCTCGTGAGCCACCTGCGCGAGGAGTACCCGGGTGACCCGGGCATCGTCGTGGCCCTCCTCATGAACCTCGTCGAGTTGCGCCGCGGAGAGGCGATCTTCGTTCCCGCCGGGGTGCTGCACGCGTACGTGGCCGGTCTCGGCGTGGAGATCATGGCCGCCAGCGACAACGTCCTGCGCGGCGGTCTCACCCCCAAGCACATCGACGTGCCGGAACTGCTCGGTCTGGCCGACTTCCGTCCGGCGGCGGCACCGCGGCTCGCACCGCGAGCGGAGGGGGACGGCGTCGAGCTGTTCGCGCCCGGCATCGCCGACTTCGCCCTCGCTCACGTTCCGGCCTCGACGGACTCGGCGCGCGTCGACCTGCGCGGGGTCTCGATCGCCGTAGGCGTCTCGGGGGAGGCGACCGTCACGGGCGCGTCGGGGACGAGCCTGCGCCTCGCGCCCGGCCAGGCGGCGCTCGCCACGGCCGACGAGGGCCCCCTGGTCGTGAGCGGCGGCGAGCTGTTCGTCGCGATGCCGGGGGAGTGAGGCGCGACACGCCGAAGGCCCGGGTGAAGGTTCACCTCTGCCTTGAGGGTTTACGATCCGCGACTTGACCAATCCGAATGACACGGGTGTAATTACTCGTACGCGAAAACGCGTGTGGGGGACTCGAGTGAGGCGGAGGACGACATGACGTCGCAGTACCGGTCCGGTGTTCCGGACAACTGGTTCGTCGACCCGGTCGACCTCGGTGTTCCCGGTGTCCGTCGCGACATCGACGCTGTCGAAGAGAACACGCTCGCGTGGCAGACCGACGCGCTGTGCGCGCAGACCGACCCCGAGGCGTTCTTCCCCGAGAAGGGCGGATCCACGCGCGACGCGAAGCGGATCTGCACCTCATGCGACGTCAAGTCCGAGTGCCTCGAATACGCCCTGCAGAATGACGAGCGCTTCGGCATCTGGGGCGGTCTCAGCGAGCGCGAGCGCCGCAAGCTCAAGCGTCGCGCCTGACCCGTTCGCCGACGCGAAGGTCGAATCCGAGCGATCGCCCTCCTCCCGGCGCGGCGTCCGCGAACGAGGGGGAGCGCGCTTAGGCTGACTGCGCCATGCCCGCCCGTGTTCACGCCATCCTCGTCGTCCGCCCCGAAGGACGCACTCCTGCCGCGCACCATCTGACGCGCACGCTCGCGGCGATCGCCGCGCAGAGCCGACCCGTCGACGCGCTCACCATCGTGCTGTGCGGAGCCGACCCGGCCCTCACGCAACTGGCGGCGTCCTCGGGCGCCGAAGGCGTCATCACGGCGTCGGCCGGGACGCCGTTCGCCGCCGCGACAGCGCTGGCCACCCCCCGCCTCACGGGGGACGCGGTCTGGCTGCTCGCGCAGGACACGGCGCCCGATCCCGATGCTCTCGTCCGCCTCGCCGGAGCGCTCGAGCTCTCCCCGTCGCTCGCGGTGGCGGCCCCCAAGCTCGTCCGCTGGGACGAGCCCGAGGAGATCGTCTCCCTCGGCATCAGCCTCAACCGCTACGGCCGCACGGTCGAACTGGCGGCCGGAGAGTTCGACCAGGGCCAGCACGACGGCGACGCCGATGTGCTCGGCGCGGACGTGCGCGGTCTGCTGATCCGTCGCGAATCCTGGACCGCGCTCGGCGGTCTCGACCCCGCGCTCGGCGGCGCGGACGAAGGCGTGGATCTCGGGGTGCGCGCGCGTCTCGCCGGAGACCGGGTGTCGCTCGTCCCCACCGCCCGTGTCGCGGTCGCCGGTGACGGCGTCGCGGCGATGGCCCGTGGCCGCCGTCGTGCGCGGCGTCGCGCCTTCGCCGAGCGCACGGCGCAGCTGCACCGCCGTCTCGCCTACGCTCCGGCGGCGGCCGTCCCGCTGCACTGGCTGTCACTCCTGCCGCTGGCCCTCTGGCGGACGATCGTCCACCTCGTCGGCAAGGTGCCGTACCGCGTCCTTCCCGAATGGGGGGCGACGATCCTCGTGATGGCCCGCGTCGCCGCGGTCGCGCGGGCTCGACGTCGCATCCGCGCCGTGCGCGCCGTCGGATGGTCCCGCATCGCGCCGCTGCGCGTCTCGCGCGCCGAGATGCGGCTGCGGTGGGAGGGGGACGGCGCCGTCGTCGACGCCCCCGTCCGCTCGGAGCTGCGCTTCTTCGTCGGCGGGGGTGCGTGGGCCGTCCTCGGCGCCCTCGCCGTGTCGGCGGCCCTGTTCTTCCCCCTGCTGGCCTGGCCCGTCCTGGGTGGCGGCGCTCTCGCCCCGCTGCGCGCGACGGTCGCCCAGCTGTGGCAGGACGCGGCGTGGGGCGCACGTCCGCTGGGACTGGATGCCATGGGTCCGGCCGATCCGTTCTCGGCGATCATCGCGTTCATCGGCACCCTGTCGCCGGGAGACCCCTCGCGGGCCCTCGTCGTGCTGTGGGTGCTCGCCCTCCCGCTCGCCGTCCTCGGCGGGTGGTTCGCCGCGACCCGGGTCACCGAGTCGTCGCTGCTGCGCATCACCGCTGCCGTCGCCTGGGCGCTCGCGCCCACCTTCCTCGCCGCGATCGTCGAGGGTCGCCCCGCCGCCCTTCTCGCGCACCTGCTGCTGCCGTGGCTCTTCTACGCCGCGAGCGTCGCGCACCGCGCCTGGGCCCCGGCGGGAGCGGCATCCGTCCTTCTCGTGCTGGTGCTCGCCTGCGCGCCGTCCCTCGCCCCCGCCGCCGTCGTGCTGTGGTCGGCGGCCCTCGTCGTGGTCGCCCTCGTCGCCGGACGCGGCGTGGCCCGCGTGGTGTGGCTCGTCGTGCCGTCGATCGTCGTCTTCGCGCCGCTGGTGTGGACGCAGGTGCGCACCGGAAACCCGTGGGGTCTGCTCGCCGACCCCGGCGTGCCGTACGCGGGCGACGAGGTCGCGGCCAACCCGCTCGGGCGTGCGCTCCTGGCTGCGGGATTCCCGAGCTCCGACCCCGGCGGCTGGGCCTCGGTGCTGAACGGCCCGGTGTGGTGGGTGGGTCTGCTGGTCGCCCCGCTCGCCGTCCTCGCTCTGCTTGCGGTCCTCACCCCCCGGTGGGTCACGGCGTCGGCTCTCCTCATCATCGCCGCCGTGGGCCTCGCGACGGCTTTCGCCGCGGTGGGAGTGTCCGTCTCGTTCGACCACGGCACGCCGGTGCCGCTGTGGCCGGGTGCGGGCCTGAGCCTCGCCTGGCTCGGCGTCGTGGGAAGCGCGATGGTGGCCCTGGATGCCGGGATCGTGGAACGCGTGCACGTGCTCCGGCCGATCGGCGCTCTCGTGACCCTCGTGGCGCTCGTCGTCGCGGTGGGTCCGGCGCTCACGGCATCCCTCGATCAGTCCCACCCCCGTTCGGTGCTCACCAACGGGCCCACCTCGACCCTGCCCGCCTTCGTCGCGGCGGAGGGGCGCGGTTCGACCGCGATCGGCACGATCGTGCTGGACCCGCGCGCCGACGGTCTGCGCGTCGACGTCGTGTGGGGCGGGAGCGCCACCGTGGGCGGTCAGAGCACGGTCCAGGCCACCCGGACCGAGGCGCGGCCGGCCGATCGCGACCTCGCCGCGCTCGCGGCCGACCTCACCACGCCGTCGTCGGACGACGTCGTGGCGCGCCTGGCGGAGCGGGGGATCGGGTTCGTCCTGCTGCAGTCCGCTCCGGCGGGCGAGAACGACGTCATCCGCGGGGCGCGTCTGGCCGCGGCGACGTCGCTCGACCAGCGCGATGCGCTCGACGGCGTCGGCACCACCTCCCGCGGCGACCTGTGGCGTGTGACGGCGGACGTGCAGCCGCGGGCACCGCTCACCGACACCCAGGCTCACCTGCGCAACCTCGTGACGCTGGGGTCGCTGGGGGTCCTCCTCGTCGCGCTCCTTCTCGCTGTGCCCACCACCGCCTCGCGCCGCGTCGCGCGGCGCACGCCCCGCATCGTGGGTCCGACCCCGGGAGGAAGCCGATGAGCAGCGACCGCCGACTCGTCCGTTGGGCGACCACCAGCGCCCGTGTGGCCGCCGGGTCCGTCGTCGCCGCGGCCGTCGTCGTGGGCACGGTGGCGGGCATCGCGGCGCCCTGGCCGACTCTCACCGCGACCCCGGTCCGCATCGAGGCGACTCCCGCGGCCTCCGACACCGTCCTGGCCTGCGACGGTCCGCTGCTCGCGCTCGGCCGCAGCGCCGAGCAGGCGGGAGCCCTCAGCGCGGCCGCCTCCCCGCAGCTCGTGAGCGGGCCCGCCGCCAGTGCGGCGACGGAGAGCGCGCTGACCGGATCGACCGGCGACGGCTCGGGCAACGCCACCGCCCTGCGGGCTCAGCCGCGCGACGGGGTGGCGCAGCCTCTCGCCGCCGCGGGCTCTGCGACGGCGACCTCGGAAGACCTCATCGGGTTCGCGGCATCCGCGTGTCGTCCCCCGCTGGCGGAGTCGTGGCTCGTGGCCGGGGCGACGACCACCGGGGCGAACGACCTCGTCGTCCTCGGCAATCCCGGCGATGTGCCCGCGACGGTCCAGCTGTCGGTCTACGGGGCGCAGGGGATGTCGACGCCTCCGGGCGGGAGCAACATCGTCGTGCCCGCGGGCGAGCAGCGCGTGGTGCCCCTGGCGGGGCTTCTGCTCGGCGAGGAGAGCCCCGTCGTGCGCGTCACGGCCACCGGGGCCCCCGTGCGTGCGTCGCTCCAGGCGAGTCTGACCCGCCTGCTGCTGCCGGGGGGAGTGGACCAGG
Source organism: Microbacterium sp. (assembly GCA_029239635.1). Classification (GTDB taxonomy): domain Bacteria; phylum Actinomycetota; class Actinomycetes; order Actinomycetales; family Microbacteriaceae; genus Microbacterium. The sequence continues at coordinate 24,662 of JARBUN010000014.1, read as the reverse complement.
TCGCTCCGTCGGCGCAGGCCGACACCCACGTCGTCATCCCGGGCGTCCAGGTCCTGACGGCGGGCGGGAGCGATGCGGGAACGGTCCTGCGTCTGCTCGCACCCGGTGCCGCCGCCACGGCGACGGTGACCCTCACCCCGGTGGGCACCGCCGCGCCGGGGGAGCCGCGCCAGGTTCCCCTCGAGGCGGGGAAGCCCACTTCGCTCGACCTGTCCGGTGTCGGCCTCGGCGCGTACACGGTCGACGTCACCGCGGACCAGCCCGTGGTCGCCGGAGTCTGGTCGACCACCGGCTTCGGACAGGGCGCGGACTTCGCCTGGTACAGCCCCGCGCCGAAGATCGCGGTGTCGAGCGCCGTCGCGGTGGCGTCGGGTGCCGGTGCCGCCCTCGTGCTCACCGCCGACCGGGGGGCGGGGGACGCGACGGTCACGCTCACGCCCTCCGACGGCGGCGCACCGCTGACCATCGCCGTGCCGGACGGGGGCAGCGTCTCCACCGCCGTCGCGGCGGGGGTGTACACGCTCGACCCCACTGCGCCGGTGCGGGCGGCGGTCACATACACATCGACCGGTGCCGTCGCCGGGTACCCGCTGTGGTCGGCGAACACCGCCGAGTCCGCGGTGACGGTGCTGCCCTAAGAGCGCGGGACCGGGCCAGGGGTCGCGGTCGAGGTACTCGGCCGCCGCGCGGAAGACGGCGCCCTCGATCATCATGCGGCGGTGCAGGTCGTCGTCGTGGTGCGGGTGACCGAGTCGTTCGATCGGGATGCGATAGAGGATGATGCGCTTCTCCTCGCGCAGCACCGTCCAGCGGGGGATGCCGTCGGCCGCCGCCGGGGGCATGATCCCGATCTCGAACGAGACGTCGCGCAGTTCGGCCCACGCCGAGCGGAGGAACTCCGCCGCGGCACCGACCGCGATGTCGAAACGCTCCACCCGGGTGTCGATCGGGGGCAGCGGCGGGCGCACGACCGGGCTGCGGTTCTCGCGGCCGTGGCGCCCGTGTCGGGAGGGGCGGGCGACCGGCCGGGCTTCGCGGGTTCGTCGACGCACCATGCGCCCATCCTACGGTCGCGCTCGCCGGGGGCGGCGCGGCGGGGGAGGTGCGGCCGGGGAGGTGCGGCCGGGAGGCGCGAGAGGGGGGAGGTGCGGCGTGCGTGCGCGGCGGGCGCGCGTGAGCGTCGGGCGTGCGAGCGCGGCGGAGCGCGGGGAACGCGGCGCGGCGCACGGGCGGCGAGAGGAGAGCGGACTAACGTAGCCCGCGATGCGCGACAGACTCTGCTCGAAGGTGGGATGCGCCCGCGAGGCGATGAGCACCCTCACCTACGACTACGGCGACCAGATGGCGGCCCTGGGGCCCCTGGGCCGTGTCGACGATCCGCACGCGCACGACCTCTGCGCCATCCACGCCGATCGCCTGTCCGTGCCGCGCGGCTGGGTCGTCGTGCGTCACGAGACGCTGCGCGCCTGAGCCCGCTCAGCGGCCGGTGAGCTCCGCCGCGCGCTCGCGTTCGATCACGAGGGCCCGGTACTCCCGATCCCGCCGCACGAAGGCGACCGCGCGCACGAACGTCTCGGGATCCGCCGGGGGCCGCGGAGACACGAACGGGGCGACCGCGTCGGCCAGGGAGCCGGCGATCCGCATCCGTGCGGCCGGGTCGAGCAGGTCCGCGCCGCGCACGAACTGCGACAGTCGGGCGGCGAGCCGATCGGGCAGGCGCGAGACGTCGGCCACCTGCGCCCACGACTCCCACCCCGCCGGCAGCCCCGGAGCCGGCGGCGGCAGGGGGCGCGTGCGGGTCCGCTCGCTCGCGGTGCCGGCGACGAGGTCGCCCAGACGCTGAGCGCGCGGCGTGAACATGCCCACGACCGCGGCGATGCCCCCCAGGGTCAGCCAGAGTTCGAGCACACCGATCAGGGCGCGGATCAACGCGGCGCGGAAGCCCGCAGCCCCGCCGTCGACGCGCACGATCCGCCCCCCGACGGCGAGGCGGCCGAGGCTGCGTCCTCGGGACAGGGTCTCGACCGTGGTGGGCAGGACGACCATGACCAGCACGATCAGGGTGATGATGCCGATCCGGATCGCCCCGTCCGGGAGGGCTCCGGATGCCGCCATCGCCACCAGCAGCAGGCCCCCGCCGATCAGCAGCACGAGGCCCACCACCATGTCGATCAGGCAGCCGAGAGCGCGCAGGAAGAACCCGAGCGGCTGAACGTCGAGGGCGACCGCTTCGCCGGTCAGGATCTCCTCGGAGACGGTGTCGATGAGCGTGACACCGCGCGCGGCGGGCGTGCGCACCTCGGATCGGGAGGATGCCGGGGACGAAGCCATGCGTACAGTTGACCACATGGACCTCGACGCCCTCACGGCCGCCCGCCGCGAGGAGTGGGCGCGCCTCGACGAACTGGGCCGCACGCGACGGCTCACCGGCAGCCAGGTCGACGAACTCGTGACGCGGTACCGCGCGGCATCCGCCGATCTCGCGGACATCAAGACCTCCGCCGGACGCACGCCGCAGGGCGACTACGTCTCGATCCTCCTGGCCCGAACGCGCCTGCGGCTCACGGGCGTGCGTGAGAACGTGCTGAAGCAGATGCCGCGCTTCTTCCTGCTCCAGTTGCCGGCGGCACTTTACCGCGTGCGGTGGACCACGCTGGCGGTCGCTCTCGGGTTCATCGTCGTCGCCACGATGGTCGCGCTGTGGATCTCGGGGGACCCGGCGACGGTCGCCGCCCTCGGGGGCCGGAGCGAACTGCAGAACTACGCGGACGAGCAGTTCGTCAGTTACTACCGCGAGAACCCGAACGCGATCTTCGCGGGGTCGGTGTGGACCAACAACGCCTGGATCGCCGCGCAGTGCGTGCTGTTCGGCGTCACGGGGATCTGGCCGCTGATGGCGATGATGCAGAACGCCATCGGGGTGGGGCAGTCCGCCGCGATCATGATCGCCTTCGACCGCACGGACGTGTTCTTCCAGTTCATCCTTCCGCACGGTCTCCTCGAGCTCACGGCGATCTTCGTCGCCGGGGCCGCGGGGCTGCAGATCTTCTGGGCGTGGGTCGCTCCCGGCCGACGCACGCGCGCGGCGGCCCTGGCCGCCGAGGGGCGGTCCCTCGCCACGGTCGCGGTGGGACTGGTCTTCGCTCTCGCCCTGTCGGGGATCGTCGAGGGCTTCGTCACGCCGCGGGAGTGGCCCTGGCAGGTGAAGATCGCGATCGGTGCCGTGGCCCTCGGGGTGTTCCTCTTCTACATGCTGTGGGTCGGCCGGCGAGCTGCCCGGGCAGGGGAGACCGGCGACCTCACCGAGTACGAGGCGGGGACCCCGACGCTGACCGCCGGCTGAGAGATTCCGAGGGATCCTCGATCGTTCCCCTGCGTGTCATTTTTGATTCACTCAAAAATAGATAGAGTGGCGACATGCTCGACGATCGGACGGATGCCACCGCGGATGACCTCATCCGTGGTGCCGGACTCCGGGTGACGGCGACGCGTGTCGCCGTTCTCGAAGCCCTGCGCGCCCGCCCGCACGCCACCGCGGACGCCGTGTACGACGGCATCCGCGGGTCTCTTCCCGGCACGAGCAAGCAATCGGTGTACAACGCCCTCGGCGATTTCGCCGACGCGGGGCTCGCCCGCCGCATCGAACCCGCCGGCCACGCCGGCACGTTCGAACTGCGCGTGGGCGACAACCACCACCACGTGGTGTGCACCGGGTGCGGACGCATCGACGACGTGGACTGCGTCGTCGGTTCGGCGCCGTGCCTGCATATGCCGGAGGGGAGCGGGTTCATCGTCCAGACCGCCGAAGTGACGTTCTGGGGGGTCTGCCCCGACTGTCGAGCCACGTCCGAAGCCGAACGACCGAGAGGATCCCGATGAGCGACGCTCTGAACGGGTGCCCCGTTTTCCACGATGGAGCCGCCCCCGACGACAACCGACTGCCGGTGGGCGAAGCCCCCGCCGACAGCGAGCCCGCCGGCGCCCTGCCCCACCCGACCCAGGGATCCGCCAACCGCGTGTGGTGGCCCGAATCCCTCAACGTGAAGATCCTCGCGAAGAACAACGCGCTGCGCGACCCGCTCGACGAGGGCTTCGACTACCGCGCCGCTTTCGAGGCGCTCGACCTGGATGCCGTGAAGAAGGACCTGCAGGAGGTCATGACGACCTCCCAGGACTGGTGGCCCGCGGACTTCGGTCACTACGGCCCCTTGATGATCCGCATGGCGTGGCACAGCGCCGGCACCTACCGCGTGACGGACGGTCGCGGCGGTTCGGGCGCGGGCATGCAGCGCTTCGCCCCGTTGAACAGCTGGCCCGACAACGTCAACCTCGACAAGGCCCGCCGCCTGCTGTGGCCCGTCAAGAAGAAGTACGGCCAGTCCATCTCGTGGGCCGATCTCATGATCCTCGCCGGCAACGTCGCGCTCGAGGACATGGGCTTCCCCACCTTCGGCTTCGCCGGTGGACGTCAGGACGTGTGGGAGCCCGACGACGACGTGTACTGGGGCCCCGAGACCACGTGGCTCGGCGACGAGCGCTACACGGGCAACCGTGAGCTCGAGCGCCCGCTGGCGGCCGTGCAGATGGGTCTCATCTACGTCAACCCCGAGGGTCCCAACGGCAACCCCGACCCGCAGCTGTCGGCCAACGACATCCGCGAGACGTTCGGCCGCATGGCCATGAACGACGAGGAGACCGTCGCCCTCATCGCCGGCGGACACACCTTCGGCAAGACGCACGGCGCGGCGAGCGACTCGCACGTCGGTCCCAACCCCGAGGCCGGCGACATCGAGGACCAGGGCCTCGGCTGGAAGAACAGCTACGGCACCGGCAAGGGCGACGACACCATCACCAGCGGCCTCGAGGTCACCTGGACCTATCACCCGACCCGCTGGGACAACGAGTTCTTCCACATCCTGTTCGCGTACGAGTGGGAGCTCTTCCAGAGCCCCGCGGGCGCGCACCAGTGGCGTCCGAAGAACGGCGGGGGAGCCGACATGGTCCCCGAAGCCCACTCCGACGGCCGTCGCGAGCCGCGCATGCTCACCAGCGACCTGGCGCTGCGCGTCGACCCGGCCTACGAGAAGATCTCGCGCCGTTTCGCGGAGGACCCGGCCGCCTTCCAGGACGCCTTCGCCCGCGCCTGGTTCAAGCTGACCCACCGCGACATGGGCCCGCGTGAGCGCTACCTCGGTTCCGAGGTCCCGTCCGAGGTGCTCGTCTGGCAGGACCCCGTGCCCGCCGTCGACCACCCGCTGATCGATCAGGCGGATGCCGCTGCCCTCAAGCAGCGGATCCTCGACAGCGGCCTGTCGGTGCAGCAGCTCGTCACCACGACCTGGGCCGCCGCCTCGACCTTCCGCGGCAGCGACAAGCGCGGTGGCGTCAACGGCGCACGGATCCGCCTCGAGCCGCAGAAGAGCTGGACGGTCAACAACCCCGAGCAGCTGGCATCCGTTCTCTCCGTCCTCGAGGGCGTGAAGGCCGGCTTCGACGCCCAGGGAGAGAAGAAGGTCTCGATCGCCGACCTGCTCGTGCTCGCCGGCAACGCCGGTGTCGAGCGGGCCGCTCTCGCCGGTGGCGTCGAGATCGAGGTGCCCTTCACCCCGGGGCGCACGGACGCGTCGCAGGAGCAGACCGAGATCGAGTCGTTCCGCTGGCTCGAGCCGGTCGCGGACGGCTTCCGCAACTACGCCTCGCGTGAGGCGCGCCTTCCGGCGGAGTTCCTGCTGCTCGACAAGGCCAACCTCCTGACGCTCACCGCGCCGGAGATGACCGTGCTCGTCGGGGGCCTCCGCGCGATCGGGGCGAACTGGGACGGCAGCGACTGGGGCGTGTTCACCGACACCCCCGGCGCCCTGACCAACGACGTGTTCGCGAACCTCCTCGACCTCGGCACGACGTGGAAGCCGCTCGACAGCGGCAAGCACGCCTTCGAGGGCACGAAGGACGGTTCGGGCGAGAAGGTCGGGATCGGCACCCGTGTCGACCTGGTGTTCGCCTCGAACTCCGAGCTGCGCGCGCTCGCCGAGGTCTACGCCTCCGACGACGCGAAGGAGAAGTTCGTCCGCGACTTCGTCGCCGCCTGGCGCAAGGTCACCGAGCTCGACCGGTTCGACCTGGTCTGAGATCGGCCCCGTCGCGCTCCGGCGCGACGCGCTGCGGCTCGGTAGCCCGCGGCATCCGGAAGGCCCGTTCCCTGGTGGGGGCGGGCCTTCCGTCGTCCCGCGGCTGTCCCCGGGGCCGTGTCCCGCTTCTGGCTGTGCGGGGGCGTGTCGGCCAGCCTCATTGGGGACATCGCGCGCGCACAGGGGATGAGCCCTACCGTGTCCCACTTCCGGCTGTTTGGGGCCGCGCCAAGCAGCCCCTTTTGGGACATCCCTCCCGCACAGGGCGACGCGGGCGGTGATGAGCCCCGCCGTGTCCCACTTCCGGCTGTTTGGGGGCGCGCCAAGCAGCCCCTTCTGGGGCATCCCTCCCGCACAGGGGGGTGGACCATACCGTGTCCCAGTTGTGGCCGCTAAGCGGGCAGCACTTTCAGGGACATGGTCCGTGCGAAGAAGGACGCGCGCGGGAGCGCGACGGATGCCGTCGACTCAGGCGCGCGCGAGGCGCCGCAGGCCCTCGTCGATCGACACCGACGGCGTCCAGCGCAGGTCACGGCGGATCTCGGTCTGGTCGAACCAGTGCGCCGTCGACAGCTGCTCGGCGAGGAACCGGGTCATCGGCGGCTCGTCCTCGCCCGGTCGCACGGCCCACACGCGCTCGACCAGGCCGCCGGCCGCGCGCGCGAGCCCCGCGGGCACGCTGAATCGCGGTGGTGCGACCCCCGAGGCGCGGCAGATCCCGGCGAGCAGGTCGCCGACCGGGCGCGGTTCGCCGTTGGTCAGCACGTAGGCCCGGCCGCTGACGTCGTCGACGCGGTCGAGGGCGGCGACGATCCCGGATGCCGCGTTGTCGACGTACGTGGAATCGATGAGCGCCGTCCCGCCGTTCAGCAGCGGCAGCCGCCCCCGGCGGGCGCGGTCGACGACGCGCGCGATGAGCTGCGTGTCACCCGGGCCCCACACGAGGTGCGGTCGGATCGCGACGAGGGCGAGACCCTCGCCCGCGCGGGAGAGCGCGAGCAGCTCGGCCTCGGCCTTGGTCCGGGCGTACTCGCCGTGCGCGGCATCGGGGTCGGCGGGCTCGGCGCCCACTCCCGCGAGGGCGTGACCCGCGTGCGCGACCGACGGCGACGACACGTGGACGACGCGCGAGACTCCCGCGGCGGTCGCGGCGCTGCGCCGGGTCCCCCGCGAGCGAGACCTTGGCAGCCAGGTGCACCACACCGTCGACCCCGTCGAGGGCGGATGCCACGGCATCCGGATCCGTCACCGAACCGAGGCGGTCCTCGGCGCCGTCGACGCCCGACGGGCGGCGCTGCAGGGTGCGCACGTCGTGCCCGGCGTCCTGCAGGGCCCGGACGACGGCCCGGCCGAGGAAGCCGGATGCGCCGGTCGCGAGGACCCTCATGGCACCGTCGGCTTCTCGCCCGCGAGCAGACGGTCGGCCCATGCGGCGAGGCGCGAGCGGTCGATCTTGGAGTTGTGCCGGATGTCGGTCGGCAGCGTCGGGGCGACGAGGACCGCGGCAAGCGGCTGCGCGGTCGCGGCGCGGACGGCGTCCGTGAGCTCGGGAGAGGCGAGGCCGGGGCGGCGCGCGCCGGCCTCGACGACCGCGACGACGACCTGTCGGCCGACGGGACCGACCCCGACGGCGGCGGCGCGGAAGACGGCGTCGACGGTCTCGGCATCCTGTTCGATGCCGACCGGGGTCACCGGGCCGTCGGCGGTGGTGATGACGTGGGGGAGGCGTCCCTCGACCCACAGGCGTCCGTCGGCGTCGAGGTGGCCGACGTCGCCGGTGCGGTGCCAGCGGGCGGGGAGGCCGCGCCGGGCCTCGCGGTCGGTGAGGTAGAGGCGGAAGTAGCCGCGCTTGAGATGGGGCGCCGAGATGACGATCTCGCCGGTCACGCCGGCCTCGGTGGTCGGCTCGCCGGTCGCGCGTCCCTCGGCGTCGATCGCCGAGATGCGCACCTGGCCCGTGCCGAGCGGTCGACCGACGCAGACGCCGCGGTCACCCGCCGCCTGCTCGATCTCGGGGAGGGTGACGTCGGCGACCAGCAGGCACTCCGTCATGCCGTACGGGGTATGGGCGACCGCGTTCGGCATGAGCGCTTGCGCCCGCCGCAGCAGGTCGATGGACACCGGGGCACCGGTGGAGAGGAACGTCTCGACGCGCGCCAGCGCCGCGCGATCGTCGGCGTCGAGAGCGCCGGCCGTGGCGACCACGTTGGCCACGGCCGCGGGGGAGAGGAACACGATGCGGGCGTCGGAGGCGCGTACGGCGGCCGCGACCGCTGCGGCGGTGAGGGTGCGGGGAGCGGAGACGTCCATGTCGGGTGTCGCCGACCGCGTGCCGAGCGCGGGTCCGAGCAGAGCGAACGGGGCGAAGCCGGTGACGAGGCCCGTGTCGGCCGTCACGCCGAAGTGCGACGCGAGGGTGTCGCGCAGGGCCGTGAGCTGGGCGTGCGTGTAGACGACGCCCTTCGCGGGCCCCGTCGAGCCGGAGGTGAACAGCACCGCGGCGTCGGCGTCGGGCGCCGGCGCCGGCGGAAGGGCACGACCACGGAGACCCGCGACCTCGCCGATGACGACGTCGGGAACGGCGCCCCGCACGGCACGGGACAGACCCCGGATGCCGAGACCCCGGTCGGCCACGACGACCACCGCCCCGATGCGCAGGCACGCGTACAGCGCGGCGGTGAGGGTGGGGCCGGGCTGCACGAGCAGCGAGACGCGGTCGCCCGCGCGCACGCCGAAGGCGTCGAGGCCGGCGGCGATCTCGTCGACGCGGGCGGACAGCCGGCGCCAGCTGACGCGGAGCGGCGCGCCGTCGCGGGTGGTGGTCATGTCGATCACGGCGGTTTCGTCGTCCTCGCGCCGGGCGTCGAGGGCGTCCCAGAGGTGGCCGGTCGGTGCGGCGTCGGCGGTGTCGGACACGGGGGCGTCGGCGGAGGCCGGGGCCCCGGCACCCGCGGTTCCGGAAACGCGCGCCACGCCCTTCTCGTCGAGCCAGTCGAGCACGACGTCCGCGTAGGGCCGCTCCTCCGCGATCAGGTGCCCGGCGCCTTCGAAACGGTGGACGTCGGCGTGCGGCAGGCGCTCGGTGAGGTCGTCGAGGTGCCCCTCGCCGAACACGGGGTCCTTCGGGCCGCGGAGGAACAACGCGGGCACGTCGAGCTCGCGCAGTCCCGCCGACAGGCGACGGAGAGCGGGCGTGCTCTCGTCGGCCGCGGTGGCCGGGATATCGGCGACGAACCCGCCGATGCCTCGACGGCGGCTCACGGTCGCGTAGGGCGCGCGGAACGCCGCGCGGACGGCCGGCTCGAGGTCGGCGAGGGAGAGCGTGGTGTCGAGGAAGGCCGTGGTCCCGGTCGTCCCGGCCGCGAGCATGCCGCGCGCGGTCGCGACGCGCAGCGCGAAGGGCAGCGGTGCACCGTCGGGGTGGTGGACGGCGGTGTTCAGGGCGATCACGGCGGCGAGGCGATCGCGGTTCTCCACGGCCCACCCGAGCGAGACGGGTCCGCCCCAGTCGTGGCCGATCGTGACGATCGGACCCCGGATGCCGAGCTCGCCGACGAGCGCGTCGAGATCCGCGATGCGCTGAGCCAGGGTGCGTCGCAGCGAGGAGCGCTCCGAGAAGCCCATCTCGAGCTGGTCGACCGCGACGACGCGCCAGGGGGTGCCGCCGATTTCGGCGCGCTGCAGCGACGCATTCACGAGTGCGCGCCACAGGTACGACCACGTCGGGTTGCCGTGCACGGCGATGATCGTGCCGACGGGCGCGACACCGCGCTCGGCGAGAGCGGCACCGGTGTCGAGGACGTGCCATGTGCGGGTGGCGCCCGCGTCGGTCGCGGCGCCGGGGACGTCCACGAGACGCGACAGGGAGGGATCGAGACCCGGCAGGCCCGCCGGGGGGAGAGTGGCGTGCAGGTCGGTGACCCTCACCAGGCCAGCTCCAGCATGCCGGTGTTCAGCCCGGAGCCCACTCCCATCAGGAGGACGCGATCACCCCGGCGCAACGTCTTCTGCTCGTCCGCGAGGGTGATCGGGATGGATGCCGGGCCGACATTGCCCAGGTGCGGGTACGTCACGGGCACGCGGTCGCGGTCGAGTTTGGCGGCGCGGACGATCGCGGACGTGTGCACGGAGGAGACCTGGTGCGTGATGTAGCGGTCCATCCCGGTCCACGAGAACTCGCCCTTCGCCTCCTTCCACGCCGAGACGACGAGGTCGAGGCCTCCCTTGAGGAGGGCCTTGGCATCCGTGAACATGCCGTCGACGCTGCCGACGCAGAGATCGTAGAACTCCGTGGCGGCGCGCGTGACGCCGCCGACGATCCGATGGCCCTCGGGGTGGTCGCTCGCGCGACCGAGGACCGCCGCGGCCGCGCCGGAACCCAGCGTGAGCGAGGCGAACTCCTGCATGAACGCGTCGCGGTCGAGGTCTTCGCGCACGAGGCGGTTGATCGTGTTGACCTGGATCTCGTCGGCGTCCTCGCCGTTGACGATCAGGGCGTACTTGACCTGGCCCGACTGGATCATCCCGGCGGCCAGGCTCATGCCGTTGATGAAGCCGAGGCAGGCGTTCGCGACGTCGAAGTTGATCGCCGAGCTCGGCAGCCCCAGTCCGTGGTGCAGGCGCACCGCCACCGAGGGCTCGAGGTGCTTGCGCGTCACCGAGGTGTTGATGATGAGGCCGATCTCGCTGGGGTCGACACCCGCCTCGGCCAGCGCCTGCTTGCCCGCGGCGATCGTCGCCTCGTCGGAGGACTCTCCCTCGGCCCAGTTGCGGCGCTCGTTGACGCCCGCGACCCGGCGGAGGAGACCGGGCTTGAGCTTCAGCCGGTGAAGGGCGGGAGCGAGTCGGTCCTCGATATCGTCGGACGTGGTCACGCGGCCGGGCAGAACGCTCGCCACCGAGACAAGGGCCACATCGTCGAACCGGGTCGTGGCGTTTCCTGGCAAGAGTTCTCCCGCATCCTGTGCGTAGACGGCGCAGCCGAGCGCGGAGGGAACGCGCTGACGGCTCGAAGGGTACCCCCCAGGATAAGCCGCGACGTATGTCCCGGGCTGCATGGGGCCTGGGTGTGCTACAGCCGCCCCGCCGCCTTCAGCGCGAGGTACCGGTCCGCCACGAGCGGGGGCAGGTCGTCCGCGGAGGCGGCAACGGCGTCGCCGCCGGCGCGGACCACCGCGGCCCGGACGCGGTCGGCGTCGTGCCGCGCCCGCTCGATGGCCGCCGCGGCGTACACCGAGGCGGCATCCGTTCGCTCGGGCTCTTCGCCCGGTCCGTCCGTGGCCGTGGCGACGAGCAACCGGGAGCGCGCCGCCACGGCGGGCAGCGCGGCGAGGAAGCCGCGCGCCGCTTCCGGGTCATCGTGCGCCGTGAGCAGCACGACGAGAGCGGGGCGCACCGCGAGCTGGCGGACCTGGGCGAAGGCGGCATCCCAGTCCGTGTCGATCAGCTGAGGCTCGACGGGGGCCATCGCATCGACCAGCGCGGGCAGGAGCTGAGAACCGTCGACCTTCGTCACGCGGGCGCGCGGGACGCGGTCGAACATCACGAGGTGCACGTGGTCGCCCGCTCGGGCGGCGAGGGCGGAGAGGAGGAGGGTCGCCTCCATCGCGGCATCCAGGCGGGCGCCGTCTCCCACGCGCGCGGCGGCCGTGCGGCCGGTGTCGATCACGATGACGACATGCCGGTCGCGTTCGGGGCGCCACGTCCGCAGCATGGTCGTCCCGGCGCGCGCGGTCGCGCGCCAGTCGATCGAGCGGACGTCGTCGCCGCGCACGTACTCGCGAAGGCTGTCGAACTCGGTGCCCTGTCCGCGGACCATCAGGCTCGTGTTGCCGTCGAGCTCGCGCAGCCGCGCGAGGCGGGAGGGGAGGTGCCGGCGCGAGGTGAACGGGGGAAGGACGCGGATCCGACCGGGGGCGTCGACCACCGCTTGGCGGCCGGCCAGACCCAGCGGGCCGGCCGCACGCACCGCCACGAACTCGCTGCGGATCTCGCCGCGCCGACGGGGGAGCAGGGGGAGGGGAGCGCCCCGCCGTTCGCCGGGCGGGACGACGAACCGCGCGCGTTCGTCGGGAGCCCCGGCCGTGGGCTGCCAGGCGTCGCGCACCCGCGCGCGCAGGAGGCGACGACCGAGGTTTCGCACCCGCAGTTCGCCGGCGACGGGCTCGTCGCGCAGCACCCGCTCCGGGAGTCGGCGCGTGATCTCGACCGCGCGCGGGTCGGCCGCGGCGAGGACGTCGACGAGGGCCGCCAGGGCGCACAGCAGCACCCACCCGCCCACGACGAGCCACGCGGGGATGCCCGCCGTGTTGAGGAGCACGAGCGGAACGACGCCGAGGGCGACGAGCAGGGCGAGACGGCCGGTGACGAACATCAGATGGGGACGCGGGTCTGCTGCAGCACCGAGGTGAGGATCGCGTCGACCGACACGCCCTCGATCTCGGCCTCGGGGCGCAGGCGGATGCGGTGACGCCAGACCGGAACGAGCATCGTCTGCACGTGGTCGGGGGTGATCGCTGGGTACCCGCCGAGCCACGCCCAGGCTTTCGCCGCGGCGAGCAGACCGGTCGTCGCGCGCGGGCTCACGCCCAACAGCACCGACGGGCTCTGCCGGGTCGCCCGGGCCAGGTCGACGATGTAGCCCAGGAGGTCGTCGTCGACGGCGACGGTCGCGGCGGCGCGCTGTGCGGCGAGGATCTCGTCGGCGCTCACGACGGGGGAGAGGCCCGCCGCGTCGAGGCGGCGCGGGTCGAATCCGCCGGCGTGGCGCCGGAGCACGTCGACCTCGGCGTCGCGCCCGGGCAGGTCGACCACGAGCTTCATGAGGAAGCGGTCGAGCTGCGCCTCGGGCAGCGTGTACGTTCCCTCGTGCTCGACGGGGTTCTGCGTCGCGGCGACGAGGAACGGGTCGGGCAGCGCGCGGCTCACGCCGTCGGAGGACACCTGACGCTCCTCCATCGCCTCGAGGAGAGCAGCCTGCGTCTTCGGCGGCGTGCGGTTGATCTCATCGGCCAGCAGAACGTGGGTGAACACCGGGCCGGCGCGGAACTCGAACTCCCCGGTGCGGGCGTCGTAGACGAGGGAACCCGTGACGTCGCCGGGCATCAGGTCGGGGGTGAACTGCACGCGGTGGGTGTCGAGGCCGAGAGCTCGGCTGAACGAGCGCACGAGAAGCGTCTTGGCCACACCCGGGACGCCCTCGAGCAGCACGTGTCCGCGCGAGAGCAGCGCGATGAGCAGGCCGGTGACCGTGCCGTCCTGACCGACCACGGCCTTGCCGACCTCCACGCGAACGCGGTTCATGGCCTCGCGCAGCGCGGCGTCCGTCGCGTCGGAGGAGCGGCCGGCCTGCTCCGGCACGGCTTGCTCCGGCGCGGCCTGCTCCGGCGCGGCCTGCGCCGGAGCGGAGGAGGCCTGTGCGGCCGGCGGCAGGGCAGCGCCGGGCTGAGGGGCGTCGAGAGGACTGTCGGTCATCGGGTGGTCCTTTCGGTGGAGAGCGCGGCGCGCACGCTCGTCTCGAGGTCGCGCAGGCGGTCGCTCGCGGCGACCAGGTCACGATCGGTCGTGGGGGTGTCGGTGATGAGGATGCCGCGTATCGCGCCGCGGTCCGCGCCGAGTCGCTCGGCGGCGGCGTCGGCCACGTGATCCGGTGGCGTATGGGCGGCCAGGCCCATGACCCGAATGAGCCGGCCGCGCGTGGCTCGTCGCAGTTCGTCGACGGCGTGGGACGCGTCCCCGGACGCGGCGTACAGTCGCGCGCGTCCCTCGGTCGTCTCGTTCGCGCGCACCATCACCGGGAGGCGCTCGTTGACGAGCGGGCCGAAGCGGCGGCCTCGCCAGATCGCCGCCACGAGCGCCGAGAGCAGGAGGAGGATGATCCCCGGGGTCACCCACGCGGGAGTGAGTTCGCCCAGTGTCTGCGGTGCCGTGCCGGCTTCCGCGTCGGTCGGAGACGGGACGTACCAGACGACGGTGCCGGTCCGGGCGAGGGTGCCGATCGCCAGGGCGGCGTTGCCGTCGAGGGGGAGGGCGGCGTTGGTCATCGTCGACAGGCCGTCGAGGGCGGTGACGGTGTGCCCCTCACGCGTCTCCCGGGAGAGGAGCCCGAATTCGCCGTCCACCGGATAGCACCCCGTGACACCCTGACCGGGCACCATCAGCTCGCCGGTGCGCGCGGTCCCCGCCGCGTCGGGCGCGGGGAGGTCGCAGCCGGGGGCGGTGGGGCGGTCGTTCGCGAAGCCGCCGAGGGCGGATCCGTTCAGGAGCACGTCGAGGGAGCGCGAGCGCGGTTCCACGAGCACGACGTCGCGCGCCCGCTCGGCGAGCGAGCGCAGGGTGGCGTCCGAGAGCATCGGAGCGTCGCGCATCACGAGGGTCGCGTCCCCCTCGGCCAAGGCGCGCTCCGCCGCGCCGCGGTCGCGCGCGACGGTCACGGTCACGCCCTGCTGTTGCAGGATGCGGACCAGCGCACGCGCGCCGTCGGGGGCGGGGGACTCGGGGTCGAGCAGACCCTTCTCTTTCCACCCGCCATAGACGAGGGTCGTGCCCACCAGCCCGATCAGAAGGAGAGCGAGGGCGAGAGCGATCCACCCGAGGGCTGCGCGGCGCCGAGGGCGCGCGGCGGCGGGTGCGTCGGCGATCGTCGTCACGAGGTCCCTGCCAGCGCAGCGGGCGCGGGGCGCGTGCGGACGGCGTCGGCGTCGAGGTCGGCCACCGCGCGGTAACGCTGTTCGGTCCCCGGTCGACGGAGGTACCGTACGTCGTCGAAGATGGATGCCGCCTCGTCGAGCCCGACGCTCAGGGAGGGAAGCGCCGCTGCGGCCGCGCGCGCAAAGGTGTGCACGGTGGCGCCCGGCGGCGGGTCGACGAGGCCGCGTTCGGTCAGGCCCCGCGCGAAGGCGCGGAACCGGAGAACGATCGCCGCGTCCCAGTCGCCGCGCGCGGCCGCCGCCGCGGCGTCGCGGCGCAGCTCCTCGGCCGAGCGACCGTCGTCGTCGTCGAACAGCGCTCGCGCCGGGGGCTGCGCGCGGGCGATCGCCCGTGGGCGGCCCCAGATCAGGATGCCGATCACGATCCCGGCCACCACGATGAGCGCGAGCACGATCAGCGCCGGCGGACCCCAATCGCCGTTCGCAGAGTTGTTCAGCAGGTCTCCGAAGAAGTCGACCACGGCTCGCGCCAGTCGGTCGATGGGCGTCGGCTCGGCGGCCTGGTAGGCCGGGTCGGACAATTCGCGCTCGGCCCACTCCCGCGCCTCGTCGGCGTCGGGGAGGAGGACGGTGAGTGCCGAGGCGGCGAGCGCGAGCGGCGGGGTCATGCGTCGTCGGCCCGGGCTCCGGGCGCCGTCCACGTGGTCGTCGAGGGCGGGGCGGCCGGGTGCGGCGCATCCCCGTCGGTCGTGTCTGCACTCGGCACCGAGCCGCCCGCGTGCTCGTCGGCCGGCGGCATCGGTGCCGGTGCCATCGGTGCCTGCAGCGTCGGGGCCGGGGGCGGAGGCGGCGCAGCCCCGTACGGAGCCGCGGCGGTCGGTGCCGCGCCGTACGGCTGCCCGGCGGGCGGGGTTCCGTAGGGCTGGCCGGTCGGCGCCGCGCCGTAAGGGGGAGCAGTCGGTGCCGCGCCGTAGGGCTGGCCGGTCGGCGCCGCGCCGTAGGGCTGGCCGGTCGGCGCCGCGCCATACGGCGGCGCGCTCGGCGGACCCCATCCCGCCGGCGCTCCCGGCACGCCCCACTGCTGAACGGGGGCGACGGTGCGACCGATGCCCACGAGATATGGATCGGGAAGGTCGTCGACGCCGGAGTCGCGCGCGTCGACGTACGACGCGAGGTCTTGGTCGAGTCCCTCGACGCGCATGCGGGCGTCGACGTAGACCAGGACGGCCGACGTGGACTGCACCACGAGGGCGATGCACTGGACGAGCAGGATGCCGGCCTGCCCGATCAACTGCACCACGATGAAGCCCGCGATCGCACCCGGTTCGGGGCTGCCGGTGGGGGCGATGAGGGTCGACAAGAAGCTCGCCCCCATGCTGAGCGGGAACGAGATGATCTGGGCGACGACGCTGAACGCGACGGAGATGACCACGAGAACACCGAGCGTCGACCAGAACCGTCCGCGGGTGAGCCGCCAGGAGCGCGCGATGCCCGCTCGGATCCCCGTGCCCTCGAGGATGATGACGGACGGGACGAGGAAGAGCTTGGTCGCGAGCCACAGGTAGAGCGGGATGCAGGCGAGGGCGAGCAGAATCCCCACGAGGATGCCCACCGGCAGCAGTGCGAAGGAGATCGCGACCACGATGCCGGCCAGAACCGCGAGCACGACGAGCACCGCGGCGAAGGTCAGGGCGGCGTATCCGATCAGGCGCCAGAAGACGGGTCGCACCCGCCGCCAGATCACTTTCAACGTCGGCTTCTCGGCGACGACCGCGTGCGCCACCTCGGCGACGACGACCCCTTGCACGAGGACGCTCAGTCCGCTCGCGGCCACCCCCAGCACGAGGGCGACGATGGCGGTGAGCGCGATCGATCCGGCCAGGACGGCGTTGAAGTCGTCGGTGCCCTCCCGGAGGGTGTCGAGCCGGGAGAAGCTGGCGATGGCCGCCGCCGCGACGGCGGCGCTGAGGATCACATAGGCGACGGTCTGCACCACGAGGGCGAAGCCCAGCAAGACGCGCGGGTTGTGGCGCAGGGCCGTGAACGACCTGGTCAGGATCGTCCCGAATCCGTACGGATGCAGCGGCACGATGCCCGGGCGCGACGCGGGGGTCCAGGCGGGGTACGCGGTCACGATGACGCCTCCTCGGTGGTCGGCAGTGCCTTCATCGTGTCACAGACCTCCGACACGGAAGGAGAGCTGTGACACGGCTGTCCGGCGGACACCCGGGCAGCGCTCGGCCCCTTCGCGGGCATGTCGACTACTCTCAGAGGGATTGCTCCCTCACCCGGGGTGCCATGGCCCGTCCCCGAGCGGGTTTCGAGACGGAAGACGTACACCCGATGACTTCACGGATCCTGGTTGTCGACGACGACACCGCACTGGCCGAGATGATCGGCATCGTGCTGCGCACGGAAGGATTCGACACGGTCTTCTGCGCCGACGGCGCACAGGCCGTCGAGGCCTGGCGCACCGAGCGGCCCGATCTGATCCTGCTCGACCTCATGCTGCCCGGCGTCGACGGCATCGAGATCTGCACCCGCGTGCGCGCCGAGTCGGGCGTCCCCATCATCATGCTCACGGCCCGCACCGACACCGCCGACGTGGTCAAGGGGCTCGAGTCGGGTGCCGACGACTACATCATGAAGCCCTTCAACCCGAAGGAGCTCGTCGCCCGTATCCGTACCCGCCTGCGTCCCGTGCAGGCACCCGTCGACGAGACGCTGCGCATCGGCGACCTCGTGGTAGACGTGGCCGCGCACGAGGTGCGCCGGGGCGACAGCCCCATCGCGCTCACGCCCCTCGAGTTCGAGCTCCTCGTCGCCCTCGCCGAGAAGCCGCAGCAGGTGTTCTCTCGCGAGATGCTGCTCGAGCAGGTCTGGGGCTACCACTACAAGGCGGACACGCGTCTGGTGAACGTGCACGTCCAACGGCTCCGGGCCAAGATCGAGGCCGATCCCGACAATCCCCGCATCGTCACCACCGTGCGCGGTGTGGGCTATCGGGCCGGCGCGGTGGCTTGAGGCCGTCATGACGGGCGCGGTGCGCACTCTGGCGTCGCCGCGAGGCTGGAACACGCGCGATTGGCGCGCGACCCGCGACCGTCTCATCACCCTGTGGCGCCGTTCGCTGCGCTTCCGCACCATCGTCATCACCGTCGCGCTGACCGCGACGACCATCCTCGTGACGTGTCTCGCGATGGCCCTCGTCATCCAGAACGAGCTGTTCACCGCGCGCAAGGACCAGGTCCTCCTCGAAGCGCAGCGCGCGACCGCGTCGGCGCAGGCCACGCTCGACGCCGCGGTCGACTCCACCGACCCGGCCGCCGCGCAGACGCTCATGAACGGCATCGCGACGCGGTTGTCCCAGCAGTCCTCGAGCGATCTCATCGCGCTCTACCGCATCGGTCCGCCCTCGCCTCTCGCGCCGCAGCCCTTCATCTCCCCGACCTTCGAATCCCGCCTCGTCACCCCCGAGCTGCGCACCCAGGTGCAGTCGAGCCCCGACCTGCAGTGGTGGCAGTCCGTCGCGCTGCCCGCCGAGAACGATCGCGAGGTCCCCGGCATCCTGGTCGGTCATCAGCTGCGCTTCCCCGCCCAGGATGGGGTGGACTACTACGAGCTCTACATGGGGTACGACCTCGCGAGCGCGGCGCAGACGCTGTCGTTCGTCCAGGTCCTTCTGTGGGTGGTCGGCCTGATCCTCGTCGTCCTGATCGGGGCCATCGCCTGGGTCGTGCTGCGCTCCGTCACGACGCCGATCGCGGATGCCGCCGAGACCAGCGCGAAGTTCGCGGCGGGCGATCTGGGCGTGCGGCTGCCGGTCCGCGGAGAGGACGAGCTCGCCACGCTGAACCGGTCGTTCAACGCGATGGCCGACAGCATCGAGTCGCAGATCAAAGAGCTCGCCGACCTCTCTCTCGTGCAGCAGCGGTTCGTCTCGGACGTCTCGCACGAACTCCGCACGCCCCTGACCACGATCAAGCTCGCGGCCGACATGATCAACGACCAGCGCGAGGAGTTCGACCCCGTCACGGGCCGCGCCGCGGAACTGCTGCACGCGCAGGTCCAGCGCTTCGAGGTCCTCCTCACCGATCTTCTCGAGATCAGCCGCTACGACGCGGGATCCGTGCAGCTCGAGCTCGAGCCGACGAGCCTCGCCTCTCTCGCCGAAGACGTGATCGCCTCGATGGAGCAGCTCGCCGAGAAGCACGGCACCGACGTGCGTCTGGTCGCTCCGGGCGGATACACCCCGGTCGACATGGACGCCCGCCGCATCCGTCGGATCGTGCGCAACCTCCTCGGCAACGCCATCGAGCACGGGGAGGGGCGCCCGATCGTCGTGTCCGTCGACAGCGATCGGGATGCCGTCGCCCTCGGCGTGCGCGATTTCGGTCTGGGCATGCGCGCCGAAGACGTCGACCGCGTGTTCGACCGGTTCTGGCGCGCCGACCCCTCGCGGGTCCGGACGATCGGCGGCACGGGTCTCGGCCTGTCGATCGCCCTCGGGGATGCCCGCCTGCACGGCGGCACCCTGGCGGTGTGGTCCGAACCCGGGCACGGCTCCAACTTCGTGCTCACTCTGCCGCGCGACGGGCGGCCGCTCGGGAGCTCTCCTCTTCCCCTCGTCCCCGACGATGAACAGGGCGGCACTCTCGAGGCGCTCGGTCTCACCCAGCCGATCTCGCTCGGTCGCACCACGACACGGGGGACGACATGAGGCGCGCCCTTTCCCTGCTGAGCCTGACGCTGGTGCTCGTGCTGTCGGCGTGCACGGGCCTGCCCACCGCGGGATACGTCAACCCCGGCCGGGGTCCGCAGACCGATGACACCCAGACGTTCGCGTTCGTCCCCGACGGACCGCAGGACGACGCCTCGCCGGCGGAGATCGTCGAGGGCTTCCTCCGCGCGGGCTCCGGTCCCGCCGACGACTGGGCGACGGCGAAGCTGTTCCTCGCGCCCGGCACGCAGTGGGACCCCCGCGCACGCGTCACCATCGACCGCCTGGCCGACCGTCGCGCCGCCGCGTCGTCGGACGGCGCCACCGTCACCGTGTCGCTGTCGACGGTCGCGGGCGTCGACGCGAACGGGGCCTACTCGCCGAGCGTGGAGGGCACGACGGAGTCGCTGGGCTACTCGCTGACGAAGGTCGACGACCAGTGGCGCATCAGCGCGGCGCCCGACGGTGTCGTGCTGTACGAGGAGGTCTTCCCCACGGTCTACCAGTCGGCATCCGTCGCGTACTTCGATCCGACGTGGACGTTCATCGTCCCGGATGTGCGCTGGTTCCCTCGACCTCTCGTGGCCAGTCGCGTCGCGACGGCACTCGTCGACGGCCAACCGAGCGCCTGGCTCGAAGGAGCGGTGAAGAGCGCCTTCCCCGAGGACCTCTCTCTCGTCGGGCGTTCGGTGACCCTGTCGTCCGGCGGCGTCGCGCAGGTGCAACTGCCGCGGACGGCGCTGAGCCTGGACAGCACCACGCTGAACCGGATGCAGACGCAGCTGACGCGCAGCCTGTCGACGGCCGGCATCAGTCAGGTGCAGATGACGGTCGAGGGCACGCCCATCGCGGCCGAGGAGGTCCCGGTGCGCGTCACGCGCGTCGACCCGCCGCCCGCCGTCATGACCGCGGACGGAACGTTCGGCATCCTCTCGGGCGATCAGGTCACCACGATCCCGGGCCTCTCCGACGCCGTCGAGTCGCTCGGCCCGCAGTCGGTCGAGCTCGAGGCCGACCGGAGCCTCGCCGCGGTCCGCACCGCGCAGGGCACGGTGGCGAGCGCCCTCGCGGACGGTCGCACGTTCCTCCTCGACGACCGGCCCGGCCTCATCGCTCCCTCGATCGACTCTTCGGGACTCATCTGGAGCGTGCCGTCGTCGTCGCCCTCGCAGCTGCGGGCCTTCACCCCCGAAGGCGTTCCCGCCGAGATCGGCAACGCGTGGCCGGACGCCTCGGAGATCACCGCGTTCCAGATCTCCCGCGACGGCACGCGCGTGGCGGCGATCGTCACCGTGGCGGGCGTTCGCGAGGTGTGGCTCGCCAGCGTCCAACGCGCCGCGAGCGAGATCAACCTCGGCCCGCCCCACGTGCTGTCGTTCACCGAGTCGGGCGCCTTCGATCTGGCCTGGCTCGACGACGCGACCCTCGGCATCCTCACCGTCGACGCGGGTGTCAGCCACCTGGGCGAGCTCGGCGTCGGCGGTCGCGGCACGACCGGAGCCGCCCCCGACGGCGCGCGCACCGTCGCGGGCGGAAGCACGAGCGTGCGGGTGCTCGACGACACCGGGCGCTTGTTCAGCCGACGGGGCAGCTCGTGGACGCTCGTGGCCGACGACATCCGCGTGCTCGCGGCGCAGCAGGGGACTACCTCCTGACCCTGCCGTTCCTCCCCACGGAGGAGACCTGACAAGGTCTCCACGGATCGAGGAACGGCGGCCTCGCGCACGCCCTCGATCGATGAGCATGGGCGCATGTCGTCCCGCACGTCGCTCACGAAGACGGTCGTCGCCGCCCTGCACGAGGCCCTGACGTTCTGGATGCCGATCGCCTGCGCGGGGTGCGGGCTTCTCGATGTCGGGCTGTGTTCCGGATGCCGCGCGGCCCTGGTCGCGGCCCCGCACCGCCGTCGTACCGAGGCGGGGTTGGCGGTGACCAGCGCGATGGAGTTCTCCGGGGTGCCCGCGCGGGTTCTCCGTGCCCTGAAGGAGGAGGGGCGCACGTCCCTCGCCCGCGCTCTCGCGCCGGCGCTCGGGTCGGTCCTCGCCGAGGTGACGGAAGGCGGTGCGGTGGTGACGACCGTGCCGTCCTCGCGCGCCGCGTACCGGCGCCGCGGCTATCGCCCCGTCGATCTCCTCGCGCGGCGGAGCGGGTGGACGCCGGTGCCGTTGCTGCGGTCCGTGCGAACGCCCCGCGACCAGCGCGGGCTGGATCGCGCTGCCCGACGGGTCAATGTCGGCGGCGTGTTCCTCTCGCGACCGGTTCGCGGCCGAGACGTCGTGCTCGTCGACGATGTCGTCACCACCGGGGCCACGTTGGATGACGCGGCCCGAGCGCTGCGCGCCGCGGGCGCGGGCCGGGTGATCGCGGTGACGCTGGCCCATACGCCCCGTCGCCGGGGCCGCGGAGCGGGATCATACGAAAGATAAGGACGGGTGACGAAAAGGTGATGAGGGCGTGACACGAGAGGGTCGCCCCACTAGCGACCAGCATCGTCGGCGTGGGAGTCGGTATCACCGACCGTTTTCGCTCGGTGGTCGAAGAAAAGGTGAGCCGTATCGAGCACCTGGCCCCTCGAGCGCAGTCGCTCGAGGTCAAGGTCACTCACCGCTCGTATCGCAACGGGCGCATGGAGGACGACACCGTCGAGCTGACTCTTGGCGGCAAGGGTCCGGTCGTGCGCGCGGAGGCGACCGATGCCGACAAGTTCGCCGCCCTCGACCTCGCGGTCGACAAGATCTCGGAGCAGATCCGCCGGGCCAAGGACAAGCGCATCGACGCTCGCAACCACCCCCGCGGGGCGAAGTTCGAGAAGGGTACCGGCGAGCTTTCCGGGATCGACGTGCAGCCGGCATCCGTCGATGTCCTGCGTGCCGTCGCCACGGGCGAAGTCCCCGTGCAGAACGAGTCGGCGGACGAGGAGGACTACTCGCCGGTCGTCATCCGCGAGAAGGAGTTCGGTGCCGAGTGGATGACCGCCGAAGAGGCCGTCGACCGCATGGAGCTCGTCGGACACGACTTCTTCCTCTTCATCGATGCGCGCACCGATCACCCGAGCGTCGTGTACCGCCGCAAGGGCTGGGATTACGGCGTGATCGCGCTGTCGACGCAGGCGCCGCCGCAGGCCGTCGCGTCCTGACGCATCTCGAGAAGGGAGCCCCCGGCCACGTGGCCGGGGGCTCCCTTCCTGCGTGCCGACGGGCTCAGCCGTCGAAGATGTCGCCGAGGAGGGATCCGATCACGAGTCCGCCGAGCATGCCACCGACCATGTTGCCGCCTCCGCCGCCACCGCGACCGTAGCCGCCTCCCCAACCGCCGCCGCCGCCGTCGCCCCAGTCGGAGGGGCGCGACTGCTCGATGTCGCGCTGAGCGATCTGCAGGGCTTCGGCGGCGAGAGCTCCCGTGCGGCGGGCGGTGGCCAGCACCGTCTCCCGGTCGTCCTCGGCCACGGGGCCGAGGGGGAGGCCGGCGCGCAGACGTTCGGCCTCGACGAACCGGGTGCGCGCGTCGGCGCCGATCCAGCCGCGATGCCCCGTGATGAGCCCGCGGGCGACCGCGAGCTGGCGGTCGGCGTCGTCGATCGCGTGTTCGACCTGTTCCTGCGAGGGGACGGGGCGAGCCGCCCTCTCCCGGGCGAGGTCGAGTTCGGCGTTGGCCTGTCGCAGTGCCGAGAGCGAACTGAACGGGTCGGTCCGTGAGCCGGCCGGGGGAAGGGAGGCGAGGGCGCGCTCGAGGTTCGCCATCGCCTGCGTGACGATCGGCGTCATCGGTCCGCGTCGTGCCTCGGCCAGGTCGCCGCGGGAGTCGTCGATGACGGCCGCGAGGGTGGATTCGGCGCGGAGGGCTTCGATCTCGAAGGTGTCGACCGCGTCGAGGAGCGATTCGGCGCGGCGGACGGCCTCGGTCGCGGCCTCGAGGGCGACGGAGGCCTGCTCGCGCTGGCCCGCCTCGCGCCGGCGCTCGGAGACGCCTGCCGTGTGCACGGCGAAGTCCAGCAGTTGATCGATCTCGTCGGGGTTTCCGCCGATCTGCTGCAGCGCCGTGTCGTTGTAGCGGTGGGCGAGCCGTTCGACCACCTCGCGCGCGTGCGGAACGCGTTCGGCCAGACGCTCGCGATCCGCCCGCACCCGCGTGAGGATCTCGGGAGCGCGGCGCACCGCGTCGATCTTGGGCTGCAGGACCAGCGTGCGCTCTTCGAGCAGGTCCTCGGCCCACTTCGACAGCTGGATGATGCGCGCGTTGCGCGTCCGCAGCTCCTCCGAGGTGTCGGGGATCTCGTCGTGGTTGGAGGTGAGTCGCACACGCTCGTCCGCCGCGACGATCGCCAGCTCCGCCCGTCGCGCCAGATCGGCGTCCGCGGCATCCTGTTCTTCGCGCTTTCGTCTGCCCCAGAAACCGGCCATGGCATGATCCTAGGCCGCGGGATCGAGGAGGGAGCCGTATGTTCGCTGCGGGCGGGAGAGCTTCTGGCGGCCTCGCAGGTCACGAACGGGTAACACGGATAACATGGGCGATGTATGCCTGTTCGCAGGCCGGTGTCCGCACGGGCGCCGCACCCGACAGATGGAGATGCTCCGTGGCCAATCCGCTCGAGAAACTGCTGCGCGCCGGAGAGGGACGCATCCTGCGCCGCCTGCAGGGCGTCGTCAAGGCGACCGGTGCGCTCGAAGAGGATTACGAACACCTCACCGATGAGGAACTGCGCAACGAGACGGTCGAGCTGCGCGCTCGGTACGAGGCCGGCGAAACCCTCGACCAGCTGATGCCCGAGGCCTTCGCCGCCGTCCGCGAGGCCGCCAAGCGGACGCTCGGTCAGCGCCCGTACGACGTGCAGATCATGGGTGGCGCAGCGCTTCACCTCGGCAACATCGCCGAGATGAAGACCGGTGAGGGAAAGACGCTGACCGCAGCGCTGCCGGCATACCTCAACGCCATCGCGGGCAAGGGCGTGCACGTCATCACGGTCAACGACTTCCTCGCGAGCTACCAGTCCGAGCTGATGGGCCGCGTCTACCGCGCCCTCGGCATGACGACCGGCACCGTGGTCTCGGGGCAGACGCCCGAGGTGCGGCGCGAGCAGTACGAGGCCGACATCAGCTACGGCACGAACAACGAGTTCGGCTTCGACTACCTGCGCGACAACATGGCATGGCGCAAGGAAGACCTCGT
>JARBUN010000110.1 GCA_029239635.1 Microbacterium sp. | reverse complement strand
CTGACGGCCGTGGTGTCGTACCTCTACGGCTCCGTGCGCGTCGGGCAGCGCGAACTGCGCATCTCGAAGGCCGCGCGCATCCAGCTCGCGGTCCTCGCCGGCCTGTACCTGCTGCTCCAGGCCGCGAGCCTGTGGCTCGACCGCTACCGCACCCTCGTGCAGCCCGACGACCGCATCACGGGACCCGGGTACGTGGGGGCCAACGCGGTCATCCCGGGACAGACGATCCTCGCGATCGCCGCCGTGATCGTCGCTCTCGCCTTCTTCGTCACGGCGTTCATCGGACGCTGGCGCTACCCCCTGATCGCGACGGCGCTCCTCGTCGTCTCGGCGATCGTCGTGGGGGCCGCGATCCCGTGGGCGGTGAACACCTTCCAGGTGCGCCCGAACCAGCTCTCGCTCGAGAGCCAGTTCTACCAACGCAACCTCGACAACACGAAGGCCGCGTACGGCATCGACAAGGTCGAGAAAGAGAACTTCGAGGCGGCGACGCAGGCGCAGGCCGGGCAGTTGCGCAACGACGCGGCATCCACCGCCCAGCTGCGCATCATGGATCCCGCCATCATCGGTCCCACCGTCCGCCAGCTCGAGCAGTACCGCTCCTACTACCAGTTCGCCGAGCCGCTCGATGTGGACCGGTACCAGATCAACGGACAGAGCCAGGATGCCGTCGTCTCGCTCCGTGAGCTGAACACGAGCCAGCTGGGCGATGCCAACTCGTGGCAGAACTCGACCCTCGTCTACACCCACGGGTACGGCATGGTCGCGGCGGCCGGCAACGAGCGCACCGCCGACGGCGACCCCGTCTTCCTCGAGCGCGCTATCCCGGGCACGGGCTTCCTGACCGATCTGAACTACGAGCCCCGCGTGTACTTCGGCGAGCAGTCGCCGCCGTACTCGATCGTCGGCGGTCCCGAGGGCGGCGAGGACATCGAGCTCGACTATCCGCTGGGCGCGGACGGCGGCACGGAGACGCGCACCACGTTCCGCGGCAACGGCGGACCGAGCGTGGGGAATGTCTTCAACCGGCTCATCTACGCCCTGAAGTTCCAGTCGGAGCAGATCCTGTTCTCGGACTACGTCAACCAGGACTCGCAGATCCTGTACGACCGCAATCCGAAGGAGCGCGTGCAGAAGGTCGCTCCGTACCTCACCCTCGACAGCGACCCGTACCCCACGGTGGTCGACGGACGCATCAAATGGGTCGTCGACGGGTACACGACGAGCGCGAACTACCCGTACTCGACGGGCGTCTCGCTCTCGCGTGCGATCGCCGACTCGAACAACCCGCAGCCGACCTACGCGCTGGATGACATCAACTACATCCGCAACTCGGTCAAGGCCACGGTGGACGCGTACGACGGTTCCGTGACGCTGTACGCGTGGGACGACCAGGATCCTGTGCTGCAGACGTGGCAGAAGATCTACCCGTCGACGTTGCAGCCGTGGAGCGAGATGTCGGCCGACCTGATGAGCCACGTGCGTTATCCCACCGACCTCATGAAGGTGCAGCGTTCGATGCTCGGCGTCTACCACGTCGACGACGCACGGTCGTTCTTCCAGCAGGACAACCGATGGGCGACGCCGAACGACCCGCAGAACGCGAACGAGCTGCAGCCGCCCTATTACCTGACGATGAAGATGCCCAGTCAGGATGCTCCGTCGTACTCGATGTTCACGAGCTTCATCCCGGCGTCCCAGGGCGGTCAGGCGAGGAACGTGCTCACGGGCTATCTCGCCGTCGACTCCAACGCCGGCGATACGCAAGGCACGAAACGCGACGACTACGGGCGATTGCGCATGCTGGTGATCGATGCGGCGACGACGGTCCCCGGGCCCGGTCAGGTGCAGAACACCTTCGACTCGGACACGAACGTCTCCTCGCAGATCAACATCCTCCAGCAGGGTCAATCGCAGGTGCTCAACGGAAACCTGCTGACGCTGCCCGTCGGCGGCGGCCTGTTGTACGTGCAACCCGTGTTCGTGCAATCGTCCGGCGACACCAAGCTGCCGCAGCTGCGTCGTGTCCTGGTCGCGTTCGGCGACAAGATCGCGTTCGAGAACACGCTGAGCGAGGCACTCGACACGCTGTTCGGCGGAGACTCGGGAGCCGATACCGGCGACGAATCGGTGACCCCCACGGATCAGGGCGAGAACCCGACCACTCCGACCACGCCGTCGGTGCCGGCCGGGGACTACGCCGCTGCCCTGCAGGAGGCCCGCGACGCTCTGAATGCCCGGCAGCAGGCCCTTACGAGCGGCGATCTCACGGCTTTCGCGACGCAGGACGCCCGTCTGACGGCCGCGGTCCAGCGCCTGCTCGAGCTGGAGGCTCCGACCACCGGAACCACGCAGAACCAGGGCGGCTGACGCCCGATCCACGGCGAACGCCGGTGCCCCGCCGACGCGGGCACCGGCGTTCGCCGTTCCCCCCGCGCCCCCGTGCCCCGCGCCGTGCCGCGCGCGTGCCGGGCCCTGTGCCGCGCCCTGTCACCCCGCCTGAGCGTCCAAGACACGCCGCAACCGGTTCTCGCAGAACGGCGTGTTGTGGACATTCGACTGCGATGCCGAAGCGCGCGGCGGCGGCACACCGGCACCGCGCGCGGCGGCGCCACCCGCGGCACGCTCACGCCGTCAGAAACCACCACCAGATCAACAGCATCGTCGTGCCGAAGCCGGCGATCTGGTTCAACCACAGGAAGCGGTTCCACCCGGCGGTCGCGCCGTCGCTGTTGGCATCCGTCACGTTCCGGTACGGCCAGCAGACCACGAGGTACGGGATCACGAGCACGGCGGCCAGAGGGCCGGGCCACGCGGTGAAGAGCATCGCGACACCGGCCAGCAGGTATGCGACGAGCGCGAAGCGCACGGTCCAGCGCGCACCCCGGGCGGTGGCGATCGACGAGATGTCCGCGGCGCGATCGGCCTCGACGTCCTGCACGGCGCCGAAAGCGTGCGAGGCGATACCCCACAGGGCGAACGCCACGAGCACGACGACCAGCTGCGGCGTCCAGACAGCGCCGGCGAGCACCAGGCCGTAGACGGCGGGGGAGAAGAAGTGGATGCTGCTCGTCATCGAGTCGGCGAACGGCCGCTCCTTGAGCCGCAGCGGCGGCGCGGAGTAGAACACGACGAAGAACAGGCTCACCTTGCGGGGGTTCCGCAGATCCGACTCGTAGTCGAACACGTCGTTGACCCCGTACATCGCGAGGTTGTACGGCACGAGGAAGAACAGGATGCCGACGATGAGCGTCACATCGACCTGTCGGGTCGTGAGCAGGTAGGCGGCGGCGAAGGGGAATGCCGTGTTGATCCAGCTGACGGGCCGCGACGACACGAAGAGTTCGCGCACCACGCGTCCGGGGGTGAGGGCGGGGGTGGTCATGCGGCGTCCTTCGGGGCGTGGCGAGACGAGAGCAGGGTGAACAACGACGGCACGAGGAACGCCGCGCACAGCGGGTAGGCGAAGTCCTCGATCGGCGCGAGTCCGAGCTTGAGTCCGCTGAGGTGCTCTTGAGGGTACGAGAACAGGTCGACGGCGATCATGAGGTTGTCGAAGACGAGGGTGAGGCCCAGCAGCACGAGGGCGGTGAGGGCGGAGGATGCCATGCGCTCCCGGAACCGCGGACGCCGTGCCGTCGCGAGCGTCACCACCAGCGTGATCACCACGAACGGCACGACGATGAGCGGGTACGTCACGATGCCCCCCGCGCGTCGGAACCCGCGGAGCCCGAACCCCGCGCGCTCGAGCCGGCACCCTGCGAACGCAGGTTCCGTGACCGCGCAGCCGAGCGCCGCTCGAACACCGCGAACAGCACGATCCCCAGGTAACTCAGGAACAGCAGGAAGAACACTTCCTCGAGCGGCAGGTGAGGGGCGAGCATCACGCCGACGAACAGCGGGCTCTCACCCTTGACGAACACGCCGGTGGCGATGCCGACGAGGTCCCACGCGAGGAAGAACACCGTGCCGCCCAGCACCGCCAGCGCGGTGCGAAGAGGAGCGACCCGCAGCGCGAGCGAGTACTTCCCGTCGATCAGCATCATGCCGATCAGCGAGAAGAGGATCGCGCCCAGGTAGATCCCCGGCATCTCAGACCGCCGCGCGCACGGGTTCCGCGAGGGGACCGGCCGTGGTGTCGCCCGTCAGACGCTTGACGACGAGCTCGGCCGAGATGAGGCACATCGGCAGGCCGATGCCCGGCAGCACCGACGTGCCGGCGTAGTAGAGATTGCCGACCTTTCGCGAGCGGTTCTTGGGCCGGAAGATCGCGCTCTGGTTCAGCGTGTGCGCGAGTCCGAGCGAGTTGCCGTGCCAGGCGTGCAGGTCTTCTTTGAAGTCCTCGGGGGCGATCGTCTTGCGCACGACGATCCGCTCGGCGAGATCCGGGATGCCGGTCCACTCGGCGATCTGCGCGATCACGCGATCCGCAGCCTTCTCGATGCGCTCGTCGCCCGCCCCCGAAACGCCACCGCGGCCGCTGTCGGGATCGGCGGGCACCGGGACGAGCACGAAGAGATTCTCGTGTCCCTCGGGGGCGACGGAGTCGTCGGACGCGCTCGGTCGGCAGATGTAGATCGACGCGGGGTCGGGGATGCGCTTGTTCTCGCCGAAGATCGCGTCGAAGTTCGTGTGCCAGTCGTCGGTGAAGAGCAGCGTGTGGTGGGTGAGCTGCGGAAGCTCGCCTCTCACCCCGAGGAGCAGGAGGAGGGCGCCGGGGCTCGGGACCTTGTCCTTCCACCACTTCTCGGGGTACTGGCGGTCCTTCTCTTCGAGCAGGTGGTTCTCGGTGTGGTGGAGGTCGGCGCCCGACACCACGGCATCCGCGGCGATGACTCGTCCATCGGCGAGGCGCACGCCCCGAGCGAGGCCGGACTCGGTGATGATCGCCTCCACGGGAGACGACGTCTCGATCTGCACGCCGCGCTCGCGCGCGAGCTTCTCGATGGCGGTGATGATCTCGGTCATCCCGCCCTTCGGGTAGAGAACGCCGTCGCCCAGGTCGAGGTGGCTCATGAGGTGGTACAGGCTCGGCACCTCGAAGGGCGACCCGCCGAGGAAGACCGCGGGGTAGGCGAGGATCTGCTGGAGTCGCTTGTTCTGGAAGTCCGTCGTCACGCGCTTCCACAGTGTGCGGGTGAGCAGCGGGATGAGCGTGGGCAGGCGCTTCACCAGCGCGGGGTCGCGCAAGCCCTTGGTCGAGGAGTACGGGTCGTAGAGGAACTTCGACGTCGACAGCTCGTACGCGTCTTTCGCGGAGTCGAGGTACGCGTCGATGTTGTCGCCCGAGCCCGGCTCGTGCTCCTCGAACAGCGCGCGCACGGCTTCCCGGCCCGACACGATGTCGATGGGCTCGCCCTTGCCGGGAGGGCCGTACACGCGGTACGCCGGGTCGAGGCGCACGAGATCCAGCTGCTCCGCCGCGCTCGTCCCGAGCAGCCGGAAGAAGTGGTCGAACACCTCGGGCATGAGATACCAGCTGGGGCCGGTGTCGAAACGGAAGCCGTCGGCCTCCCAGGAACCGGCGCGCCCGCCCAGAGCGTCGCGGGCCTCGAAGAGGTGGACGTCGTGGCCGCGGTCGGCCAGGAGGGCTGCGGTGCCGAGACCGGCGATTCCGCCTCCGACGACGACGATGCGCTGGGCGCTCATGAGCGGGGTCCTTTCGGGGGACGCCCGAGGAGGGCGCGGGCGGCGAGGGTGGCTTTGACGCCGTCGGGGACACGGACGCGCGGAGCGCCGGCGGGGGAGAGGCGCAGACGCCGGGAGAGCTCGGCGAACAGGTCGTGCGCGGCGGTCACGGCCGCGCGGCAGTCCGGCGGCAGGTGGGGGATGACGGATGCCGCGGCGGCGAGGTCGGCGTCGATCCGATCCAGCACGGCGATGCGTCGGCCGTCGTCGGCCGCTCCGTCCAGATAGTCGCGGCCGAGACGGTCGGCGTCGTCCGCGAGGTCGCGGAGGAAGTTGACGTCTTGGAACGCGGCTCCCAGGCGACGCGCACCGTCGACCAGGTCGGCCGCCGGCCGCGCGGGGGCGGACATCCCGGCGTTGAGGAAGACCTGCAGGCACATGAGCCCGACGACCTCGGCCGAGCCGTAGACGTAGGCGTCGTGCGAGAGGTCGTCGTGCTCGGCGGTGTCGATGTCGGTGCGCATCGAGGCGAAGAAGGGGGCGATCAGGTCGGCGCCGATGCCGCACTCGCGTGCGGTGCGGGCGAAGGCGTGCACGACGAGGTTGGCGCTGAAGCCGGTGGCGATGGCATCCATCACCTCGTTCTCGAGGGCATCGAGGACCAGCCGCTCCCGCTCGGGCGTGAGGCCCGCATCGTGGGCAGGTCCGTCGACGATCTCGTCGGCGACGCGCACCAGGGCGTAGATGTTGCGGACGTGCGGGCGAGGGCGGGCGCCGAGGAGGCGCGCGGCGAGGCCGAACGAGGTCGAGTAGCGGTGGATGACCGCCGCCGCGGCATCGTCGGCCGTGCGGGAGTACAGGGCGAGACCGGTGGGTCCGGTGCTCACGGGACGCGCTCCTGCACGGCATCCACGAGGTCGAGGAGCATCGCCTGGCATTCGTCGGGCAGCGTGGACGCGGCGACGATCCCTCGCGCCTCGTCGAGCGTGTCGCGGACGAGCTGCTCGAGCCGCATGCGCGCGCCCGACGCGGACAACGCCGTCTGCGCGGCGCGGATCGCCACAGGCCCCGTGTGGGCGTTCGCGAGGGCGTCGCTGACCTCCGGCCAGGTCTCGCTCTCGCGTGCCAGCACGATGAGGTGGGTCTTCTTCGCCTCGCGGAGGTCGGATCCCTCGTCCTTGCCGGCCGTGGCGGCGCTGCCGAACGCTCCGATCAGGTCGTCGACGAGCTGGTACGCGAGGCCGAGGCGCTGTCCGAACCGCTGCAGGGCGTGCCGAACGGGCGCCTCGGCCCCCGCGAGAACCGCGCCGGCCTCGAGCGGGGCCGAGAACGAGTACACGGCCGTCTTGTCGTGCGTCGTGCGCAGGATCGTGTCGGCGTCGATGTCGACGGCGGAGACCGCGTTCTCGACATCGGCGAGCTCTCCGGCGGCCGAGACGAGCACAGCGTCCTCGACGAGCAGGAGCAGTTCGCTGCGGAGGTCCGCGGGGATCTCCGCCATCGCCACGAGGCGCGCGGCCTCGTGCAGCAGAAGGTCTCCCGCGAGGATCCCGGCGGCGTCTCCGAGCAGCGCCGCTCCGGCGGCATCCGCTCCCCGTTCCGCTCCGCGGGAGCGGAACTCTCCTCCGACGTTGGGCATTCCGCGGCGTTCGACGTCGTGGTCGATGACGTCGTCGTGCACCACGAAGGCCGTGTGCAGCAACTCGAAGGCCGCGGCGACCTGGTACAGCGCGGGTCGCGCGATGTCGGGTCCGCCGAGCGTGTCGAAAGCCGACACCACCAGCAGGGGACGGAAGCGCTTCCCGCCCTCGGCTGCTCGTCGGATGGCGGATGCAAGAGCCCGCGCGCCGTCTCCGTGCCGGCCGAGGCGTCGGTCGAGGCGCGTCAGGGCGCCCTCGATCGCCGTATCGATGTGGTGGCGCGCGGCGGGGGTGGTGGCCAACGCGATCACGAGGCCCGCCGGACGGCTGGAGGGGTACCGAAGAGGGGGAGCTGCTGGGCCTGGAGCACGAGCCACGGGCTGAACGCCCAGGGAGTGGCCTCGAGGGCGGCGGCGAGGTCGAGAGGGGCGACCCAGCGATACTCGGCGACCTCGGCGGGGTTGGGCTGAGGCTCGTCGTCGGTGTACGCGAGATACACGGGGCAGATCTCGTTCTCGACGATGCCGCTGGCGTCGACGGCGCGATAGCGGAAGTGGGGCAGGGCGGGTTCGAGGTCGCGAAGGCGCAGTCCCACCTCGAAGCCGGCGCGGCGGTGGACGGCGTCGGTGAGGGTCTCGGCGGGTGCCGGGTGGCCGCAGAACGAGTTGGTCCACACGCCCGGCCACGTCTTCTTGTCGAGAGCCCGGCGGGTCACCAGGACCTCACCGTCGGCATTCATGACGTGGCAGGAGAACGCGAGGTGCAATGCGGTGTCCGCACCGTGCACACTTGCTTTCGGCGCGATGCCGATCTCGTTCCCTCGCTCGTCCAGAAGGACGACGTTTTCGGTCTCGCTCATCGTGCCTCCTGTTTGCTAGTTTAGCTAGCGATGTGAGTGTCAATATACCTAGGCCCAAAGGGGGTGTCCACCGTGACGAGCGCCACCACTCGTTCTGGTAGAAGGCCCGCCGTGATCGAGACCCTCACGGCGGTGCGGGCCCTCAGCGACGCCCTGGACCGCATGCACAGCGGGATGAAGGGCGACATGGACATGAACGCCAGCGACCTCGCGACGCTGCGCATGCTCATCATCCGCGAACAGCGGGGAGAAACGGTCAGCCCCCACGACGTGGCGCGGCATCTGCGCATCTCGACCGCGTCGACGACGAAGCTCATCGACCGGTTGACGGCCTCGGGACACGTCGAGCGTCGCGCTCACCCCTCGGACGGCCGCGCACGCATCGTGCTTCTCACCGACAAGTCCCGCAGCGAGTTCTTCCACCACCTCGGCGGACACCTCGGGGCGATGCGCGATGTCGCTGCGCAGTACACCGACGAGGAGCTCGCCACCATCTCGCGCTTCCTGGGCTCGTTGACCGAAGCGATCACCACGACCGACTGAGACCCCCACGGCGCGTGTCACGACCGCGCCCCCCGGGCCACACGGACCCCCACGTCGTCGAAGGTGTCGCGCGGGCCGGCGCCCCGACGGGTCGAGGCGCGCACGACAGCGGGGGCGTCGCTCCATCCGCCTCCGCGGAAGACGCGCGCGTGCCCGCGTTCGGGGTCGAGAAGGTCTTCGCACCACTCGGACACGTTGCCCAGGATGTCGAAGAGCCCGAAGAGATTCGGCAGTCGAGCGCCCACGTCGGTGGGAGCGCGGAGTCCGTCGGCCGCCGTCCACGCGATCTCGCGGACGGGCCCGTAGGTCGAACCGGTCGCGCCCGCGCGTGCCGCGTACTCCCACTCGTCCTCGGTCGGGAGGCGGAACCCGTCGCTCTCCGGATCGGAGGAGACCTCTTCGCCGTCGAATCGGTAGACCGGGTCGAGCCCTTCCCACTCGGAGAGCGCGTTGCACAGGCGCACGGCCCGGAACCAGCTGAGACCGACGGCCGGTCGACGCGGATGGCGGACCGGGATGCCGAGAAGCTCGGCGACCTGCTCCTCGGTGACGGGGTAGACGCCGATCTCGAAGGCGCACACGACGATCTCGCGCCGTTCACCCCCGCGCATATCGCCGCGCAGCACGCGTCCGGCGGGGATGACGGCCATCTCGACGTCGGTCATGCCAGCTCCAGCATCCACAGGTCGGCATCGCCCGTCAGGAAGAGGCGCCGCTCGTCGGCGTCGAGGGCGCAGTTGCTGACGAGGTGCGGCGTAGGGATCACGCCCAGTCGGGCGCCGTCCGCGGCGAAGACGACGACGCCCGCGCCGCTGCTGGTCCAGAGCCAGCCGCGGCTGTCGACGGTGAACCCGTCGGGGATGCCGGCATCCACCGTCGCGAAGGTGCGGGGCGCTCCCAGGGCGTCGCCGTCCCACGGGCACGCGACGATGCGGGGGAGGCCGTCGGCACGGGATTCTGCGACGTACAGGAGCCCCTCGTCGGGGCTGAAGGCGAGACCGTTGGGGGCGTCGAGGTCGATCATGCGCCGAAGAGGTTCTCCCTCGACCCAGCGGTAGACGCTCTGGTGGCCCAGGGCGGGTGCGGCGGGATACCCCTCTCGCGGGTCGGAGATCCCGTACAGCGGGTCGGTGAGGCGTGCACGAGTCTGCCCGCGCCGTCGACCGCGTTTCCGTTGGCGAACGCGGAGGGGTCCACGACGCTCACCACACTGCCGTCGTCGCGCCACGCGAGCGTGCGCCGACCGACCACGTCGCTGAAGACCAGGGCGTCCTCGGTGGGCCACCAGACGGGTCCCTCCGCCCACGAGGCGCCCTCGTACAGCGAGAGCAGCCGTGCGTGATCGGGGAGGACCGTTCGCAAGCGCGCGTCGTAGACGCGCGGCGGGGGCACCTCGACAGGGCGGGGGCTCCGTGCGAGCTGCAAGAGTCGTCCGTCGATCACGCCCCCAGTAAACCGGGTGGTCCCGACATCGATGGAACGGGTTGACGGATTCGCCCCCGTGCTCTCGAGCGCTCGTCAAGCCCGTCGACGGGTCGGGAGGCGAATGATTAGATGGTCCCTCTAACGTTCTGAGGAGAGCTTGAGATGAGCCCCAGGCGTTACGCCTCCCCTCTGCGGCAGGCGGAGGCGGCCCGCACGCGTGCGGCGATCCTCGACGCGGCCGCGGAACTGTTCTCGCGCGACGGGTACGCCGCGACCACGATGAAGGGCATCGCCGTCGCTGCCGGCGTCTCGGTGCAATCGGTGCACCTGGCGGGGTCGAAATCGGTGCTGCTCGTCGCCGCGTTCGAGCGCGCGTTCCTCGGCGAGGAGGGGAGGGGAGGGCCGGCGGAACCCGCACTGATCGCCGACATCCTGGATCGCCTCGACGTCGACGAGGCGATGCGCGTCTGGCTCGACGGCGTCACGCGGGCCCATCAGCGCTCGGCCGGACTCGCGCGGGCGATGGCGATCGCGGGGGAGA
>JARBUN010000109.1 GCA_029239635.1 Microbacterium sp. | reverse complement strand
GCGCGTGGCATCCAGAACCTCTTCTTCGCGCGCCTCAATGCCGCCGAGTTCCTCGGCATGACGGGCCTGCTGACCGTCGGCTTCCTCCTCGTGTCGAACGGGCACGGGACCGTGGGCGGAACGACCGCCGCCATGCTGCTGTTCCTGCGGCTCTTCGGCCCCATCAATCAGCTGCTGTTCGTGGTCGACGACCTGCAGTCCGCTCTCGCCTCGCTCGCGCGGATCGTCGGGGTCGTCCGCACCGCGACGCCGGCCCCGCCCTCGTGCGCCCCCACCGGCGACGACGTCGTCCTGCGCGACATCACCCACGCGTACGAAACCGGTCATCCCGTCCTGCACGACGTGTCGGTACGGGTCGACGCGGGCACGACGGTCGCGGTCGTGGGCGCCTCGGGTGCCGGCAAGTCCACCCTCGCCGCCCTCGCCGCCGGAGTGCACGATCCCGTCGCGGGAACGGTGGACCGGCCGGCATCCGTCGCCCTCGTCACCCAGGACGTGCACGTCTTCGACACCGACCTGCGCGAGAACCTGACGCTCGCCGCCCCCGGCGCGAGCGACGACGACCTCCTCCGGGCCTTGTCCCGGGTTCGCGCCGACGACATCGTCGCGCGTCTGCCGCGCGGCCTCGACGAGCACGTCGGCGCGTCGGGCACCTCCCTGTCCGCCGCCGAGGCGCAGCAGCTGGCCCTTGCGCGCGTGGTGCTCGCCGACCCCGCGTTCATCGTGCTCGACGAAGCGACCGCGGAGGCCGGCTCCGCGGAAGCGGGTCGCCTCGAGGATGCCGCTCTCGCCGCCATCGAGGGACGCACCGCGCTCGTCGTGGCGCATCGCCTGAGCCAAGCGGGCGCAGCCGACCGCGTCGTGCTCCTCGAGGCCGGGCGCGTGCGCGAGGAGGGGACCCACGACGGCCTGCGCGCCGCGGGCGGCCCCTACGCGCGCCTGTGGGAGGCCTGGAGCCGGTCGGCCTGAATCAGGGGATCAACCGCTCGGCCGCCGCCGAGATCCGCTCGTCGGTCGCGGTCAGCGAGAACCGCACGTGATTCGGGAAGTGCGTCCCGTAGAAATGTCCGGGCCCGACCAGGATGCCGAGATCGGCGAGCCGCCCCACGCTCTCCCACGAGTCGCGGCCTTCCGTGGCCCAGAGGTACAGGCCCGCTTCGCTGCGATCGATCGTGAAGCCGGCCGCCTCGACCGCGGGCTTCAGCACGGCACGACGGCGGGCGTACCGCTCACGCTGCTCGACCACGTGCGCGTCGTCGCGGAGCGCCACGGTCATCGCACGCTGCACGGGAGCGGGCGGCATGAGGCCCAGGTGCTTGCGCCCGGTGAGGAGCCGGGCGACAAGCCGATCATCGCCGGCGAGGAACGCCGCACGATAGCCCGCGAGGTTGGACTGCTTGCTCAGCGAGTACACCGAGATCACGCCCGTCAGATCGTCGCCGACGACGGCCGGGTCCAGCACGCTCGGCACGCGCTCGGCGTCCCACGGGGCATCCCAGCCGAGCTCGGCGTAGCACTCGTCGGATGCGAGAACGGCTCCGAGCTCACGCGCCCGGGTGACGGCATCCGTCATCTCGGCGGTCGAGAGCACCCGGCCATCCGGGTTTCCCGGCGAGTTCACCCACACGAGCTTCGTGTTCTCGGGCCACTCGGACGGCTCGTCGGATGCCACCGGCTCCGCGCCGACGAGACGGGCGCCGACCTCGTAGGTCGGGTATGCGGCGCGGGGGTGCACCACGACATCTCCGGGGCCGAGCCCGAGCAGGAGCGGCAGCAGGGCCACGAGTTCTTTCGAGCCGACCGTCGGCAGCACCTGCGCCGCGGTCAGCCCGGGGACACCGCGGCGGCGGGCGTACCAGTCGACGATCGCCTCGCGCAGTTCCGGCGTCCCGGCCGTGGCGGGATAGCTGTGCGCGTCGGTCGCGTCGGCCAGTGCGTCGGCGACCACGGCCGGAGTGGGATCGACGGGCGAGCCGATCGACAGGTCGACGATCCCGGCGGGGTGGCGTCGCGCGCGCTCGGCGTAGGGGGCGACGGCGTCCCAGGGGTAGTCGGCGAGGTCGGCGACGCCCACGGGTCAGTGGCTCTGCGGGGGAAGAGCGGTGATGACGGGGTGGTCCTTGGCGATCACGCCGACCTTGGCCGCACCGCCCGGAGAGCCGATGTCATCGAAGAACTCGACGTTGGCCTTGTAGTAGTCGGACCACTCTTCGGGCAGATCGTCTTCGTAGTAGATCGCCTCGACGGGGCACACCGGCTCGCACGCGCCGCAGTCGACGCATTCGTCGGGGTGGATGTACAGCGACCGCTCACCTTCGTAGATGCAGTCGACCGGACACTCGTCGATGCAGGCGCGGTCTTTGACATCGACACACGGGAGGGCGATCACGTAAGTCACCCGGCCAGTCTAATCGAGCGGGAGCGACCGGCCCCGCCGCCGTGCCGTGGCCTACGATTCCGCGGGCCGCTGCGCGCCGGGAAGGCGCGAGAAGTCGGGCCAGAACGCCACGAGGACCATCAACGCGGGGCCCACGACGGTCCACACCAGCGGTATCCACTCGGTCCCCGGAGTGGGTGCGGCGACGATGGCCGATCCGCCGAGGCCCGGCTGCGAGAAGACGTACGCCGCGAGCGTGATGCCCAGGCCTCCGGCGAAGGCGTTCGCCCGGTCACCCGTGAGGGTTCGCATCGCGATGAGGAGCCCCGCGCTGCCGACCGTCGCCAGCACAAGCCCCAGGGGCACCGGCCCGAGGCGGTAAGCCTGCGCGATCGTCCCCGCCGCTCCGTAGAACACGCCGACGAGCAACGCCACGAGCCAGCCGAAGACGCGCAGGATGCCAGAGCTCATCGCGACAGTCTAAGCGGCCCCCGCTCTGGGCCGGCGGGGAGCAGCCGCCGGGACCGAGATCTCACGGCGCCCACCCCCACAGCCGCAGCAGCGCAGCTGTCAGCGCCGCAGCCGCGACGACGACGAGGAAGGGCGCACGAGCCCACAGCAGGAGCGCCGCAACACCCACCGCCGGCACCCGTGCATCGACAACGATCACGGAACCCGACGCCACCGTCTGCACCGCGACCAGCGCCGCGAGCAGGGCCACGGTGAGCAGATCGGCGACGCGGGCAGGGCGCGGGGCCTCGAGCCACCGCGCGGGAAAGAGGTACCCGACGGCCTTGAGCGCGAGGCAGATGACGGATGCCGCGAGGACGGCGGTCCACAGGGTCACGGCTGCGTCCTCCCTTCCGACGTCCGCGGATCGCGGCCGGGTCGAGGTCGATCGAAGAGGCCGACCGCCACGGCCACTCCGGCCGCGGCGATGACGGGGATGCCGGGCATGAGCACCGGGGTGAGGAGCGCCGCGACGACGGCGGCACCGGCCGCGACCGCGAGCGGCTGTCGACCCCGCAGGCGCGGCCAGAGCAGCGCGAGGAACGCGGCGGCGGCCGCCGCGTCGAGACCGTAGGCGCGGGGGTCGCCCAGCACATCGCCGAGGAGTGCGCCCGCGAGGGTGGACACGTTCCAGCCGACCCAGATGGCGGTGCCGGTGACCCAGAAGCCGACCTGCCGAGCGCGAGGCTCGGTTTGCGCGAGCCCGACCGCGACCGACTCGTCGATCGTGAACGGTGTCGCGCCGACCTTGCGCCAGAACCCGCCCGCGACGACCGGCGCCATGCGCATGGCGTAGGCGGCGTTGCGCACGCCGAGGAGCGCGGCCGAGGCGATCGCGGCGGGCGCGGCCGCCAGGCCTCCGGCGGCGATCACCCCGACGAAGGCGAACTGGGACCCACCGGTGAACATGAGCAGGCTGAGCACGCAGGTCTGCCAGACATCGAGCCCGGATGCCACGGACAGGGCGCCGAAGGAGATGCCGTAGGCGCTCGTGGCGAGGGCGACGGCGAGACCCTGACGGGTCGCGACACTCTCCGGTGTTCGGGATAACGAACGCATGGACATCATAGTGAACGAGGCGAGGTCGTTCGTCAAGTCGAACGATCGGCGAGCATAATGAACGCATGACAGACCTCGGCGACCGCATCGCGGCGACCCTCCGGCGCGAGCGCGAGCGCCGCGACCTCAGCGTCTCGGAGCTCGCCCGCCGAGCCGGCGTCGCGAAGGCCACCGTCTCGCAGCTCGAGAACGGGGGCGGCAATCCCAGCGTCGAGACGCTGTGGGCCCTGGCCACGGCCCTGGAGGTCCCCTTCGCGGTCCTCGTCGACGAGGGCGTGCGCTCCCCCACCGTGATCCGCGCGGGCGAGGCGGCCGCGGCCGTGCCCTCGTCGGCATCCGATTACCTCGCCGTGCTGCTCTCGGCGAGTCCCCCGCACGCCCGCCGCGACATCTACCTGCTCAGTGCGGAGCCCGGCGAACCCCGCCTCTCGGATCCCCACCCTCGCGGGACCGTCGAGCACCTCGTCATGGTGACCGGTCGCGGTCGCGTCGGACCCGCCGACGACCCCTACGAGCTCTCGACCGGCGACTACCTCTCGTACCCCGGCGACGCCCCGCACATCTTCGAGGCACTGACCCCCGGCATGAGCGCGGTGTGCGTGGTGGAGTCGCACTGACGCGCGGCGCGCCGCACCCGCGTCGGTCCCTCGTCGAGGAGCGCGCGTCGTCGACGACCCTCCCGGCGGTCTCCGCGTCCCCGGGTGTCGACAGGAGACGCACGCGGGGCTAGCGTGCGGGGCATGTCCCGCGTCTTCGACATGCCCTTCTCGTCGGTGTATCCGCTCTACATCCAGAAAGTCGAGCGCAAGGGCCGCAGCAAGGACGAGGTGGATGCCGCGATCCGCTGGCTCACGGGTTTCGACGATGCGGCGATCGCCCGCCACGCGGGCGGCACGACGACGTTCCGCGAGTTCTTCGACGAGGCGACGCTCAACGCCCGCACCGAGGACGTCACCGGGGTGGTCTGCGGCATCCGCGTCGAGGAGATCGAGGACCCCCTGATGTACCGCATCCGCGTGCTCGACAAGCTCGTCGACGAGCTGGCGAAGGGCCGCCCTCTCACCAAGGTCCTGCGCGGCAGCGCGGACGTCGCCCCTCCTCGGTGAGGAGTCGCGTCAGCGCAGGGAGTGGCGTTGCCGACGCCGAGGGGCGGTGACCGCCGCCACCTCACCCGGGAAGCGCGCCCGCCAGGAGCCGACCACGCGCCACGACGGCGACCACCGACTCCGCCCGGAGCGCGTCCGCGTCTTCCCAGGGCCGACCGCGAACCACCACGAAGTCGGCGGAGAAGCCGGCCGCGATGCGGCCGAGGTCGTGGGCGCGGCCGATCGCCGCCGCGGCGCGTGAGGTGGCCGCCTGCAGGGTGCGACCGGCATCCCAATCGAACACCCTCGCCATCGCCCGCAGTTCCTCCCACTGGTCGTCGAAGCCCACGTGGAAACCGTTCGCGTCCGTGCCGAGCACGAACTCCACCCCCGCCGCGGCGGCCGCCCGGAAGACCGAGTCGCGACCGGAGACGAGCTCCTGCGCGATCTCGCGCTGCCCCGGGGCGACGACCACCGACCCGTCCGCGATGCGGTCGTTGATGAGCAGCGTCGGGGCGACCGTCGTCCCGGCTTCGACCATCTGCGCCGCCAGGGCGTCCGTGAGCTTGGTCGCGTGCTCGACCGAGTCGACGCCGTGGGCGAGCGCGCGACGGATGCCGTCCTCGGTGTGGGCGTGCGCGGCGACGCGCATGCCCAGCGCGTGCGCCTCGTCGACGATCGCCGCGATCTCGGCATCCGTGTAGTTGCGCCAGGATGCCTTGTCGCCGACCGAGAGCACCCCGCCGCTCACGGGCACCTTGATGCCGTCGGCACCCGAGCGCGCCCAGCGCCGCACGAGGGCCCGACAGGCGTCGGGACCGTCGGCCACGGGCTTGCGGTCGACCACGGCGGGCGGGGTGAAGAGGTCGCCGTGGCCGCCGGTCATGTTGACGAGGCCGTGTGCGAGCACGCGCGGCCCCTCCACCACACCCGCCTCGAGGGCACGCGCGAGCGAGAACTGGATGTCGTCCGCCGCCAGGTCGCGGACCGTCGTGACCCCGACCGCCAGCGCCCGGCGGGCGTGGGCGAGACCGTGGAGCACCTGTTCCTCGGGACGCGTCGTCAGCGGCCACGACAGGAAGTCGGCCGGGGTGTCCGAGGCGTTGCCGATGAGGTGGACGTGCGTGTCGATCAGCCCGGGGATCACCGTCCACTCGGCCGCTCCCCCGGGCTCGCCGACGTCGACCGACGCGATGCGGCCGGCGCTCCAGCGCACCGCCCCGACGCCCCGGGGGGTGCTCCCGTCCCAGATATGGACACGGGACAGTTCGTTGACGCTCACGCGATCACCTCGAGGAGTTCTGACGGGGGAAGAATCTCCCGAGGGCGCGCGGCGGACGCATGCGGGTTCCCGCCACCACGAGCACCGCGAGGGTGACGAGGTACGGTGCGGCCGTCGCGAGCGCGCTCGGGAGGGGCAGGACGAGGGCGGCGACCAGCAGGACAGCCCCCAGGATCAGGGACGGAACGGCCGAGCGGACCCCGAGGCGGCGGCGCAGACGCACCGCGCCGAGAACGACGAACACGGCGCCGAGGACGAAGAGCATGCCGCGGAAGGTCTCCGGCCGGCCGAGGCCGACCGCGTCGCTGAAGCCGAACAGGGCCGATCCCGCGAAGACACCTCCCGGCATCCAGTTTCCGAAGATGAGGGTCGCGAGGCCGATGAAGCCGCGACCGGCGACCTGGTTCTCGACATAGCCCTGCGAGATGAGCACGAGGTAGCCGCCGGCGAAGCCGGCCATGCCGCTGCCCACGAGCACGGCCAGGTAGCGCGTGCGGTGCACGTGTCCGCCCAGCGCCTGCAGCGCGGCCGGCTCCTCCCCCGACGCGCGCATGCGCAGACCGAAGCGCGTGCGCCACAGGACGAACGCGGTCAGCGGGATGAGGGCGAG
>JARBUN010000108.1 GCA_029239635.1 Microbacterium sp. | reverse complement strand
GCCCGGGCGGGTGCGCCACTCCTGCAGGACGCGGTCGATGACCTTGACCTGCTTGTTCGTCTGGATGGCCGCGAG
The DNA here is from genome assembly GCA_029239635.1 of Microbacterium sp. Lineage (GTDB taxonomy): Bacteria > Actinomycetota > Actinomycetes > Actinomycetales > Microbacteriaceae > Microbacterium. The sequence continues at coordinate 15,119 of JARBUN010000108.1, read as the reverse complement.
CGACGCCTCGTCGTAGTCGAAGTCCTCGTCGTAGACGACCATGTCGACGTCGCGCAGCTCACCGAGCTCGCGGAGCTCGAGCGGCGTGAACTTGACCTGGGCCGGACCGCGACGGCCGAAGACGTGCACGTCGGTGACCGGGGAGGCTTTCAGGCCCTGGTAGACGTTGTCGGGGACCTCGGTGGGCAGCAGGTCGTCGGCGTGCTTGGCGAGCATGCGCGTGATGTCGAGAGCCACGTTGCCGTTGCCGATGACGGCGACCGACTCGGCCTCGAGCGGCCAGGTGCGCGGCGGATCGCGCCGGTCGAGAAGATCACCGCGTTGTAGTGCTGCTTGAGGTCGTCGAGCGTGATGTCCTCGCCGAAGCGGACGTTGCCGAAGATGCGGATGTCACCGCGGTCGAGCACCTCGCGCAGCGCCGTGATGACGCCCTTGATGCGCGGGTGGTCGGGGGCGACGCCGTAGCGGACGAGGCCGTAGGGAGCCGGGAGCTGCTCGAAGAGGTCGATCGAGACGTCGAATTGACGCTCGGCTTTCAGCAGGATGTCCGCGGCGTAGATGCCGGCGGGGCCGGCTCCGACGATGGCGAGGCGCAGCTTCGTCATGGGGTCCTCTCGATCGTGATCGGGGGGTGGTGGAAAAGAGTCAGGCCGAGCGGTCGGCGACCGCGCGGGCGAAGCGCGTCAGCGCCTCGCGCACCGCGCCGTCGGGCAGCGGTGCGAGGGCGTCGATCGCCTCTTGCGACCACTGGTGCGCGAGGCGGAGCGTCTCGTGCGTGGTGTCGTGATCGCGCAGCTCTGCGAGAGGCGCGTCCAGGATCGCGGAGTCGGCCCCGGCGGCGATACGCTCCTGGCCTTCGTCGATGCGCGCGCGCAGATCGGCGGACGCGGCGTCGGAGCGGTGCCCGAGCAGCAGGTACGGCATGGTCGGAACGCCGGCGCGCAGGTCGGTGCCGGGCACCTTCCCGGTCTCGGAGGCGTCCGGCGAGAGGTCGATCACATCGTCCAGCAGCTGGAAGGCGACGCCCGCCTTCTCGCCGAAGACGACCATCGGCTGCTCGAACTCTTCGGGGGCACCGGAGTAGATGACACCGCACTGCGCGGCCGCGGCGATGAGCGAGCCCGTCTTGTCGGCGAGGACGCGCAGGTAGAACTCCACCGGTTCGTCGCCCTCCTGCGGGCCGACCGTCTCGTGCATCTGCCCCAGGACGAGGCGCTCGAAGGTGTCGGCCTGCAGCTGGATCGCCCGCTCGCCCCGGCGCGCCATGAGCTGGCTGGCGCGCGAGAACAGCAGGTCACCCGTCAGGATCGCGATGTTGTTGCCCCACACCGTCTGGGCGCTGGGCACCCCGCGGCGCTTGTCGGCACCGTCCATGACGTCGTCGTGGTACAGCGAACCCAGGTGCGTCAGCTCGAGAGCCGTCGCGACCTCGATGACCTCGGGCGTGGTCCCGCGGCCGAGCTGCGCGGTGAGGATCGCCAGCATCGGACGGACGCGCTTGCCGCCGGCCTCGTAGAGGTAGCGCGCGGTGACGTCAGCGAGCCGGTCGGCACTGCGGACCTCTTCTTCGAGAGTGCTCTCGACGCGGCCGAGACCCGCCTCGACGGTCGACAACAGGGTGCGCGAACGAAGTCCGGCGAAGATGCGGTCACTCAGGCCCAGCTTGCCCGACAGGCGGGTGCTGGCCGCGGGCAGTCTCGGGGTCACGGTTTCAGCCTATCCTGGCGCGGTCGCGCCGTCCCTCGGCTATCTCGACGGTTGACAGGCCTGCGTGCCGCGGGGTCGGACGCCGCGCGCTCACCCCGCGGGACGGATGCCACGGTGCAGAGCGACGATGCCGAACGACAGGTTGCGGTAGGCCACGGCATCCCATCCCGAGTCCCTCATCCACCTCGCCAGCGTCGGCTGGTCCGGCCAGTCGCGGATGGACTCGTTGAGGTAGTCGTACGCCTCGGTGTTGGAGCTGACGGCGCGCGCCACGATCGGCAGGATCCGGTCGTTGTAGAGACGGTAGAGACCGTTGAACGCGCGGGACGGCGGGTGCGAGAACTCGCACACCACGATCCGGCCGCCGGGGCGGGTCACGCGGCGCAGCTCGCGGAGGGCCCGGCGCGGGTCGTTGACGTTGCGCAGCCCGAACGACATCGTGACCGCGTCGAACTCGCCGTCCTCGAACGGCAGGTCCGTGGCATCCGCCTGAACGAACTCGAGGTTCGGGACGTTCCCGTGACGACGTCGCCCCTCGGCGATCATCCCCTTCGAGAAATCGGCCGCGACGACGTGCGCGCCGCTGGGCACGAACGCCATCGAGGAGGTTCCCGTCCCCGCGGCCAGGTCGAGGATGCGCTCGCCCCGCTTCGGGGCGACGGCGCGCAGGGTCGCCACGCGCCAGAATCGGTCGTTGCCCAGGCTCAGCACCGTGTTGGTGCGGTCGTAGGCGGGTGCCACCTGGTCGAACATCCCGCTGACACGCTGCGGGTCTTTACCGAGGTCGGCGCGGTTGGGGTCGCTGCTCACCCGTCGAGTCTAGGCGGGCGTGGGCGCCGGGTCCTCGGGGGTTGCCAGCTCGGCGAGACGTGCGAGCCAGGGTCCGGTCACGGCGTCCGAGAACGGGGCGACGCCCTCGCGCACGCGGTGCTCGAGGTCGAGGGCGGTGGTCTCGAGATGGGCGACGATGTCGGCCGGATAGCCGTAGCGCACGCGATGCTCGTCCCACTCGTCGCGGTCGTCGATCCACGTGCCGCGCCCGTCGGTGCGGCGCACCACGTCGAGGTCCATGTCGATGCCCGTGGGCACGCCCTCCTCGTCCCAACGGATGTCCCACGCGAGGTCGATGTAGACGGCCACCGGGTGCGGGGCGGCGTTGTGGGTGAACGCCCAGTCGCCGCTCGCGGGAACGAGGGTCACGTTGGGCTGGCGGCACACGAACTCCGCGCCGGGACGGGCGCTGCGCCACCCCACCTGCTGGCCGAACCAGTCGCCCCAGTGGTCGGAGCCGAGGTAGACGCTGTCCTGCACCCAGTGCGGCGAGCCGTCCCATTTCCGCCAGCGGAACAGCAGGCGCGTGCCGGGAGCGGGTGGGGAGGACATGTCGCGAGTCTAAAACGGGCGACGGACAGTGGGCCGCACCGCGCGGCGCGCCCGCGCTCCCACGGTCGACGCGCACCGCGGACACACATCTCCGGCGTTATGTCGACGGCGAAGGGATGCCGAGACCCGCACCGCACGCAGGTCTACCCTGAAACGTGTGATCGAACCCGCGGATGACGCCGTGCCGCGCCTGCGCGTGGTGACGCGCGAGCTGCCCCCGATGGACGATGTGCTCGCATACACCACCCCCTACGACCCGCTGTTCTGGAGCCGCCGGGGAGAGTCGCTCGCGGCGTTCGGCGACCTGCTCACCCTGCGGTACCACGGTGCGCGCCCGGGCGACGCGAGCGTCGCCGACCGATGGCGCGCCATCGCCGCGGCCGCCGAGGTCGACGACCCCGTGCAGCTCCCCGGCACGGGCCTCGTGGCTTTCGGCTCCTTCGTCTTCGACCCCCGCTCGGAGCGGGAGAGCATCCTGCGCGTGCCCGGGACGATCGTCGGCCGCCACAGCGGACGCGCGTGGGTCACCCGTCTCGCCTTCGACGACACCCCCGACGAGCCCGAGCCCGAGCTGCCTCCGCGCTCCCCCTTCGGACCGCACTGGTCGGCGACGCTGGGGCCGGGCCGGCAGACCGCCGAGGCGTACCAGGATGCCGTCCGCCGCGGCGTCGAGGCGATCGTCGCGGGAGAGGTCGGCAAGGTCGTCCTCGCGCGCGACATCACCGGCACCCTCCCCGCCGGGTCCGATCTCCGCCGGCTCGTACGGTCGCTGCACGAGGGCTACCCGGACTGCTGGATCTTCGCCGTCGACGGTCTCATCGGCGCCAGCCCCGAGACGCTCGTGACGGTGTCGGGTGGGACGGTGACCGCGCGGGTCCTCGCCGGGACGGTGGCCCGCGGAGCCGACGCCGACGCCGACGCGGCGGCATCCCTCGCCCTGTCCGAGAGCACCAAGGACCAGGAAGAGCACCGGTTCGCGGTGCAGAGCGTGCTGACGGCGCTCCGCCCGCACACCTCGGCCCTCGCGGCAGCCGAGCAGCCCTTCACCCTCAAGCTGCCCAACGTGTGGCACCTCGCGACCGACGTCGAAGGCGTGCTCAGCGAAGCGGCCTCGTCGCTCGATCTCGTGGGCGTGCTGCACCCGACCGCGGCCGTGGCCGGAACGCCGACCGACGTCGCGATCGACGTCATCCGCCGTCTCGAGCCGTTCGACCGTGGGCGCTACGCGGGTGCCGTCGGCTGGATCGGCGCCTCGGGCGACGGCGAATGGGCGATCGCGCTGCGGTGCGCGCAGATCGATCGCGCCGAGCCCTCGTCACCGACCGCGCCCATCACCGCCTACGCGGGAGCGGGGATCGTGGCCGACAGCGTGCCCGAGTCGGAGCTGCTCGAGACGCGCGTGAAGTTCCGTCCGATCGTCGACGCGCTGGCGTGAGGCCTGCGGCGCGTGACCACGGTCCCGCAGCCCGTCACGACAGTCCCGCACCGCGTCACGACAGTCCCGCAGCGCGTCACGAAGCGGCGAGGCGGCGCTTCTCCTCTTCGACGTCGTAGTCGGCAGCCGGCCACCGGGGGTCGATGTCGGTCAGCGCGTCGATGAGCAGACGCTGCACGGCAAGGCGCGCGTACCACTTGCGATCAGCCGGGATGACGTGCCACGGCGCGAGCGGCGTCGACGTGCGCTCGATGGCCACCTGGTAGGCGTCCATGTAGTCGTCCCAGAGCTCGCGCTCGTCGACATCGGACGGGTTGTACTTCCAGTGCTTGTCCGGGCGCTCGAGTCGCTCCGCCAGGCGGGACCGCTGCTCGTCCTTCGAGATGTGCAGCATGACCTTCACGACCCGGATGCCGAGATCCGCCGCCTCGGCCTCGAATCCGACGATCGCACCGTACCGGCGTTCGATCTCGTCGGCCGGGGCGAGCTGTCGTACCCGTCCGATCAGCACGTCCTCGTAGTGCGACCGGTCGAAGACGCCGATCCGACCGGCATCCGGAAGGCGCTTGCGGATCCGCCAGAGGAAGTCGTGCGAGAGCTCCTCGGCGGTCGGCTTCTTGAACGACGCGAGCTCCACGCCCTGGGGGTCGACGGCGCCGACGACGTGGCGCACGATGCCGCCCTTGCCCGCGGTGTCCATCGCCTGCAGCACCAGCAGCACAGCCCCGGTCGCGGTGCCGGCGACGCTCTGGGCGAACAGGCGCTCCTGCAGGGCTTCGAGGGGTGCGCGGCCGGCGTCGAGGTCGGCCTGACCGTCGGCCTTCTTCCCGTCGTAGCCGGGGGTCGCGCGCGTGTCGAGGTCGGCGAGGCGGAACCCCGGCTCGACGCTCAGCGCGGCGGACGGGGGAACGGACCATCTGCTGCTCGTGCTCATCGCGCCATCGTGGCGTGAACCACCGACATCGCGCCATGCCTTGACGCGCGTGGGCCAGGGCGGGCCACCGCGGGTCAGCGCGGCAGCGGAACCTCGATCAGCTGCCGCCCACCGCCCGGCGCCGTCAGCACCTGATCGAGGGCGACGCGCGTGGTGACGCGGTGGTACTCCCAGCCGAACGCGAGGGCCAGCTGCTCCAGTCGCGCCGTGTGCGGGGTGTACTGCACGCGATCCATCGCGTCGTCACCGGCCACGGACGCGACCTCGAGGCCGTCGAAGATCGTTCCGCCGCCGTCGTTGCCGACCACCACCTGGAGGCGCGGCTCGTCCTCGCCCGGGGGCAGCAGCAGCGCTCCGACGTCGTGGAGGAACGCGAGGTCGCCCAGGAGCACGCGGGTGACGCCGGGACGCTCGCCGACCTGACTCGCGAGGGCGATCCCCGTGGCGGTGGCGACGGTTCCGTCGATCCCCGCGAGCCCGCGATTGGCGTGAACCGACACCTTCTTGCCCGAGAGCAGCTCGTCGGCCACGCGCACGAGACGCGACGACCCGAACATCAGGCGGTCGTGGGGCCACGTCGCCCGCCACAGCGCGTCCACCACCGCGGCGCGGTCGAGAGGGGCCCGGATGACCTCGACCTCGGCGTTGATCGCGCCGAGGCGTTCGTGCGGCACGGCGGAGGCCAGGCCGTCCGCGTCGGGAGCGGGAGGGGACAGGTCCACGGCGGCGGCGCGCGACGCGCGCATCCACTCCCCGAGCCACACGCGGTCGGTCTCGCCCGGTGCGACGCGGATGGCATCCACTCCCTGGGTCGTGCCGTTGAGGTTCACCGGCTCGCCCGGGCCGCGCACCGCGATCACCTCGACGTCATCGCGACCGAGGAGAACCGCGACCTCTCGGCTGAGGGTCGGGTGCCCGAGAACCACGACCCGCTCGATGCGCCCGCCCAGCTCGGGGTCGCGCAGCAGCGCGCGGTACCCGTGCACGACGTGCCGACCGAACCGCGCGCCACTGACGATCTCGGCCACGAGCGGAAACCCGCCCCGGTGCGCGAGCTCCTCGGCCGCGGGGCCGGCGTCGGCCCCCGCCACCACGATCGTGCGGGGTCCGAGCGCGAGACGGAACGCGGCCTCGGTCTCGGGCGGCACATCCGCCACGCCGATTCCACCGCCCCCCTGGTAGAGGGCCCCGGATGCCTCGCCCTCGGCGTCGCTCTCGGCGTCGGCGCGCGTCGCCGCCGGTCGCGCGGTCGCCCGCTCGAGCAGCCACGCCGGGGCCGCACCCGCGAGCGGCTCGCGCAGTGGAACGTTCAGGTGCACGGGACCGGCTGCGCGCGCCCCTTCGCCGAGTGCTGCGGCGAGGGCCGTCGCCGCCACCGTGTCGAACTCGGCCGTCTGCTCGGCGGTTCCGTCGTGATCGACCGCCTCCGGCACGGGGAGGTCGGCCTCGAACCGCGCGGCCGCACGGAAGAGTCCCGGTTGGCGCGTGGTCTGGTTCGCGCCGACGCCCCGCAGCTCGGGGGGACGATCGGCGGTCAGCAGCAGCAGCGGCACGCCCGCGTGGTGCGCCTCGAGAGCCGCCGGCAGCAGGTTCGCCACCGCGGTGCCCGAGGTGCAGACGACCGCCGCCGGCATACCGGTCTCGCGACCGAGGCCGAGCGCGGTGAATCCGGCCACGCGCTCGTCGATCCGCACATGCAGGTGCACGAGCCCCGCGCGTTCGAGTTCGGCCGCGACGAGGGCCAGGGCCTGCGAGCGCGAGCCCGGGCTGATGACGAGGTGGCGGACTCCCCGCGAGACCAGGCCGGCGAGGAGGGCGGCGGCCGCGTCGGTGGAGGGCGCCGCGGCGCGCTCAGTGCTCGTGCTCACGATTCAGCTGACGGCGCCGCGCTGTCCGCGGGCATCGTCGTCGCCGGGGTCGTCTCCGGTCTTCGGGCGCTTGTCGCGCGGATCGTCGGCCTCCGAATCGAGCTGAGCCAGCTCTTCCTCGAGTCGCCGGATCCGTTCGTCCTGGTCGGCGCGTGCCGCGGGCGAGAGGCGACCCAAGAACTCGGGGTCGTCGTCAGGAGCGCGGCGCAGAACGGGTCCGCCCGCCCGTCCGCGACCCACGATGAACCACAGGATGCCGCCGAGCACCGGGAGCAGGATGACGATGACCATCCACGCGCCCTTGCTGACGCCGCGGTGCCGCGTCGAGGGCTGCACGGCGCAATCGACGATCGTGTAGACCCAGAAGGCGGTCGCCACGAGCGCCAAGATCAGAAGCAGCCGTGCCATGGACCAATCCTACGTGCGCCGGCTGGACACGGGCCGGGCGCCGACGGGCGACGACCGCGCCGTAGAATGGGTCAATGCGTGCTCGCTCGGCCCTCGTCTACACGGTGCTGCGATTGCTCGCCTTCCTCGTGCCTCTCGGCATCCTGCTGCTGTTCCCGGTGTTCCAGGAGCTGCCGTGGCTCGCGGCCGTCTTCGCGGCATTGATCGGGCTCAGCCTGTCGCTGCTCTTCCTCCGCCGCCCGCTCGACCAGGTCACCGGCGGTCTCGCCGAACGCCGCGCGACGCGCACCGCCACCGGTCGCCGCTCGGGCGCCGAGGCCGACGCCGACGTGGAAGACGCGGTGGTCGACGCCTCGTCGCCCGCGCCGGACGCCGCCGCAGAACCGGCGAAGCCCGAGACGACCGAGCGCTGAGCCTCAGGCCAGGAAGGCCCAGAACAGCAGCGCGCCGTACGCGACCGAGGTGAAGCTCGTCACCTGCAAAGCGGTGATGAGCTCGCGCGGCGTGCGGTACGTCCACACGATCAGGACGGACGACAGCGCCCCGAGCAGGGCGATCAGCGTCAGCCACGCGACCGGGTAGAACAACGCGAGGAACGCCGAGATCCCGAACGGCGCGAGCACGAACAGCGTGAACAGTACCTGCGTCGCGCGGCGGCCGATGAGCACCGAGAGCGTGCGCTTGCCCGCGAGACGGTCCTGATCGATGTCGCGCAGGTTGTTGGCCAGCAGCACCGCGCACGCCAGCAGGCCCGCGGCCACCGCGCCGAACCAGGCCTCCTGCGGAATCGACTGCACCTGCACCCAGGTCGTCCCGAGCGTCGCGACCAGACCGAAGAACACGAAGACGAAGAGCTCGCCCATCGCGTTGTAGCCGTAGGGACGCTTGCCGCCGGTGTAGAACCATGCCGCGACGATGCAGACCGCGCCGACGGCGAGCAGCCACCACTGGCCCGTCCGCACGACGATCGCGAGGCCCACGAGCGCGGCGAGCGCGAAGAACGCGAGCGCGACGATGAGCACGGTCCGCGGCTTCGCCTTCTTGCCTCCGGTCAGACGCCCAGGTCCCACGCGCACGTCATCGGTTCCGCGGATGCCGTCGCTGTAGTCGTTGGCGTAGTTGACGCCGATCTGCAGCGCGAACGCCACCGCGAGACACGCGAGCGCGAGCGCCCCGTGGAACTGATCGTCGACGAGGGAGGCGGCACCGGTACCGATCAGCACCGGGGTGATCGCCAGCGGCAGCGTCCGGAGCCGCGCGGCGGCGATCCAGTCGCGCGCCGTGGCGGGGACGACGGCCTGCGGCGCCCCGCTCTTGTGCTTCTGGGGATTGCCGTGCGGACGACGCTTCGGGGCCGGACGCGAACGCTTACGAGACTGAGCTGCCACGGAGGGTCATCCTAAGCCCGCCCCGCCGAACCGCCGTGCCAGCGCCCGACGATCGGGCTTGCCGGACGACAGCGTCGGGAGCTCGTCGACCGCGATCACGCCCGCCGGGCGGGCCACCGGACCCACGTGCTCGGCCACGGTCTCCCGCACGCGCGCGAGCATCTCGGCCTCGGCGTCGGGGGCCAACCCCGGGACGATCACGGCGGAACCCTGCCCCCAGGTGGCATCCGGGATCGCGACGACCACGGCCGACTCGAGACCCCGGATGCCGCGCACCGCCGCCTCGACCCGATCCAGCGACACGTTCACTCCCCCCGACACGATGACGTTGTCGAGACGGCCGGTCACGCGCAGCACGCCGTCGACGACGTCTCCCCCGTCCCCGGTGCGGTACCAGCGCCGCCCGTTCTCGTCGACGGGGAACACGGATGCCGTGCGTTCGGGCTCGCCGAGATAGCCGTCCGCCAGCGTGGGGCCGGACAGCCGCACCTCCCCGTCGACGATCGCGAGCTCGACGCCGTCGAGCGGGACCCCGTCGTACACGCAGCCACCGCTCGTCTCGGTGGAGCCGTACGTGCGGACGACGCGCGCGCCGACGGCCGCGGCTCGCTCCTGCACCGCGGGCGCGAGGGCCTGGCCGCCGATGAGGATCGCCTCGAAGGAGCGCAGCGCCTGGGCGACCGTGTCATCGTGCTCGGCGGCATCCAGGAGTCTCTGCAGCTGCGCGGGCACGAGCGAGGTGTAACTCGGCACGCGGGCGCCGTCGACGTGCGACGCCATCCCGAGGGCGGCCGCCGAGAAGGGCTCCGGGCGGAAGGGACCGGCGACGACGGCGGGCTCGCGATCGGCGAGCAGTGCCCGCACGATCACCTGAACCCCGGCGACGTAGGTCGCGGGCACCGCGAGCAGCCAGGAGCCCTCGCCGATGCGCGCGGCGGTGGAGTACGCGCTGCTGATCAGGGCGTTGCGCGAGATCACGACCGACTTGGGCACCCCGCTCGAACCGGATGTCGTCACGACCGCCGCGGTCCCCGCGGGGACCTCGGCCGGCAGGCCCGCACCGCCGAGCGCGAGCGCGGGACCGGCGCCGAGCACCGCCGCCCGCAGCGCGCGCAGGACATCGCGAGGATCACCGGATGCCGGGACCTCGAGCCTCACGCCCGGACTCCCGCGCTCAGTAGTGCCACGGCACGTCGGACCAGTCGGGGTCGCGCTTCTCGAGGAACGAGTCGCGGCCCTCGGCCGCTTCGTCCGTGCCGTAGGCCAGGCGGGTCGCCTCGCCGGCGAACACCTGCTGGCCGACGAGACCGTCGTCGACCGCGTTGAAGGCGAACTTCAGCATGCGGATCGCGGTGGGCGACTTCGTCAGAATGGTGCGGGCCATCGCGAGGGCCTCGCGCTCGAGGTCGGCGTGCGGCACGACCCGGTTCACCGCGCCCAGCTCGTAAGCGCGCTGAGCGGAGTACTCCTCGGCGAGGAAGAAGATCTCGCGCGCGGCCTTCTGCCCGATCTGACGCGCGAAGTACGCGGACCCGTAACCGGCGTCGAACGAGCCGACATCGGCATCCGTCTGCTTGAAACGCCCGTGCTCGGCGCTCGCGATCGAGAGGTCGCACACGACGTTGAGCGAGTGGCCCCCGCCCGCGGCCCAACCGGGCACGACGGCGATGACGACCTTGGGCATGAACCGGATGAGGCGCTGCACTTCGAGGATGTGCAGGCGACCGGCGCGGCCCGGGTCGTGCACGACGTGCTCCTCGTGCGAGTACTTGTAGCCGTCGCGGCCACGGATGCGCTGGTCGCCGCCGGAGCAGAACGCCCAGCCGCCGTCCTTCGGGCTCGGCCCGTTGCCGGTCAGCAGCACGACGCCGATGCGGTGATCCTGGCGCGCGATGTCGAGGGCCGTGTAGAGCTCGTCGACGGTGTGCGGGCGGAACGCGTTGCGCACCTCGGGGCGGTCGAACGCGATCCTCGCGATCCGCCCGTCGTTGCTGACGTGCGCGGTGATATCGGTGTATCGCTCGGCACCGGGCGCGAGGGTCCACTCGGCGGGGTCGAACAGCTCGGAGACGGTCACCGTCCCAGACTACGACCGGGTGCGGTGGCCGGAGCGGCGCGCCCGCCCTTCTGCGGGCGGACGCGCCGCTCGCCTCACGCGTTCTTGCTGTCGCGCCAGACCAGCCAGCGCTCGATGAGCGAGTAGTCCCACTCGGGGCCCGAGAAGCCGAGCGTGAACAGGCGGGTCCCCGCGTCGAAGAGGGCATCGGCGTCGGACTCGTCGCGGTCCTTGAGCTCGTTCGAGACGATCAGTCCCGACAGGTCGCGTCCCTCGGTCTCGGCCCACTTCTCGATCACGCCGAGCTTGTGCGGCAGTTCGTCGGGGGTGACGAAGCTGTGCCAGATGTCCGCATGCTTCGCGACGATGCGCAGGGTCTTCTGCTCGCCCTTGCCGCCGATCATGACGGGGATGTGACGGGTCGGCGCGGGATTGAGCTTGCCCCAGCGCGCGACGATGCGGTCGAGGTCGGTCGCGAGGGCGTTGAGGCGTGAGCCGGCGGTGCCGAACTCGTAGCCGTACTCGTCGTAGTCGCGCTCGAACCATCCCGAACCGGTGCCGAAGATGAAGCGGCCCGTGTCGCCGCCCTTCTTGCTGATGTGGTCGATGGTGCGGGCCATGTCGGCCTGCAGGTCGGCGTTGCGATAGCTGTTGCAGTTGACCAGCGCCCCGAACTCGACGCGCTCGGTCTGCTCGGCCCACGCCGCGAGCATCGTCCACGACTCGAAGTGCTCGCCGTCGGGGTCGCCGTAGAGGGGGAAGAAGTGATCCCAGTTGAAGAGGATGTCGACGCCCATCTCTTCCAGACGGAAGACGGCATCGCGGATGTCGGAGTACTGGACGTGCTGCGGCTGGATCTGGACGCCGAGGCGGACCGGAGTGTCGAAGAGCATGGCGCCAGCCTATTCCCGGCCGCCGACACGGGGGCCAGGATGGAGCGATGAGCACCGCACCCCTCCCCCCGCTCGACGACGTCCTGGCCACCGCGCGGGTGGTCGCCCTGCCGCTGGCCGCCCGGTTCCGCGGCATCGAGACCCGCGAGGCGGTCGTGTTCGAGGGACCCGAGGGGTGGACGGAGTTCTCGCCCTTCGTGGAGTACTCCGACGCCGAGGCAGCGACCTGGCTCTCCGGCGCCCTCGACTTCGGCTGGACTCCCGCACCGGCAGCCCGGCGGTCGCGCGGGTGCGCGCGGTCCGCGAGGAGCTCGGTCCCGAGGGTCGCGTGCGCATCGACGCGAACGGCGCGTGGAACGTGGACGAGGCGGAGCGGGCCGTGCACGCCCTCGCCGAGTTCGACCTCGAGTACATCGAGCAGCCGTGCGCCGCGGTCGAGGAGCTCGCGGAGCTGCGGGAGCGGATCGCCTACCTCGACATCGCGATCGCCGCCGACGAGAGCGTCCGCAAGGCCGACGATCCGCTGCGGGTCGCCCGAGCCGGCGCCGCCGACCTGCTGGTGATCAAGGCGCAGCCGCTGGGCGGCGTGCACGCGGCGCTCGACATCGTGGCGCAAGCGGGACTCCCCGCGGTGGTCTCCAGCGCGCTCGACACCTCGATCGGGCTGTCCATGGGGGTTGCTCTCGCCGCTGCCCTGCCCGAACTGGACTACGACTGCGGGCTCGGCACCGCGTCGCTGTTCCTCGCCGACGTCACGGCATCCCCCCTGGTGGCCCGCGGTGGCGCGCTCCCGCTCGAGCGTCCGCGTCCGTCGGCGGCCGAGCTGGATCGTGTGGCGGCCGACGCCGACCGGCGCGACTGGTGGCTCGACCGGTTACGCCGCTGCTACGCGGCGCTCGAGCTCACTCGAGGATGAGCCCGACGACCTGCGACAGACGCTCCGCCAGCTGCACGCGCGACAGCGTCGCGGCCTGGCGGGTGAGCAGCGCGGTCTCCGAGGTCGAGATCCACACCGCCAAGAGCAGTTCCGTCGCGACGTCGGCGGGCACGCGCAGGGTGAGCCCCCGCGCGTCGGCGATGTCGCGCACGAGCTGCGTGACGCTCTCGCCGAGACCCTGGTTCAGGGTCAGGTAGGCCTGCGCGAAGTCCGGGTTGCGCAGGGCCTGCAGGCGGGTCTCCGCACCGAGAAGCACGTCGAGGCGGTCCTCCCCGGTCGCCTCGAGCACCTCCTGAACGAGCTGCATGACGTCACCCGCTCCGTCCAGGCCGCGATCCTCGATCGACGTGACGCGATCGCGGACCGCCGCGATGGTCGTCTCGGCCGAGCGGGCGCACAGCGCCAGGAACAGCTCCTCCTTCGAGGCGAAGTTCGAGTAGAAGGCCCCCCGCGTGAATCCGGCGCGTTCGCAGATCGCCTCCACCGAGGCGGCGTCGATCCCGACCTCCGCGAACATCTCGGCCGCGGCATCCATGAGACGGGTGCGGGTGTTCTCTCGTCGCCGTGACGGCGCCGGGGCCGTATCCGTCATCCGCGTCCTCCTGCTTCACACGCGAGACTCAGGTTCGAGTCCGCTTCTCCCGATTACGATACATTGTTGTATCCGATACGGCGCTGTATCGACTGTCCGCCGATCGTGGGAGCCGCCACCGTGTCTACCTTCCTGTACACCCTGGGCCGTTGGTCGTTCCGCCACCCCTGGCGCGTCCTGTCCGCGTGGCTGCTCATCCTCGTGCTCGCGGGCGGCGGTGTCGCCCTGCTCGCGAAGGGCACCGACAACACCTTCGCGATCCCCGGCACCGAGTCGCAGGCCGGTCTCGAGATGCTGGACCGCACCTTCCCCCAGGTCAGCGGGGCCAGCGCCGAGATCATCGTCGTCGCGGCCGACGGCGCGAGCGTGCGCGATCAGGCGTACCAGGATGCGATCCAGAAGACGAACGCCGACATCAGCGCGCTCGACTTCGTCGAGGCCGTGACCGACCCCTACGACGCGAACATCTCGGGCAGCATCGCCGACGACAACCGGGCCGCGATCGTGCGCATCCAGTTCGCGGGTGAGGCGTCGGCCGTTCCGCAGGCGACCGAGGACGCCCTGCACGAGGAGACGACCGCGCTCGGTTCCGCCCTGCCGTCCGGCTCGCAGGCCATCCTCGGCGGACAGCTCTTCGCCACCGAGATCCCCGGCGCGTCCCTCACGGAGGCCCTCGGCGTCGTGATCGCCGCGCTCGTCCTGATGGTGACGTTCCGCTCCTTCCTCGTGGCCGGGATGCCGCTGGCCACCGCCCTGCTGGGTGTCGCCCTCTCGGTGGCCCTGATCTTCATCGCCACCGGCTTCGCGACGGTGTCCTCCACCACCCCGCTGCTGGCGGTGATGCTGGGACTGGCGGTCGGCATCGACTACGCGCTGTTCATCGTGTCGCGACATCAGGACCAGACGCGCGCGGGGATGGACCCCGAAGAGTCCACCGCCCGCGCCGTCGGCACCGCCGGCTCCGCCGTCGTGTTCGCCGGGATCACGGTGCTCATCGCCCTCATCGGCCTGGGCTTCGCGAACATCCCCTTCCTCACCACGATGGGCATCGCGGCCTCCGTCGCCGTCGCCATCGCCGTGTGCGTCGGACTCACGCTCACCCCCGCCTTCCTCGGCTTCGCCGGCCACCGCGTGGTCGGGTGGGGCTTCACGAAGCCGCAGTCCGCTCGACGCCGCCGGGGCACCTCGGCCCAGGAAGACACCGACTCCCTGGCCGAGGCCGCCGCCGAACGCGAGAAGAAGGCCGAGACCGCGGCGATCCGCGCGCAGCGCAACGGCCCCGCCCGACGCTGGGTGGGCCTGGTGACCCGGCATCCCGTCGTCACCACCGTCGCGATCGTCGGACTGCTCGGGGTCACCGCGATCCCCGCGGCCAGCCTCGCGCTCACCCTGCCGAACGCCGGACAGCTTCCCGCCGGGAACCCCGCCCGCGTCGCCTACGAGCTCACGGACGAGTACTTCGGGCCCGGCGCCAACGGTCCGCTCATCATGACCGGGACGATCGTCACCTCGAACGAC
>JARBUN010000107.1 GCA_029239635.1 Microbacterium sp. | reverse complement strand
TGTGCTCGCGCACGGGGATGTCGACGAGGTCACCGACGAGCTCAGCTACCTGATCGGTCCCGAGACGTACGCGTTCTTCGTCACCCGCTCGGGGTGGTCTGTGGCGCGCTACCGCTCGTGGCTCGAGCGGATGCTCCGGGACCTGTTGGCTCGGCGGGGCGAGAACACGTCCGTCGTGTGAGGCGCCGCGTCCAGGCAAAGCAGAAGGCCCCGGATCCGAGGATCCGGGGCCTTCATTTGTTGCGGGGACAGGATTTGAACCTGCGACCTCTGGGTTATGAGCCCAGCGAGCTACCGAGCTGCTCCACCCCGCGGCACAAGAGAAAACATTACGCGGAGATGAACGTCGACGCAAATCCGCACGCACCGCCCGGGAGTGTCGCGAGAGAATGTCCCGGTGAACAGCGATATCGACGATCTCGACGACGGCAGGCCGGAAACCCCCGCGCAGCGCGCTGACCGCAACTGGACCGACGTGCTGCAGGAGCTCCGGGTGCTGCAGACCGGGACGCAGATCCTCACCGGATTCCTCCTCGCCCTGGCCTTCCAGCCCGCCTTCGCGGACCTCGACACGAGCGGGCGCTCTTTCTACCTCGTCCTGGTGGCGCTCTCGGCCCTGAGCGCCGTCGTCGCCCTCGCGCCGGTGGCTCTGCACCGCGCCGTGTTCCGGCTCGGCATCAAGCCCTCGGTGGTGCGCGTCGGCCACCGTTGCCTGCGCGCGGCCCTGGCGCTCGTCTCGCTCCTGCTCATCGGCGTCGTTGCCTTCGTGTTCGGCGTCGTCGTCGGCACCGCAGCGGCAGTGGCCGGCGGGTTCGTGCTGGCCGTGGCGATCCTCGTACTCTGGGTGGTGGTGCCGGTGCTGCTCCGCCGCCGCGGGCGAAAGGATGACGCGTGACAGATCACGGTTTCGGCTTGGCCGTCGCGCAGTTCGCGCCGACCGCTTCGCGCGCGACGAACCTCTGGGCGATCGCGGACGCGGTGGAGACCGCCGCCGCGCGCGGGGCGCGCGTCATCGTCTTCCCGGAGTACTCGAGCTATTTCGTCGACCCCTTCGATGCCACGTTGGCCGAGAACGCCGAAGATCTCGACGGACCCTTCACCGCGGCCCTGCGATCGCTGGCCGCGGAACGGGACGTCGTCCTCGTCGCGTTCGGGCAGCGCGAATCGGACTGGGTGGCGCCCGGCGAGATCGCCCCTCCCGAGACGTTCGAGGTCGACGGTCTGCGCTTCGGCCTCATGACCTGCTACGACCTGCGGTTCCCCGAGGTCGGGCGCACCCTCGCCGACGCCCAGGTCGACGTCGTTCTCGTCCCGGCCGAATGGGTGCGCGGACCGCTCAAGGAGCATCACTGGCGGACCCTGGTGCAGGCGCGCGCGATCGAGAACACCGTCTTCGTCGCCGGAGCGGATCATCCGCCGCCGCTCGGCGTGGGGCACTCGATGATCGTGGACCCGCAGGGCGTGGTTCTCGCCGCGGTGGGAACGGCGACCGACGTGGCCGTCGCCCACATCGATCCGGATGCCATCGCCCGGGTGCGCCGGGTGAATCCCGCGCTCGAGCTCCGCCGGTACCGGGTGACACCGCGCTGAAAGCGGGCTGAGTGCATGCACCGCTTCGACCCCGGACCCGGTGAGATGACGCAAGCTGGAGGGATGACCGGTCTCGCGTTCGACTACCCCTGGATGACCTACATGGGCGAGTTCGGGGCGAACCTGCGCAGAGCACGCCTCGCCGCGGGCCTCACGCAGGAAGATCTCGTCCCGCACCTGGATCGCCCGCGCGACAGCTGACCGCCGCGGCTCCTCGGCGCCCGCGTCAGGGCAGCTCGGATGAGGGGCGGATCCGCTGCACGTACCGGATCAGCGAGATCGAGCGGGGGGAACGCCACCCGGAGCGCGTCAGGGCCATCGTGTATCCCTCCGCCCGCAGTTGCACAGCCGTCTCCGCGCGAGTCCCGTCAGTCGCGCCCGGCGCCGGCGAGACGCTCCGCGGCCTCCGTCAGCACCTCCACGCGCTTGCACGCGGCGAAGCGCACGAGCGTGGCGTAGCGGTCGCGGTGGGCGGGGGAGACGAAGGCGGTGAGGGGGATGCCGACCACCCCGGCACGGGCCGGCAGTTCGCGGCAGAAGGTGTCGGCATCCGAGGCGCCGAGCGGGGCGGCATCCACGACGGTGAAGTACGAACCGCTCGGCGTGGACACGTCGAAACCCGCCGCGCGCAGGCCGGTGCCGAGCACCTTCGCCTTCGCGGCCATCGTCGCCGCGACCGAGGAGAAGAAGGCGTCGGGCAAGCGCAGCCCCGCGGCGATCGCGGGCTGGAACGGCGAGCCGCCCACGTAGGTGAGGAACTGCTTGACGGCGAGGACCGCGGTCACGAGTTCGGCGGGGCCCGTCACCCACCCGGTCTTCCACCCGGTGAGCGAGAACGTCTTGCCGGCCGACGAGATCGAGAGCGTGCGCTCCGCGGCGCCGGGGAGGGTGGCGATCGGCACGTGAGGCCCGTCGAACACGAGGTGCTCGTACACCTCGTCGGTCACGATGAGCGCGTCGTGCTGGTGGGCGAGGCGTACGACCTCGTCGAGGACTTCGCGCGAGAACACCGTGCCGGTGGGGTTGTGCGGATCGTTGACGAGGATGACGCGGGTGCGATCGGTGACCGCGGATGCCAGGTCGTCCAGGTCGGGTTGGAAGTCGGGCCAGCGCAGCGGGACGCCCACGAGTCGCGCGCCGGCGAGGGCGACGCTCGCGGCGTAGGAGTCGTAGTACGGCTCGAACACCACGACCTCGTCGTCCGGCCCGTCGATGAGGGCGAGCAGGGTGGATGACAGCGCCTCGGTCGCCCCCACCGTCACCAGCACCTCGCGGCCGGGGTCGAGGTCGAGCCCGTAGAAGCGCTTCTGGTGCTCGGCGATCGCGGTGAGCAGTTCGGGGAAGCCGCGACCGGGGGCGTACTGGTTGACGCCGTCGGCGATCGCGCGCCGCGCCGCCTCGAGGACGACCTCGGGCCCGTCTTCATCGGGGAACCCCTGACCGAGGTTGATGGCGCCGGTGGAGGTCGCCAACGCCGTCATCTCGGCGAAGATCGTCGGGACGGCTCGGCCGTCGGCGGCGAGGAGACCGGCTCCTCGGGCGGTGCGCTGCCAGGCGCCGGGGATGGTGTTCATCGGGGAAGTGCCTTCGAAAGGATGCGTGGGCCGCGGGGCCCGGAGGTTCTCACCGTAGGCCATCGGCCTCGCGGGTCGCTGGTGTCAGACCCATAGTGGCGGCTCACCCGTGTCATAGGCAGCACACAGCATCCGGGGTCATCGTTGAAGCGCCTGGAAGAAGGAGCATCACATGAGCGACAACACGGACAACCGTCCCGAGGGTAACGACATCAGCCGGAACAGCGACGAGGCCGCCCAGAACACCGCGCCCGCGTCGTCGAACACCGATCACGGCGCCGCAGGGAACGCGAGCGACGCCGCCGCGCCCGCCGGCGTCATCCCGCCGGTCCCCACGCGTTCCCCCGCCGCCGCTGCGGCCGCGTGGCCGCCGCCCGCACACACTCCCGCCGCCGGATCAGCGCACCCCGGTGCCGGTCACGACGGAGCCACCCGCCCGCAGGAGTACGCCTCCGCCCCCTCGGGGGCGACCGGCCCCACCGGGCACGCGTTCGGCCCGGCCGCCGGCGGTCACGATCCCCGCGGACAGCACCCCACGCTGAACCTCGGCGAGCCGGCCACCGCCGCCCCGCGCAAGAAGAGCGGGGCCCCCAAGGTCGCCGCCCTCCTCGTGGCCGCCGCTCTCGTCGGCGGTGGCGCGGGCCTCGGCGGC
Source organism: Microbacterium sp. (assembly GCA_029239635.1). GTDB lineage: Bacteria > Actinomycetota > Actinomycetes > Actinomycetales > Microbacteriaceae > Microbacterium. The sequence goes on along the minus strand of JARBUN010000107.1, from coordinate 5,012 downwards.
ACGTACGCCGGACTCTCCCTCTGGGGCGGCTCGAACTCGGCGGCCGTCGCGGGTCCCACCGCGGTCACGGTCAACAACCCCGAGGACGTCAACAACACCACCGCCGTGGCCGCCAAGGTCGTGCCGAGCGTCGTGACGATCCAGGCCATGGAGGGCCAGACCGGCGACACCGGCTCGGGCGTCATCCTGAGCAAGGACGGCTACATCCTCACGAACAACCACGTCGTCACCATCGGGGGCAAGTCCGCCAACCCGACGGTGTCGGTCACCACCTCGGACGGTCGCGTGTTCTCGGCGAAGATCGTCGGCACGGACCCGACCTACGACCTCGCGGTGATCAAGCTCGACAACGCCTCGAACCTCACCCCGATCGACTGGGCGGACTCGTCCAAGCTCAACGTCGGCGACAACGTCTCGGCCGTCGGCGCTCCGCTGGACCTGCCGAACACGGTCACCACCGGGATCGTCAGCGCGCTCAACCGGTCGATCCTCGTCGCCTCGTCCGCCGCTCCGAAGGACGGCACCGAGTCCGAGGACGGCTCGGGCTCGGGTGGGAACGAGAACCCGTTCTTCTTCGACTTCGGTGAAGGGCAGCAGGGTCAGCAGCAGCAGGCGACGGCATCCATCAAGATCGCCGTCATCCAGACCGACGCGGCGATCAACCCCGGCAACTCGGGTGGAGCGCTCGTCGACGACGAGGGCAAGCTCATCGGCATCAACGTCGCCATCGCCAGCGCCGGCGGATCCTCGTCCGGTGGCCAGTCGGGCAACATCGGCGTGGGCTTCGCGATCCCGTCCGATGTGGCCAAGCGCATCTCGCAGGAGATCATCGACAACGGCTCCGCCACGCACGGCCTGCTGGGTGCGAACGTCCAGGATGCCGCGAGCATGCAGGGCGCGACCACGACCGGCGCGTACGTCGCGGTCGCCGTCGACGGGGGTGCCGCTCAGGCTGCCGGCCTCGAGAAGGGCGACATCATCACGAAGTTCAACGGCGTCCCCGTCACGAACGCCGCTGACCTGACCGCGCAGGTGCGCGCTCTCGCCGCGGGAGCCAAGGCCGAGGTCACCTACGTCCGCAACGGCCAGGAGAAGACCGCCGAGGTCACCCTCGGGCAGATGCCCACCAACTGACGCTCCGAGCAGAGACGCCACCCCGCGATAGGCTCGCGGGGTGGCGTCTTTCTCGTTCGGGGCGGGAAATGCGCGAAAACTCCGTCGCATCCCGCTCTACCTCGCGGGACGACTGCTCACCGCGCTGGTTCCGCGCACGCGCGACCGCTGGGTGTTCGGGTGCGCGGTCGGCGTGACCGACGGCGCGCTCGTGTTGTGGCACGAGGCCCGCGCGCACGGCGAGCGAGCGACCTGGCTCGTCGCGGATGCGGCGCAAGCCCGAGAGGCCGAGCGTCTCGGCATCCCCTGGGTCGAGAAGGACTCTCTTCGGGGGCTGTGGGCGACGGCGCGGGCGCGCGTCATCGTCGTCACGCACGGATTCGGCGATGTCCAGCGCTACGCCGTGACGGGCGCCTTCATCGTGCAGCTCTGGCACGGCATCCCGCTCAAGCGCATCGGCCTCGACTCGGCGGAGACGACCCGGGCCCGATCGAGGCTGACACGTCGCCTGCTCGCGGTGCTGTACCGGCGGACGACCCGGCAGATCTCGCTGTTGCCCGCGGCATCCCATCTCGTCCGGGGGCGGCTCGAGACCGCCTTCGCCCTTCCCGACGCGCGTCTTCCGGTGACGGGCGAACCCCGTGTCGACGTGCTCTCCCGCGGAGCGGCGGAGGAGCGGCGTCGTGCGGCGCGGAGCGCGCTCGAGGCGGCGATCGACCGTCCGCTCGGCGACACCCCGCTCGTGCTGTACGCGCCGACCTGGAGAGACGGAGAGAGGGATGCCGCGGTGCCCGACGCGGGGGAGTGGGATGCCATCGCCGCAGCCCTCGACCGCTTCGGGGCCCTGCTGCTCGTGCGCGCCCACCCGCTGGGCGTCGGCGACTACACGCCGCCCGTCCCGAGTGACCGGATCGCCGCCCTGGGCGGTGACCGGGTCGCCGACGTGACGCCGCTGCTGTCGGGCATCGACGTGCTCATCACCGACTACTCCTCGCTCGCCTTCGATGCGGCGCTCGTGCCGCTGCCGGTGCTGTTCTTCGCCCCCGACCTCGAGGAGTACGCAGCACGGCGCGGGCTGTACGGAACCTACGCCGACGTGGCCGGTGCCGACCCCGCGCGCTCGTGGAGCGACGTGCTCGGTCGGCTGGGCGGCATCCTGGACGATCCGACCGAGGCTCTCGACGCCTCCCGCCGCCGCAGCGCCGCGGTCCACGCGCACCGGGACGGCCGCAACACCGAGCGGGTCTACCGGGAGATCCGCCGTCGCCTCGACCGCGACGCCCCCACCGACACCCGTGACCGCGAGAGAAGGGCAGCGCGATGACCGACGCACGCTTCGTCGACGACGGCAGCACCCCCGTGCTCGAGATCAGCGGAACGGGCCCGCGCCCGGCATCCGTCGCTCTGATCGGGCGGCGCGCCCGCGTGGACGCGCGTCTGCACGGGCGAGGACGCACCTGGCGAGCCGAGCTGCCCCTTCGAGCCGCGCGATGGGGTGGTCCCGAGCTTCCCCTGCCGACCGGGGAGTATCGCGTGTCGATCGACGCGGGGCTGGCGACGGATGCCGTCGTCCCCCGCGCCCCGATCCCGCTCACCGTGCTCCCGGGCCTGCGGGCCGCGTGGACGGGGACGACGCTGCGCGTGGGACCGCCGGTGGATCCCGCGTACGATTCCGGCGAGGCCCAGGCCGTGCTCGAGAAGCGTTACGCCGCACACCGCGAGCCGCTCGAGAACGCGGTGTTCTTCGAGAGCTTCTACGGACGCAACGCGAGCTGCAACCCCCTCGCGATCGATCGGGAGCTCGCGCGCGTCGCCCCGCGCGCGACCCGGTACTGGAGCGTCGTCGATCTGTCCGTGCCGGTGCCGCCGGGGGCCGTGGCCGTGGTCGAGGGCAGCCCCGAATGGTGGCGCGCGCGCAGCGCCGCCCGCTTGCTCGTCGTCAACGACTGGTTGCGACGGCGCTTCGTCCGTCGCCGCGGCCAGACGGTGCTGCAGACCTGGCACGGGACGCCGCTGAAACGTCTCGCGCTGCACCGCCCGGGGTTCGACCCGCGGCGCGCGGTGGCCGTGGTGCGGGAGGCGCGGCGATGGGATGTGCTCCTCGCGCAGAGCCCGTACGCCGCCCGCGTGCTGACCAAGGCGTACGCGTTCCTCCGCCGCCCGGTGTGGATCGAGGGCTACCCGCGCAACGACGTGCTGCAGGCCGATGACGGGGCGCGGACCCGTCGCGCCCTCGGGATCGGCGACGAGGAGCGGGTGCTGCTGTACGCCCCGACCTGGCGCGACGACCGCGAAGCCATCGTCGACTTCGTGGACCCGATCGCGCTGGCTCACGAGACCGACTCCGTGGTGCTCGTGCGCGGGCACTCGCGGACGCTCCTCCCGGGCGAGGACGCCCGTGGTCCGCGCGTGATCGACGTGACGGGGTACCCCGACACCGCGCGCCTGCTCGCCGTGGCGGACGCGCTCATCACCGACTACTCCTCGGTCATGTTCGACTTCAGCATCACGGGGAAGCCGATGTACTTCCTCGTGCCCGACCTCGAGCACTACCGCGGGGCGATGCGCGGCTTCTACTTCGACCTGCTCGACGCGGCCCCCGGTCCCGTGGTGCGCACGCAGGACGAGCTGTCGCGCGCGATCGAGGAGGTCGATCCGTCGATCTTCCGCGAACGCTACGAGCGGTGGCAGCGGATCTTCAACGCCCGTGACGACGGGCGCGCGGCCGAGCGCGTGGTCGCCCGGATCCTGGATCAGGGCTTCCTCGAGCGCTAGGGGCTCGACCGCTAGGGGAGCGGGGTGTTGCGCCCGTCCAGGCGTGAGGTGTCGACGGTGTCGCGGGCGCCGCGCGCCACACCCCAGAGGAACCCCGACCCCCACGACAGGTGCATCGAGGGCAGCACGGCGGCCGTCCATGCCCGGTCCCGCCACCCGCGGCCGCCGCCCCTGCCGAGCGCGACCACGGCGACCAGCACCGCGTACGCGAGGACGGGCAGGTGGACGACGGATGCCACCGCCGACCGGCGTCCGTTCGCGCGCCGCCGGGTCTGCCACAGGCCCGTCAGCGCCGACACCGCGACGGCGCCGACGAGGGCGGGAGGCGCGAAGAAACGGAGGGAGTTGCGGCGCCCGTAGCGGCGGACGAGTTCGCCGCGCCACGCGCCGGTGGCGCGGAACTGGCGCACCAGTCGCGTCCAGCTCTCCCGCGGCCAGTAGACGACGGACAGCGCCGGGTCGAACCAGACGCGATATCCGGCGCGACGCAGGCGCAGGTTGAGTTCCCAGTCCTCGCCCCGCCGGATCGACGGATCGAAGCCGCCGACCTCGTCGAGAGCCGCGCGACGCATGACGCCGAGGTACGCCGACTCGGCCGGTCCTTCGTCGGCCCCGCCGTGGTACGCCCCGCCGCCGAGACCGGCGCGCGAGTTGTAGGCGCGCGCGACCGCGCGCTGGAAGGGGGAGCGGCCGTCCGCGCGCATCACTCCACCGACGTTCGCCGCGCGGGTGCGGGCGAGGGTCGCCAGCGCGCGCCGGGCGTAGTCGGGGGAGAGCTCCGAGTGCGCGTCGACGCGCACGACGGTGGGGAAGCGGCTCGCGGCCAGCGCCAGGTTCAGGCCGACCGGGATGTCGGCATCCGGGTTGTCCACGAGCACGATGCGCTCGTCCGCGGCGGCGAGCTCACGCGCGATCGCGGTGGTGCCGTCGGTGGACGGACCGAGGGCGAGCACGATCTCCACCGGCCCCGGGACATCCTGCGCGAGGGTCGACGCGACGGCGCGACGCAGGTATCGCTCCTCGTTCAGCACGGGCATGATGAAGCTCACGCCGGCGTCGTCGGGGGGAACGGGCGCGTCTCTTCCGCCGGGGGTCGGGAGCAGCATCCCTCGATCCTTTCACGC
>JARBUN010000204.1 GCA_029239635.1 Microbacterium sp. | reverse complement strand
CTCGGTCCCCTTACGGGGACTCCACCTTAGCAGGGTGGTGCACTAGGCCTGACTATGCGACGTCTCCAGGTGATCGACGCCGAAGGCGCGAGCACACCGGTTCATACTACCCGCTCGTGCCCTGGCATCCGAATCCGGGATCGGGGGGATTCGGATGCCGGGACCGGAGTCGTCAGCGGACGTTTCCGTTCGAGCAGGTCGCCTGCGCGGCCGTCTGACCCGCGATCTCCGACGGCAGCGTGATCGCCGACGACGAGGGGGCGGGGGTGGGTGCCGCGCTGTCGGTCGGCGCCGGCGACGCGGTGTCGGTCGGGGTCGGCTGCGCGTTCTCGTCGACGACGACGCCGTCTCCGTCGCTCAGGTTGCCCGAGAGCTGGAGGGGCTGGTTCGCGGCGAGCGCGGCCCAGAGCGTGTCGGCCGCGTCGTAGTCCGGCACGACGCGGTTCGGGTCGGCCGAGTCGGTGAAGGTCGGGTACTGGATGAAGACGATCTCGTTGAAGGGGACGTCCTTCACCGCGGAGGCGATCTGCACGAGCGTCAGCGGGTTGGTGAGCGACGTCGAAGGATCCACGTTGCGCAGGGCGGTCGAGGCGAGCTTGTAGAGGGTCGCCGGGTTCGACAGCACCTCCTGGCTCTTCAGCTTGTTGGCCAGGCGCGACATGTACTGCTGCTGGTTCGAGATGCGACCGAGGTCGCCCCCGTCGCCCACGCCGTGGCGGGTGCGGAGGAACTGGAGGGCGTCGAGACCGACCACGGTGCGGGTTCCGGCGGGCCAGTCGATACCCGTGTACGGATCCTTGATGCCGTTGGCGATGCAGACGTCGACGCCGCCGATCGCATCGGTGATGTTGATGACGCCGCCGAAGCTGACCTTCGCGGCGAAGGGGATCTCGAGACCGCTGAGCTTCGAGATGGTCTGCACCACGCACGAGAGCCCGCCGTACGAGAACGCGGAGTTGATCTGCTGCTTGCTCATCGCCGAGGTTTCGTTGCCGTCGGCGTCGGTGCACGACGGGATCGGCACCATGAGGTCGCGCGGGAAGGAGATGACCGTCACGCGACGCGGCTCGTCCGAGATGTGCACGAGCATGTTGACGTCGTTGAGGCTGTCGCCGGAGTCGGCGCCCGTGCAGCGGTCGCCGAAGAGCTGCGCGAAGTCGGGCTCGCACTCGTCGGTTCCGACGAGCAGCATGTTAACGCCGCCCTTCAGCTCGCCGATGTCCGGTGGCACCGCCGGCTGGCCCTTGAGCTCGACGGCGTCGGCCGTGAAGCTCGACGACAGGTCGTACAGCGCGTACGCGCCGACGCCGAAACCGGACACCAACAGGACGGCCAGTCCCACCGCGACCGCGCGGAAGATCTGGCCGGCGGGGCTGAGCGTCCGCAGACGTCCAGTCGTGCTCTTGCTCACTCGGGTCCTTTCGGGGACGGATGCCACCCGGCCGGGCATCGCATCTCGCCTGGGCCGTGGCCACAGGTCGGAGCCATCTTAGAGACGCGGTGCTGGGAATCGTGTGAGGGTCAGGGGAAACTCATACCGCGTGGGGGCCGACCCGGCGGACGAGGCGCCACAGATTCCCCTGGCGGCGCTCGACCGAGAGCTCGTCGCACACCGCCGCCGCGATCGCGAGACCACGGCCCGATTCGGCGAGCGCGTCGGCCATCGTGGTGGTGGCGGTGAGGTCGAGGTGGACCGGTGGTGCGGAGTCGCGCAGAACCGCGCGCAGCTCGTCTCCCGCGGACAGCTCGACCGACAACGACACGGCGGGCCCACCCTGAGGCGCGTGCACCGCGATGTTCGTGGCGATCTCGATCACCGCGAGCGAGAAGAGGGAGAGATCGTCCTCGGTGATGTGCGGGGCGCCCTGCGCGAGTTCGGCGAGCGCGCCGTGCAGCCCTTCGACGAAGGCGAGCGTGGCGGCACCCTCGCGGGCGACGGTGATCTCAGACACCGTCGAACGCGCCGTCGGCGTCGGGGTACACCTGCAGCACCCGGTCGAGATTGGTCAGGCGCAGGACCTGCCGCACCTGCTCCCCCGCCGCGGCGATCCTCAGGTCGCCTCCGGCCACGCGCGTCGCCTTCAGCGCACCGATGAGCGCCCCCAGTCCCGAGGAGTCGATGAAGTCGACCCCTGCCAGATCGACCACCACCCGCGTTCGTCCGGCGGCGACCAGGTCGGACACCTCTGCTCGGAGCAGCGGGGCGACAGCGGCCGTCAGCCGCCCCTGGAGTCCGACGACGACCGCTGCTGCAGAATCGCGTCGTTCGATGTTCATGTCGTCCTTTCCCGGGCGGCGTCGCTCTCGCGCGCCACCACCATCACCGTCAGATCATCGGTGGCCGTCGCGCCGCGAGCGAGCCGCCCCGCCTCATCGACAGCACCACGGACCCCGCCCTCGCGCAGGGCGCGGCGAACGTGTCCGAAGGGGTCCTCCGCGTCGAGCACGTCCAGGAGACCGTCGCTGCAGACCATGAAGACGTCGCCCGGGCCGAGCTGAGCGTGCGCCTGTGAGCGCAGCTCGGGGAGCCCCATGCCCAGGGGCATGCCGGTCGACACGAGGTGATCCCACGTGTCGTCCGCGCGGAGGATGAAGCCCAGGCTGTGGCCGGCGTCGACGTAGTCGAGCGATCCGGTCTTCGCATCC
>JARBUN010000106.1 GCA_029239635.1 Microbacterium sp. | reverse complement strand
CATCGAGCTCGGCGACGAGCCGCGCGTGGCCGAGGTCGCCCAGGCGATCATCACCGGCCAGTCCGCCGAGATCGACGCGATGCGCGACATCCAGTCGCGTCTCGCCTGCACCTCCTGAGTCCGGCACGGCGCCGCGCGCGCTCCGCCCGCCCCTCGGTCGCGAGGGGTGCCGCCGCGCACCTTGTTGCGTGTAGCAGCGCTTCTCGACGATGAGGCCTCGGCGCACGAGCGGCTGCGGCTGCGGCTGCGGCTGCGGCTGCGGCTGCGGCTGCGGGAGCAGGGGATGCCGCGGGAACAGGAGGATGCTCGCGGCGACGCCCTGCTCCCGTGGCATCCCCTGTTCTGGCGAAAGGTGGCTGCGTCGACCACGCGATCCGGCGCCCGCCCGTCCTCGACACCCGCACGCCCTCCGCGCCCGCCAGCCGTCCACGCCCGCACCACGTGGAAACGCCGAAGGGCGTGGCATCCCCCAAACGGATGCCACGCCCTCCTGTCGTGGGGACTCAGCCCTTCGTCGCTCCGGCGAGCAAGCCACGGACGAAGAAGCGCTGCAGCAGGAAGAACACGATGATCGGCACGAGGATCGAGATGAACGTTCCGGCCGACTGCAGGAACCACTGGTCGCCCCAGGTGCCCGACAGCGAGTTCAGCGACTGCGTCAGCGGCAGCGACGATGACGGCGCGAAGATCGTCGCCACCAGCAGGTCGTTCCACACCCAGATGAACTCCAGCACCGCGAAGGACGCGAGGGCCGGGGCGGCGAGGGGAAGGATGATCCGGAAGAACACCTGGCCGTGGCCCGCTCCGTCGACACGTGCCGCCTCGATGACCTCGTGCGGGATCTCGGCGATGAAGTTGTGCAGCAGGAAGATGGCCAGCGGCATCGCGAAGATCACGTGGGCGATCCACACGGTCGCGAAGCTGTGCTCCACCCCGCGCAGGTCGAAGCCCGGGAAGATCGTCACTTCATTGATCGTCAAGCCGCGCGAGAACAGGCTCAGCAGCGGCACGAGGGCCATCTGCAGCGGCACGATCTGCAACGCGAAGATGAAGATGAAGAAGAAGTTGCGGCCCTTGAAGTCGATCCAGGCGAAGGCGTACGCGATGAGCGACGCGATCGCGAGGGCGAACAGCACGACCGGGATCGTGATCGCCAGCGAGTTCAGGAACGACTGGGCGAGCGTCAGCGCCGTGCCACCCGAGGTGAACGCGAGCCGGTAGTTCTCCAGCGTGAAGCTGGGGTCGGTGAACACCGTCCACCATCCGGTCGACTGGGTGTCGGATCCGGGGCGGAACGACGTCACGAACAGACCGAACGTCGGAATCGTCCAGAAGAACGCGATCACGACGGCCGCGATCGTCGCACCCTTCGAGGTGAGGCGCTTGCGTGCCATCGCCTCGTGCTTGCGCGTGTCGCGGGCGACCTGGCGAGCCGAACGCTTGTCGTCGGTGGGCTCGAGCACCACGGTGGAGGTGGTCATCGCAGTTCCCTCTGCTTCCGGATCTGGCGCACGTTGAAGATGATCAGCGGCAGCACGAAGACGAACAGCACGACCGCCAGCGCCGCGGAGTGCCCGTAGCTCTGGAATCGCTGCTGCTGGTTCACCATCTCGAAGGCGAGGACGGTCGAGTCGTTGCGGCCACCGGTCATGACGGCGACGATGTCGTAGATCTTCAGCGCCCCGATGGCGATCGTGGTGAGCACCACGATGAGCGACGACCGGATGCCGGGAACGGTGACGTTGATGAAACGCTCCCACGCGCTCGCCCCGTCGAGCTCCGCGGCCTCCATCTGCTCCGGCGGCACGGCCTTGATCGCCGCCGACAGGATGACCATCGCGAGGCCCGTCTGGCTCCAGATGAACACCACGACGAGCAGCAGGGTGTTGACCAGCGGCGTCGCCGCGAGCCACGAGACCGGTTGCCCCCCGAAGGCGGTCACGATGGCGTTCAGGATGCCGATCTGGTCGCCCTGGCGGAAGTCGTAGACGAACTTCCAGATGATGCCGGCACCGACGAAGGAGATCGCGAAGGGCATGAAGATGAGCACCTTGAGGTACTTCTCGCCCGCCGCACGGTCGATGAAGACGGCGTAGGCCAGGCCGATCACCGTGGCGATGGTCGGTGCGAGGAGCACCCAGATCAGCGTGTTGATGACCGACCAGAAGCCCTCGGGGTTCGTGAACGTCCAGACGTAGTTGTCGAAGCCGACGAAGTTGTCACCGGTCTTGTCCATGAACGACTGGAAGAACGTGGTGATGGCCGGGTAGACCAAGCCCAACAGCAGCAGAATGGCCGCCGGGGCCGCGAAGAGGATGAGCTGGAACAGATATCCGGCTCCCTGACGCGAGCGGTAGTCCGCGTAGAAGAGGATCGCGCCCAGCAGCACTGCGATGCCGAGGACGTAGATGACGGCGTTCTGGTAGGGGCGCAGGAGCATGAACGCGAGCACCGGGATCGCGAAACAGGCGACCAGCCGCAACCAGAAGTACCCCTTGCCGGAGCGGGGGGCGTACTCGATGAGCAGCAGGAGCAGACCGACGACCGCCCCGAAAGCGAGGAGGACCAGGGGAATCTGTACCAGCGGGTTCAGTCCGCCCAGCCAGTTGAAGAAGCTGTTGAGCGAGAAGCCGAGCGTGGTGGGCTTCGTCTCGGCCGGAGCCCTCGTGACCATGAACAGGAAGAGCGCCACCACGAGGATGAGCCCGACCAGGACCACGAGCAATGTGGTCCGGTGCTGTGCCGCGGAGTCCCGCGGCTTCGCCGTCGCTCCTCCGCGCGGCGGAGGTGACGCCGACGGCGTCTTCTCCACGTGTGTGATCTCGGTCATGACGTCCCTCCCGGACACGCCTTCGTGCCCCTTGATGAGTACCCGGGTCCGCCGGGCCGATATGGACTGCGGGACTCCAGGGGCCGCCCGCGTGGCGAGCGACCCCTGGAGTCATCCGTTCCGGTTCAGTTGTTGTAGCCGGCCTGGATGTCGCTGAGCACCTGGTCGGTCGGCGTGCCGTCGATCCAGCTGACCATGCCCTTCCAGAACGATCCCGAACCGACGGTCGCGGGCATCAGGTCGGAGGCGTCGAAACGCAGCGTGGTGTTCGGGTCCTGCAGCGTCTTCATCGCCTCGGTGAGGAACTCGCTGGAGGCGAGCGAGGGGTCTGCGCCCTTGTTCGCCGAGATCACGCCGCCGAGCTTCACGCGAGCGTCCGCGAACTCGGGCGTCGACATGAACTCCACGACCTTCTGCACGTTCGCGTCGTCGGAGAACGCGGTGACGAACTCGCCGCCACCCTCGACCGCGACCTTGCCCTCGGTCACGCCCGGGAGCAGGAACGCGTAGACGTCACCGTCGGGAGCGACCTTCACGTCGCCGCCCGAGGCGGTCTTGACCGTCTGGAAGTTCGACGACAGGAACGACGCCTGGTGCGTCATCGGGCAGCTGCCGTCGGCGACCTTGGCGGCCACGTCGGCGAAGGCCACCGAGTTGATGCTCTTCACGTCGCCGAAGCCGGCGTTGACGTAGTCGGGGTTCAGCAGGATCTTGCCGGTGGCGTCGAACGCCTCCTTGATCGGCGCGTCGGTGAACTTGACCTCGTTGGCGACCCACTGGTCGTACACGTCGGGGCCGGCCTGACGCAGGACCATGTCCTCGATCCAGTCGGTGCCCGGCCAGCCGGAGGCATCACCCGAGGCGAAGCCCGCGCACCAGGGAGCGGCGCCCGTCTTCTGCTGGACGGTCGCCGTGAGGGTCATGAGCTCGTCGAGCGTCTTGGGAACCTCGACGCCCCACTCCTTGAACTTCGCCGGCGAGTACCAGACGTAGCCCTTGAGGTTGGCGAGCATGGGAGCCGCGTAGAACGTGCCGTCCTCGCTGCCGTAGGACTTCCAGTCCTCGCCCCAGTACTGGTCGACGTTCGACGAGACGGTGTCGGACGCCTTCTGGACGTCACCGGTGCCGATGAGGGTCTTCAGCAGACCCGGCTGCGGGACGATCGCGATGTCGGGGGCGTCTCCACCCGTCACCTTGGTGACGATGTTTCCTTCGAAGCTCTTGTCGCCGGTGTAGACGACCTTGATGCCGGTGTCGGCGGTGAACTTCTCGAACGACTGGTTCAGCAGGTCGGCCTCGCTGCCGGTGATGCCGCCGGAGATGCGGACGGTGGTCTCGCCTCCCGAGCTCGCGCCTCCCCCGCTGTCACCTTCGGCGCAACCTGCGAGTGCAATCGCGCCGACCGCCAGCAGCCCGACGGGGGCCAGCAGGCGATACCGCTGTGACATACCCATGTGGTCTCTCCTCTTCGAGTTCAATGGTGCATCGGATTCTGTCAGGAACCGATTCCAGATCACCGTAGGCGAGAACGGGAGGCCATGCAACAGCGAAAGGTCACGAACAGATAACTCGCGGAAAATCGGGCTTTCCACTCCCCCGATCAGCGGGGAACCGGTTCCATAAAGACCACACGTCGGATATCCTGCTGCGACATCGACACAGAGGTCGACCGAACATCCGAGGAACACACCCATGAGCGGAATCGCCGATGTGGCTCGCCTGGCGGGCGTGTCGAAATCGACGGCGAGTCGCGCGCTGACCGGCGGCGGCTACGTCTCCGAAGACACGCGCCGACGCGTGTCCGACGCCGCATCCACCCTGGGATACGTCCCCTCGACCAGCGCCGTGAGCCTCGCGACCGGTCGCACGCGCACCATCGCGCTGATCGTCCCCAAAGTGAACCGGTGGTACTTCGGAGCGATCGTGGAGGGGGTCGAACGGACCCTCATCCCGCGAGGCTACGACGTCACCCTGTACGTCGCCGAGCCCGGGTCGAACGACCGAGAGAGCCTGTACTCGACCTACCTCGCCCGCAAGCGATTCGACGGCATCATCGCCGTGGCGCTCGAGCCCGACGACGCCGATCTCGAGCGGCTGGAGAACATCGGGAAACCTGTCGTCAGCATCGGCAACGCGCTCTCCGGTGTTCCGACCCTCGGCCTCGACAACATCGCGATCACGCGGATCATCACGCAGCACCTCATCGCGCTGGGGCACACCGACATCGCGTTCGTCGGCAGCACTCCCCCCACCGATGCCCCCGCGAAGGACGTCGACGAACGCTCGATCGGCTACCGCAAAGCGATGAACGACCACGGCCTCGCCGTGCGCATACGCAGCGTCCCCTCGACGCTCACGATCACCGACGCGTACGCGGCGGCGGCGTCGTTCCTCGCCGATGCGGGGTCCCGACCGACCGGTGTCGTCGCCGCGTGCGACGAGGTCGCCATCGGCGTCATCATCGCCGCGCGCCGCATGGGCATCTCCGTGCCCTCCGAGCTGAGCGTCGTCGGCATCGACGGCCACGACTACGCCGAGATGTTCTCGCTCACGACGATCGAGCAGTACCCGCTCGACCAGGGGGTCGAAGCCACGCGACTCCTCCTGTCGATGATCGAGGGCACCGACGAACCCGCCCCGCGCACCGAGGCGGTCACACGCCTGGTCGTGCGCGCCTCGACCGCTCCCCCGCGCTCCGCCTGACGGAAGAAGGACCCCGGATGCCGCGGCATCCGGGGTCCTTCCCTGTCGGGTTCAGTCCGCCCGGCGCACTCCGCGACGCCGCAGCGCCACACCGAGAGCCAGGAGTGCGAGCGCCGCGAGGACGCCGCCGCCCATCCACGCCGTGTCGGCGCCGGTGCGCGGGAGGCCGTCGGGGCCGCGGGGCGGTGCCGCTTCGCCGTCGCCGCCGTCGTCGGGGCCGTTGTTCGGAGCCTCGGAGCCCCCGACCACGCGGACCGGGACCGTCGCGGTGGAGCCCGACGCGGTCGCGACGGTGATGTCCAGGGCGTCGGGTGCGTCGGCGGGCACGGCGACCGCGACCTCGGCCGCCCCGTCACGCACAGCGACGGTCTGCGACTCGCCCGAGCCGACGGTCACGCTCGCCTCGGTCGCCGCGGGGCTGCCGAGCGAGGTGAGGTCCAGACCCGAGACCGTGAAGGCGGCCCCGCTCCCGCGGGACACCTCGACCGGGGCGCCCTTCACCTCGACGCCGCGGGCGGTGAAGTCCGGGGCGAGGTCGGGGTGAGCCGTGAGGTAGGCGATCCAGCCGTCGCGGTCGATGAGACCCGAGTCGCGCGGATCCGTTCCCTCGTCGAACACCGTGAACGCGTCGCCTCCCGACAGCAGGAAACTGAACGAGCCCACCCGGTACGACCCGGCCGGGTCGACCGGCATCCCGTCGATCCACACGCCTGTGATGCGCTCCCCCGGAGCGCGCGTGGCGTCGTAGGTGTAGCGGACGTTCTCCGACACGCTCAGCGAGAGCGTCGCCGCGCGGCCCGCCGCGTCGCCCCACTGCTGCTCGAGCAGACGCCGAAGCTGTTCCCCGGTCAGGCTGGTCGTCCCGAGGTTGTTCACGAACGGCAGCACGGCGTTGGCCTCGGCGAACGTGATGACGCCGTCGTCGCCGCGCAGCAGCTCCGCGCGCAGACCGCCCGGATTCACCACCGTGAGGTCGGCCTCGCCGCGCACGGGGTCCGCCAGGGTGTCGAGCAGGGCGTCGGCGACGAGATTGCCGAGCGCGGACTGCTTCGAACGGTCATCGCGCTGGCCACCGGTGTAGACGCCGTCGACGTACGAGCCGCCGAGGAAGGCCGTGGTGATGTCGGCCGAGACCGACCCCACCGGCCGCGAGCCGACGCGCTCGGCCTCGGCGAGGGCGCGCTCGACGATGTCGGCCACCTCGGCGACGCGCGGGTAGGTCGCGATGAGCTCGGCATCCAGGGCCGCCTTGTTCTCGGCGGTCTGCTCGTCGTCGTCCTCGACGACCTCGGCTTCGAGGCGCGGGACGTTGCGGGCCTCGTGCGCGACGACCTCGCGGCTGGCGCGATCGATCGTCAGGACGACCTGGCCGATGTTCTCGCCGTAGTTGCCCGTCTGCAGGACCGGCCGCGTGCCCTCCCCGCCGGGGATCGGAGCGTCCCACGCGTACTCCTCGTGCGTGTGACCGGTGAAGATCGCGTCGACATCGGCATCCGTCTCCGTCACGATGCGCGCGAACGCCCCGCCCTGCGCGAGCGCCTGGTCGAGCGTGGTGCCGGACGCGTCTCCCTGGGCGGCACCCTCGTGGTACTCCGCCACGAGGACATCGACCTGATCGCGGATCTCGGCGAC
>JARBUN010000105.1 GCA_029239635.1 Microbacterium sp. | reverse complement strand
CCAGCGCGCGGGCCAGCCGGCCGAGATCGCGCCGGCGTTCGTCTTCCTCGCGTCCGCCGAGTCGAGCTATGTCTCCGGCGAGACGCTGAACGTGAACGGCGGCATGGTCACACCCTGAGTCGCGGCGCGGGTGAGGCCGATCGCCCGCGGTGCCATGCCGAGGGTGATGCCCGACCGGTGCGGCCCTTTGACGGACTGCACCGGGTGCGGGGCCCTCTGCCGTGGAGGAGATACTGGCGACCCGCCGCGCAACGTTCCACGGCAGAAGCCCCGGACCGCGGCCCGTCTCAGGAGGATCCATGTCTCAGACCGCCCCGGCCGGCGTCGACTACCCCGGCAAATCCCTCGGGATCGTCGGCCTCGTGCTGTCGTTCTTCTTCACCGTCGTCGGCTCGGTGGTGTCGTTCATCGCGTGGCGGCAGTCGCGCGCGGCGGGCTACCGCAACGTCCCGGCGCTCGCCGGTATCACCGTCGGGGTCGTCGTGCTGTCCTTCTGGGTGGTGCTGATCGCCGTCTTCACTCCGATCATCGCCGCGCCGAGGTTCTGACGGAAGAGGGCGCGGCGTCTGTGCGCCGCGCTCTCTTGCGCAAAACGTCTCGGATCGCAACCGACCCTCACGACACGGTCGGGTGAGCGAGCGTGAGTGCATGCCCACCGAGAACGCCACCGCCCGAGGCGCGGCGCCCGTCACCCTTTATCTGCTGCACGCGCTCGGCGCGAGTGCCGGGTCATTCGACCGCCTCGCCGAGCGTCTCGACGGACGGGTGCGCGTCGAAGGGATCGATCTTCCCGGCTTCGGATCGCTCGCGGACACCACCGACTCCTCGCTCGAGACGACCGTCGACCACGTCGTCGCTCAGCTCGCCGCGCACGCCCGCGGTCGCTGGATGCTCGGCGGCCACAGCATGGGCGGCAAGATCGCCGGGCTCGTGGCATCCCGCGTTCTCCGCGGCGAGGCGCCTCTCGTGGGTCTCGCCGGCCTCGTGCTGATGGCTCCGTCGCCCCCGCGCCCCGAGCCGATGGACGAGGAACGCCGCGAGCGCATGCTGTCGTGGGTCGCAGACGGGCCGATCTCCGAACAGGATGCCGAGACCTTCCTCGAGCAGGACACCGCGGAGCCGCTCGACCCGCGCGCCCACGAGAAAGCCCTGACGGACCTGCGCCGCACGTCCCCCGCCGCGTGGCGGGCGTGGCTGGAGACCGGCAGTCGCGTCGACGCCTCGGCCGAGGTTGGAACGCTCGACCTGCCCGTTCTCGTCCTGGCGGGCACGGATGACGCCGACCTCGGCGCCGCAGCCCAGCCCGGGCTGCTGGCATCCGTCTATCCCCGCGCGCGCTTCGTCCCGCTCGACGACACGGGCCACCTGATCCCCCTCGAGCGTGCTCCCGAGGCCTCCGACGCGATCGCGCACTTCGTCACGGACGAGGTCCTCCTCGGGCCGGTCGTCCCCGATGACTGGGCGGCTCTCCTCGCCGGCGACCGGGTGGATTCCCGCGTGCGCGGCATCCTGAACCTCCGGGCGATTCCCGACGACCGGGGCTACGCTCCCGCGACGCTCGATCTCGCGCAGCTGACGCTCCTGCGCGAGATCGCCGACCTCGTCGTGCCGCAGGACGGGCCCGCTATCGACATCGCCGCCCGCGTCGATGCCCAGCTCGCCCGCGGTGAGGGCGACGGGTGGCGCAACGCCGAGCTGCCTCCCGACCCGGAGGCCTACCGCGCGGGACTCGACACGCTCGCGACGATCTGGCCGACCGACCCGGCGAGGCGCGAGGAGGTGCTGCGCGCCGCGATCGAGGGAACGACGGATGCCGAAGGCCCCCTGGACGCGGCTCGGGTGAAGCTGTGGCTCGAAGACGCACGCAACGACCTCGTGCGCCAGTGGCTGGCGCACCCGGCGAGTATGGCGCGCGTCGGATACGACGGGTTCGCCACCGGCGGCAGCCCGATCCGCGGATACGTGGAGCTGCGGCTCGGGAGACGTGAAGACTGGGAGCCCGCCGGCGTCGGCGGCACCGTAGCGGCGGGAGACGCGGCATGAACCTCGAAGCGATGCGCACCTTCTCCACCGACGAGATCGTCGACGTCGTGGTCGTGGGAACGGGCGCGGGAGGGGCACCCCTGACCGCGGAGCTCGCGAAGAAGGGACTGAGCGTCGTCGCGATCGAGGCCGGGCGCCACTTCGCCCTCGATGACCTCACCCCGGATGAGACCGCGGCCGTCGAGATCAACTGGATGTCGGAGCGGCTCAGCGGCGGCGACGACCCCACCGCGTTCGGCCCCAACAACAGCGGACGCGGTGTGGGCGGCTCGATGCTCCACTGGGGCGCCTTCACACCGCGCCCCGATCGCCGCGACCTGACGCTGCGCACCGAGACGGGAGAGGGCCGCGACTGGCCCGTCGATCCCGACGAACTGCTCGGCTACGTCGAGCGCGTCGAGGGCGACATCGGGGTGTCGGGTCCGACCCCGTACCCGTGGGACCCTTCGCGCCGATACGCCTACGGTCCCGCGAAGCGCAATGCACCCGCCAACCTCGTGGCCCAGGGCGTGGATGCCAAGGCCTCCACCGCCAACACCTACCTGCCCGCGGCGGTCGCGGCCGGCGCCGAGATCCGCGCCGAGGCGATGGTGCACGCGATCGAGCTCGACGCGCGCGGCCATGTCGCCGCGGTCGTCTACCGCCAGAACGGCGTCGACGTGCGTCAGCGCTGTCGGTCGCTCGTGCTCGCGGGCGGGGGCGTCGAGACCCCGCGTCTGCTCCTGCACACGGGTCTGGCGAACGCCAACGGCCAGGTGGGTCGCAACTTCCTCGCCCACGGCGCGACCCAGGTGTGGGGGCGCTTCGACGAGCCCGTCCGCGGCCACCGCGGATACCCCTCCTCGCTCATCAGCGAGGACATGATGCGACCCGCCGACGCCGACTTCGCCGGCGGCTACCTCGTGCAGAGTCTCGGGGTCATGCCCCTGACCTTCTCGACGACGCTCGTGCGCGGCGGGGGGCTCTGGGGCCCCGAGCTCATGCAGCGGCTCGAGCAGGCGCGGTTCATGGCCGGTATCGGCATCAACGCCGAGTGCCTTCCGTCCGACGACAACCGGCTCGAGCTCGCCTCCGAGACCGACGAGTTCGGCATCCCGCGCGCTCGGGTGAGTTTCACCGCCGGCGCGAACGAGAAGGCGCTCGACCAGCACGCCACGGCGTTCATGCTGCGGGTGATGGAGGCCGCGGGCGCGCGCGAGACGATGGTGCTCGCCCGCACGGCTCACACGATCGGCACGTGCCGCATGTCGGCGGACCCGTCCGACGGGGTCGTGGATGCCGACGGACGCTCGCACGAGATCCCCAACCTGTGGATCTGCGACAACTCCGTCTTCCCCTCCGCGATCTCCGCGAACCCCGCGCTGACGATCATGGCGCTGTCGCTGCGCACCGCGGACCGCTTCCTCGCGTCGGCCGCCTGACCCTCTGGGCCGTCGCCCCGCGGAGTCGGTTCGCGACGTCGCACGCGTGACGCGAGACCGCACCCGTTCGCCGACGATTCCCTGCGTCCTCGGCGACGGAGTGCGGTCTCGGCGCCACCACCCGGGAGAATGGATGCCATGAAGCTCGAGCATCTCCGCCGGTTCGCCGTCCTCGCCGAGGAGCTGCACTTCCCGCGCTCGGCCGAGAAGCTCGGCATCCCTCTCGCCTCCCTCTACACGACGCTCGACAAGCTCGAGGAGGAGGTGGGGCAGTCGTTGATCTCGCGGACCCCGCCCACCCAGCTCACTCCGGCGGGGCGTCTGCTGCTCGAGGAGGCGCACCACCGCATCGCCGACGCGCCGCCACCCGCGCCGAAGCAGAAGGCACCCGGCGGCGGAAAGGCGAAGGCCTCGAAGGGCAAGGGCCGCGCCCCGATCGTGAAGGGCCAGCCCAAGCCCTACAAGAAGCGCCAGGGCCGCTGACCCCGACGCGGCTCTACAGTTCCGCGACCTGGCCGCCCTCGACGCGCCATCTCCGGTCGGTCTGCACCGCCGCGAGCATGCGCCGGTCGTGGGTGACGAGCAGCAGCGTGCCGGTGTAGGACTCCAGCGCCTGCTCGAGCTGCTCGATCGCGGGCAGGTCGAGGTGGTTCGTCGGCTCGTCCAGCACGAGCACGTTCACGCCGCGCGCCTGCAGCAACGCGAGGCCCGCGCGCGTGCGCTCCCCGGGTGAGAGGCCGTCCACGGGTCGCGTGACGTGGTCGGCCTTGAGACCGAACTTCGCCAGCAATGTCCGCACCTCGCCGGCATTCATCTCGGGCACGAACCCCTCGAACGTCTCGGCGAGAGGGCGCTCACCGACCAGCAGCGACCGGGCCTGGTCGATCTCGCCGATCTCGACGCTCGCCCCCAGGCTCGCCGTCCCCTCATCCGGTGCCTGTCGGCCCAGGATGCCGCGCAGCAGCGTCGACTTTCCGGCGCCGTTGGGCCCGGTGATGCCGATCCGCTCTCCGGCATTCACCTGGAGGGAGACAGGGCCGAGCGTGAAGTCACCCTGCCGGAACACCGCGCCGGAGAGCGTCGACACCACCGAGCTCGATCGCGGCGCCGAGCCGATGGTGAACTCGAGCTGCCACTCCTTGCGGGGCTCCTCGACCTCTTCGAGCCGCGCGATGCGACTCTCCATCTGACGGACCTTCTGCGCCTGCTTCTCGCTGGACTCCGTCGCGGCCTTGCGGCGGATCTTGTCATTGTCGGGGGACTTCTTCATGGCGTTGCGCACGCCCTGACTCGACCACTCGCGCTGGGTCCGCGCGCGCGAGACGAGATCGGCCTTGGTGTCGGCGTAGTCCTCGTACTTCTCGCGCGCGTGGCGACGCAGGGTCGCCCGCTCTTCGAGGTACGCGTCGTATCCGCCGCCGTAGACGCGGTGGGAGTTCTGCGCGAGGTCGAGCTCGAGAATGCGGGTGACCGACCGGGCGAGGAACTCGCGGTCGTGACTCACCAGCACCACTCCCCCGCGCAGCCCCTTCACGAACGTCTCGAGCCGTTCGAGGCCGTCGAGATCCAGGTCGTTCGTGGGCTCGTCGAGCAGGGCGATGTCGAAGCGCGACAGGAGCAGCGCCGCCAGGCCCACCCGCGCCGCCTGGCCTCCCGACAGCCCTGGCATCTCGGCATCCGGGCCCACGTCGAGCCCGAGATCGGCCAGGACCTGCGGCATCCGCTCGTCGAGGTCGGCGGCCCCGCTCGCGAGCCAGCGCTCGAGCGCGGTCGCGTAGGCGTCATCGGCGCCCACGACCGTGGGATCGCCGAGGGCGGCCGCCGTGGCATCCATCTCACGGGTCGCCTCGGCGCACCCCGTGCGGCGGGCGATGTACTGCGCGACGGTCTCTCCGTCGACCCGCTCGTGCTCCTGAGGGAGCCACCCGATGAACGCGTCCGACGGCGCGAGGCTGATCGACCCGCCCTGCGGCTCGTCGACGCCCGCGAGCAGGCGGAGCAAAGTCGACTTGCCCGCGCCGTTCGCACCGACGACGCCGATCACGTCGCCGGGCGCGACCGTGAGGTCGATCCCGTCGAAGAGGGTGCGGTGCCCGTGGCCCCCGGTGAGGTTCTGCGCGACGAGGGTGGCGGTCATGCGTCTAGTCTCTCAGGGCGCCGGAACCGCACCGCGGGCTGCCGCGGCACGACGAGCATCATCGCGCTGAACGAACCGTGAGATCGTCAGCGCCGAGATCGCGACGATGAGCGCCGGCGCGCAGATGCCCAGCGCGAGTGGCAGCTGTCTCCACACGTCGTCTGCATTCTCGCGATAGCCGACCACGACGACGACCGTCCATCCCACGGCCAGGAACGTGGCCATACTGGCGGCGATGCTCACCGCGCCCGGACGCAAGCGTGCCCGGACCCCGCGGACTCGCAGACAGACCCCCACGAGCAGCGCCGCGCCGCCGACGGCGATGATGCACAAGGTCGGTCTGAGTCCGAGGGGGGACGCGTCGCTCGCCCACGCGAAGGAGGCGACTCCCAACGAGAAGACCCCCGACAGCGACAAAGCCAACACCACCGATATGTAGAGCAGAGACAGCGACCACAGGCCCTCGGCCTCACTCCTCGTGACGGTCCTCATGCACCACCCCCTTCTCCCGCGGCTCTTCACGCCGTGCTGATCCCCCGTACGCAGGAAGCAAGTATGCCGACCGCGTCCCACTCACCGCGCGCGCGGGTGAGCCCCCGCATAGACGTCGCGCAGCGCGTCGACCGTCACGTGCGTGTAGATCTGCGTCGTCGCGACCGAGGCGTGGCCCAGCAGCTCCTGCACGACCCGCACATCGGCTCCGCCCTGCAGGAGGTGGGTCGCGAAGGAGTGGCGCAGAGTGTGCGGCGAGACGTGGGCGGTGAGACCCGCACGCTCCGCCGCCGCCTGGATGATGAGCCACGCGCTCTGGCGCGACAGAGGCGCCCCGCGCACCCCGAGGAACAGCCGGGGAGTGGCACGCCCCTTCGCCGCGAGCGCCGGACGTACCCGTGTGAGATAGGCCTCGATCGCGGCGCGCGCGTACGAGCCCACGGGTACCACGCGTTCTTTGTCGCCCTTGCCGCGCACGCGCAGCAGATCGCCGTGCGCCGTGTCATCGACGTCGAGCTGCACGATCTCCGACACCCGGGCGCCGGTCGCGTACAACAGCTCGAGCAACGCGCGATCACGCACCGCGGCGGGCTCGGCAGCGGACACGTCAGGCGAGCCGGGGGCGGGCCCCGCGGCATCCAGGAGCTCGTTCACCTGGCCGATGGTCAGCGCTTTCGGCAGGCGTCGTGGGGCTTTCGGGGGGCGCAGCCGTCCGCTCGGGTCGTCGTCGACGCGCCCCTCGAGGACGAGGAAACGATGCACTCCTCGCACCGACGACTGGAGGCGCGCGAGCGACGACGACGCGGGTGGCGGTTCCGCCGACGCCCGCTCGGCGATGAAGTCGGCGACGAGTGCGGGGGTCACCGCCTCGACCGCCTGGACGCCCCGCCCGTGCAGCCACTCGACGTACACCGCGAGGTCGCGACGGTAGGCGGCCACGGTGTGGTCGGAGAGACCGCGCTCGAGCGCGACGTGCCGGAGGTATCCCTCGACCGCGCGCTCGAGCTCCACGTCAGTGGGCGGCGGCCTCGCGGCGCAGCACCTCGGCCGCGGCGAGGGCACCGGTGGCGAGGATGCCGTTGCGCAGGCGTCCCGCGAGCACACCGTCGATCACGTCGGCGAGCGGTACGTGCTCGACGCGCATGTCGGACTCCTCGTGCTCGCGCTCGTAATCGGTCTCGACCGCCCGGAGCCCTCGCGCGAGGAAGACGTGCACCACCTCATCGTTGCCGCCGGGGGTCGTGTGCATCGAGATCAGGTGCTGCCAGCGATCGGCCTCGAGGTCGACCTCTTCGGTCAGCTCGCGCTTCGCCGTCTCGAGCGGAGGTTCGCCGGCCACATCGAGAAGCCCCGCCGGGATCTCCCAGTCGCGTTCCTTGATGGGGTGGCGGTACTGCTGGATGAGGACGACGCGCTCATCGTCGTCGATCGCCACGACGGCCGCGGCCCCCGGGTGCTCGACGTACTGACGGGTCATCTCGCCGTCGCCGTATCGCACGGTGTCGCTGCGCACGTTCCACACGGCACCCTCGTAGACGAGGTCCGTCGAGACGACCTCCAGGTCCACCCGCTCGTCACGCAGCTCTTCCATGTCAGTTCTCCTCGACGTCGAACAGCTCGCTCGAGCGGTGACGCTCGAGCGCCGCGCCGACGAGCCCGCGGAACAGCGGGTGCGGCGCGGTCGGACGCGAACGCAGCTCGGGGTGCGCCTGCGTGGCGATGTAGTAGGGGTGCACGTCGCGGGGCAGCTCCACGAACTCCACGAGGTCGAGGTCGGGGTTGAGCCCGGAGAAGACGAGGCCCGCGTCGCTCAGCTGCTGGCGGTAGGCGTTGTTGACCTCGTAGCGGTGACGGTGGCGCTCCGAGATGCGATTCGCGCCGTAGAGCTCGGCCGCGAGCGAGCCCTCGGCGAGATCGGCGGGGTACAGGCCCAGCCGCATCGTGCCGCCCAGGTCGCCGCTCTCGAGGATGTCGACCTGCTCGGCCATGGTCGCCACGACCGGGTGCGTGGTGTCGGGGTCGAACTCGCTCGACGACGCACCCTCGAGGCCCGCAACGGTCCGGGCGTACTCGATGACCATGCACTGCA
This sequence comes from Microbacterium sp., assembly GCA_029239635.1. Lineage (GTDB taxonomy): Bacteria > Actinomycetota > Actinomycetes > Actinomycetales > Microbacteriaceae > Microbacterium. Next base: position 1,553 of record JARBUN010000105.1, on the reverse strand, counting down.
GACCGAGGCAGATCCCGAGCGTCGGGATGCCCTGCTCTCGCGCGAAGCGCAGCGCTCCGAGCTTGCCCTCGATTCCGCGGATGCCGAAGCCGCCGGGGACGATGATGCCGTCGACCGTGGCCAGCGCCTTCTCGGCGCCCTCGGGCGTCTCGCACAGGTCCGAGGGGATCCACGTGATCTTCACGTGCGTCTCCTGACCGAAGCCGCCGGCCTTGATGGCCTCGGTGACCGAGAGGTACGCGTCGGGCAGGTCGATGTACTTGCCGACGAGGCCGATCGTGACCTCGTGCTTGGGGTTGTGCACGGCCTGCAGCACGCGCTGCCAGCGCGACCAGTCGACGTCAGCCGCCTTGTCGATGTCGAGCGCGTCGACGATGTACGCGTCGAGACCCTGGTCGTGCATCATCGTCGGGATGTCGTAGATGCTCGGCACGTCGATCGCGTTGACGACGGCGTCCTCGTCGACGTCGCACATGAGCGCGATCTTGCGCTTGTTCGACTCGGTGACCGGGCGGTCGCTGCGCAGCACGAGGGCGTCGGGCTGGATGCCGATCGAGCGCAACGTCGCGACGGAGTGCTGGGTGGGCTTGGTCTTCTGCTCGCCCGAGGCACCCATGAAGGGCACGAGGGAGACGTGCACGAAGAACACGTTCTTGCGTCCGAGCTCGTGACGGATCTGTCGGGCCGATTCGATGAACGGCTGCGACTCGATGTCGCCGACGGTGCCGCCGATCTCGGTGATGATGACGTCCGGCTGCGGGCTCTCGCTCGCCTGCAGGCGCATGCGACGCTTGATCTCGTCCGTGATGTGCGGGATGACCTGCACGGTGTCACCCAGGTACTCGCCGCGACGCTCGCGCGCGATGACCTGCGAGTAGATCTGCCCGGTGGTGACGTTGGCCGCCTGGCTCAGCTCGATGTCCAGGAACCGCTCGTAGTGCCCGATGTCGAGGTCGGTCTCGGCACCGTCGTCGGTCACGAAGACCTCACCGTGCTGGAACGGGTTCATCGTCCCGGGATCGACGTTCAGATACGGGTCGAGCTTCTGCATGACCACGTGCAGCCCGCGCGCCGTGAGGAGGTTGCCGAGGCTTGCCGCCGTCAGGCCCTTACCCAGGGAGGACACCACGCCTCCGGTGACGAAGATGTGCTTCGTCGTGAAGGTCTTGCTGTCTGAATTTCCCGCCGCGTCCGAAGTCTGCATCACGGGCTTCGATCCTATCAGTCGCATCTGTCCGGTGGGCTCGCGGAACCTCTCCGCCTCGTCCCGAAGTCTGGCACCGACCTCCGACATCCACGTCACGAGGTCGTGACGATCACGGGTCGATCCGTCGGATCAGCCGGTGGTACGCCCGGTCTCGAGCAACTCGCGAGCATGGGTCAGCGCGGCATCCGAATCGCTCAGTCCGGAGAGCAGACGAGCCATCTCCGCCTCGCGCTCCGCGCCTTCGAGCCGACGGACACTGGATGCCGTGACCGCGCCGTCGTTGCCCTTGACCACCGTGAGGTGGTTGCCGGCGAACGCCGCCACCTGCGCGAGGTGGGTGACGGCG
>JARBUN010000104.1 GCA_029239635.1 Microbacterium sp. | reverse complement strand
CTGATGCAGACGGTCGCGATCGAGGTCCTCATGGCGGCCGAATGTACCATCTGGTACAAACGGGGTCCACTAGTCTGACCGAATGGCCGAGGCACGCAGAGACGCCGAGCGCACCCGCGCCGAGCTCCTCGCCGTCGCCACCGAGGTCTTCGCCGAAGAGGGCTTCTCGGGTGCCCGGGTCGACGACATCGCCGCCCGCACCCGCACGACGAAGCGGATGATCTACTACTACTTCGGCGGCAAGGAAGGGCTCTATCGGGCGGTGCTCGAGGAGGCCTACCGGGGCATCCGCGAGGCTGAACGGGCGATCGACGTCGATCACGCCGACCCCGTGGATGCCATCCGCGCCCTCGCCGAGCTGACCTTCGACCACCACGTCGGGCACGAGGCCTTCATCCGCCTCGTCGCGATCGAGAACATCCATCGCGGCGCCTTCATCCGCCAGATCGAGGGACTGCGGACGCTCTCGCAGCCGGCGAAGGGGCTCCTCGACGAGATCCTCGAGCGCGGTCGCGAGGCGGGCGTCTTCCGTTCCGACGTCGACGCGATCGACGTGCACCTCGTGATCAGCTCGTACTGCGTCTTCCAGGTGGCCAACCAGTACACGTTCGGCCACCTCTTCGACGTCGACCTGGCGTCCTCCGAGCGTCGGTCGCATCTTCGCGCCGCCCTCGGCGACGTGGTCGTCGGCTGGCTGACGGCTCCCTCGCGCTGACCCCCGGTCAAGCGCAGACTCGCCCGCGCTGCCCACCCTCCCCCGCCCCGCGCCTCCCCGCGCGCGTTGAGTGTCCACAACACGCCGTATCTCCGCCCGTGGTTGCGGCGTGTCTTGGACACTCGACGGGGTGCGCGCAGTCTCGAGCGGGCGGGCGGGCGCGTTGCGCGGAGGGCGGGCCCGCGGTCGGCGGCATTCGGAATCGCTCGTTGACACGGCGCGGCGAGCGTGGTTTCCTCTGAACGTACCGGTTAGTACATAACCGCGACACGGACACGAAGGAGTACCGTGAACGACGCGCACCCGTACCTCGTCGGCCTCATCGGCACGGGGGTCCTCCCCTCGCTGACGCCGCCGATGCACATGGCCGAGGCGCGCGCCCTCGGGCTGACCTACGTCTACCGCCCGCTCGACCTCACGGCGCTCGGCATCGATCCCGACCGCATCGGCGACGTGCTCGCCTGGGCCGAGCGCCTCGGCTACGACGCGGTCAACGTCACGCACCCGTGCAAGCAGAGCGTGCTCGCGCACCTCGACCGCATCGACCCCGTCGCCGCCGCCCTCGGCGCCGTGAACACCGTCCTCTTCACCCCCACCGGTCGCGTCGGCTACAACACGGACACGACCGGCTTCGCCTCGGCCTTCGCCGACGGACTCCCGGATGCCGAGACCCGGCACGTCGTCCAGCTCGGCGCGGGCGGGGCGGGCTCCGCCGTCGCCGACGCGCTGTTGCGACTCGGGGCCGCGCGCCTGAGCATCGTCGACCTCGACCCCGCACGCGCCGGTGCTCTCGCCGACGACCTCGGGGCACGGCATCCGCTCGCCGTCGTCGACACCGCCGAGGTCGCCGACCTCCCCGAGGCGCTCGCGGACGCCGACGGGCTCGTGCACTGCACCCCCGTCGGGATGGCGGAGCACCCGGGGCTCCCCCTCGACGCCGCGCTCCTGCGCCCCGAGCTCTGGGTCGCCGACATCGTCTACCGCCCGCTCGACACCGAACTCCTCGTCACCGCGCGAGAGCGCGGCTGCCGCACCCTCAGCGGCGGACGCATGGCGGTCCACCAGGCCGTCGACGCGTTCGCGCTCATCACCGGCACGCGACCCGATCCCGACCGCATGACCGCCCATTTCCTCGACCTCGTCTCTTCCGACAACGCCGTCGACCCGACCGTCGATCCGGCCCTCGCCCTCTAAGGAGCATCCGTCCATGACCACCCCCGCAACGACGCGGAAGACTCCCGTGAAGGCGGCCACCGCCAGCTTCATGGGAAGCGCCGTGGAGTACTACGACTTCTTCCTCTTCGGCTCCGCCGCCGCCCTCATCTTCCCCACCGTGTTCTTCCCCTCGGGCGACCAGGCAGCGCTGGTGATGTCGTTCGCGACCTTCGGGTTCGCCTACATCGCCCGCCCCTTCGGCGCCATCATCCTCGGTCACTTCGGCGACCGCATCGGTCGCCAGAAGGTGCTGATGTTCACGCTGCTGCTGATGGGACTGTCGACCTTCGTGATCGGCTGTCTCCCCGGATTCGCGCAGATCGGGTGGTTCGCCCCCGTGCTGCTCGTGCTGTGCCGCCTCGCTCAGGGCCTCTCCGCGGCGGGAGAGCAGGCAGGAGCCTCCTCGCTCACCCTCGAGCACGCCCCCGACGGACGCCGCTCCTTCTTCACCTCGTGGACCCTCACCGGCACCCAGGGCGGCCAGATCCTCGCCGCCCTCGTCTTCATCCCGGTCGTCGCCCTCCCCGACGACATCAAGTTCTCGTGGGGCTGGCGCGTGCCGTTCTGGCTGAGCGCGGTCGTCGTGATCGTGGCGTTCTTCATCCGCCGGAGCCTGCACGAGACCCCCGAGTTCGAGCAGGCGAAGGCGACCGGACAGATCGCCCGGATGCCGCTGGTCCCCCTGCTGAAGAACCACTGGCGCGACGTCCTCCGCGTGATCTTCTGCGCCTTCATCGCCGCGGTCTCGACCGTCTTCGGCACCCTCGCGATCGCCTACGGCAAAGAGGTCGGCCTCGCCGCGAGCGTGACCCTGTGGCTCGTCGTCGTCGCCAACATCGTCGCGCTGTTCACCCAGCCCCTGTTCGGCAAGCTCGCCGACCGCATCGGCCGCAAGCCCGTCTTCATCTACGGCGCGCTGTCGTCGGCGGCCTTCATGCCCTTCTACATGCTGTCGATGGGTGCGGGGAACGACCTGGTCACCTTCGGCCTTGCGATCCTCACGTTCTCGTGCGGGTACGCCGCCGCCAACGCGGTGTGGCCCTCGTTCTACGGCGAGATGTTCAGCGTCCGGGTGCGCTTCTCCGGCATGGCGATCGGCACGCAGCTCGGCTTCCTGATGGCCGGGTTCGCGCCGAGCATCGTCGCGGCCCTGGGCGGCGGCGGCGCCGGCGGCTGGGTGGTCATCAGCCTGTTCACCGCCGCCATCGCGATCATCGCCTCGATCAGCGCCCTGACGGCGCGTGAAACGAAGAACGTCCCCACGGACCGGCTCGGCCTCCGCGCCGAGGAGCGCGTTCCCGCGGGGGTCTGAGCCTCGACGCCGAACGGCCCCGTCTCCCTCGGGAGGCGGGGCCGTTCCGTGTCCGACGGCGGCCGATCACCCCTCGCAGAAACGACGAAACCTCGCAGCAATCACGGTGATCACTGCGAGGTTCGTCGACTTCTGCGAGATCCGCCCGGCCCTACGCCCCGACCTCCTGATACGCCGCGAACAGCAGCGACTCGTCCGGCGCCTGCAGCACCGTCGGCCGCGCGAGGTCGTCCAGCACGATGAAGCGCAGCATGCTGCCGCGGCTCTTCTTGTCGCGCTGCATCGTGGCCTTGAGGGTCTGGAAGGCGCCGGCCCGATACGTCGTCGGCAGACCCAGCGACTCCAGCACCGTGCGATGCCGCTGTGCGACGTCGTCGGACAGGCGTCCGGCCAGGCGCGATAGCTCGGCGGCGAACACCATCCCGACCGAGATCGCCGCGCCGTGGCGCCAGCGGTAGCGCTCCGCGTGCTCGATCGCGTGGCCGAGGGTGTGGCCGTAGTTCAGCACCTCGCGCAGCCCTGCTTCGCGCAGGTCCTCTCCGACGACGCGCGCCTTCATGTCGATCGCGAGCTCGACGCACCGCCGGAACGCATCGCCGCGCGGGTCGACGATCCCGGACGGGTCGGCCTCGATGAGATCGAGGATCTCCGGATGCCAGATGAAGCCCGCCTTGACCACCTCGGCGAACCCGGCGGTCGCCTCGTTCTTGGACAGCGTGTCGAGAAGGTCGAGGTCGCAGACCACGGCCACGGGCGGCCAGAACGCGCCGACGAGGTTCTTGCCCTCCGCGGTGTTGATGCCGGTCTTCCCGCCCACGGCCGCATCGACCATGCCGAGCACGGTGGTCGGCACCTGCACGAGGGCGACGCCGCGCAGCCACGTCGCCGCGACGAAACCGGCGAGGTCGGTGACCGCTCCCCCGCCGAATCCGATCACGACGTCGGTGCGGGTGAAGTCGGCCTGCCCCATGACCTGCCAGCAGAACGCGGCCACCTCCACGCGCTTGCCGGCCTCGGCATCCGGGATCTCCGCGAGGAGCACCTGGCGGTCGCCCATGAGCTGGGCGCGCAGCGCTTCGGCCTGCTTCGCGAGCGTCGGCGGGTGGACCACGAGCACTTTCTGCGCGGACGCCGGCAGCACCTCCCCCAGCGTCGCGAGCAGGCCGCGGCCGATCGTGATGTCGTAGCCGGAGTCCCCGGCGACGCTGATGGTGGTGGTGTCGGTCATGCCGTCTCTCCGGCCGGCACACGGCGTGCCCAGGCCACGATGTCGTCGACGACCCGCGCGAGCGGGCCCGACGAGGTGTCGAATGCGATGTCGGCGGTCTGCTCGTACACGGGTCGCCGTTCCTCGAAGATGCGGAGCCAGCGCGCGACGGGGTCTTCGCCGCCGAGCAGGGGTCGCTCGTCCCCGTGGATCCGGGATGCCACGACGTGCGGCGCCACGGTCAGCAGCACCACGCGGTGCGCGCGCAGGCGCTCGCGGGTCAGCGGGTCGAGAACGGCGCCACCGCCGAGCGCGACGACTCCCCCGCGGGCCAGGGCCTCGACGACCGCTTCGCGCTCGAGAGCCCGGAAGTGGGGCTCGCCGTGTTGCGCGAACAGCGCCGGGATCGGCCCGTGATCGCGGACGACGAGCTTGTCGGTGTCCGTGAACGGCGTGCCCAGCGCGCGCGCCACGCGGCGCCCGACGCTGGTCTTCCCCGCCCCCATGGGGCCGATGAGCACGACGGCTGACGCGGCGGGCGTTCCGGCATCCCGGCCCGTCGCCTCGGCGGTCACCGGCTCAGGCGAGGTCATGCGCGAGCAGCGCGGCGTCGGACGCGTCGGTCGTACGCAGCGTCTCGGGGAGGTTCGCGAGGTAGGACTCGAGGTTGCGACGCGTCTCGGCGATGTTGTCGCCCCCGAACTTCTCGAGCACCGCGTCGGCCAGGGTCACGGCGACCATCGCCTCGGCCACGACGCCCGCGGCGGGAACGGCGCACACGTCGGAGCGCTGGTGGTGCGCGGCAGCGGTGTCGCCCGTGGCGACGTCGACCGTGCGCAGCGCCTTGGGGATCGTGGCGATCGGCTTCATGCCCGCGCGCACGCGCAACACCGTGCCGGTCGACATCCCGCCCTCGGTGCCGCCCGCGCGATCCGACGAGCGGGTGATGCCCTCGCCCGTGGCGAAGAGCTCGTCGTGCGCCTGCGAGCCGCGGCGGGTCGTGGTGAGGAAGCCGTCGCCGACCTCGACGCCCTTGATGGCCTGAATGCTCATAAGGGCCTGGGCGAGCTTGGCATCCAGTCGCCGGTCCCACTGCACGTGGGAGCCGAGTCCCGGCGGCAGGCCGTAGGCGAGGACCTCGACGACGCCGCCGAGCGTGTCGCCGGCCTTCTTGGCGTCATCGACCTCGGCGACCATGGCGGCGCTCGTCTCGGAATGGAAGCAGCGCAGCGGGTCGGCGTCGAGGCGGTCGACATCGTCGGGGGTCGGGAACTCCGCGTCGTCGGGGACGCGCACCGGACCGATCGAGAGAGTGTGGCTGACCAGCCGGATGCCGAGCTCGCCGAGGAACGACCGGGCGATGGCGCCGAGGGCCACGCGCGCGGCGGTCTCGCGGGCCGAGGCGCGCTCGAGGATGGGGCGGGCCTCGTCGAAGCCGTACTTCTGCATGCCCACGAGGTCGGCGTGGCCCGGACGCGGACGCGTCAGTGCGGCACCGCGTCCGCGCGACTTGTCGGACAGCTCCACCGGCTCCGGGCTCATGACCTCGGTCCACTTGGGCCACTCGGTGTTGCCGATGCGGAGCGCGATCGGGCTGCCGATCGTGTAACCGTGCACGATTCCGGTCGACAGCGTCAGCTCGTCTTCCTCGAACTTCATGCGCGAGCCGCGGCCGTAGCCCAGGCGCCGACGCGCGAGTTCGGCGCGGATCTGCGCGGACGAGATGGGGACGCCGGCCGGCATCCCCTCCATGAGGGCGATCAGCTCGGGGCCGTGGGACTCGCCGGCCGTGAGAACGCGAAGCATTCCTCTAGTCTCCCACGAGCGCGATGCGCATCGCGGCCAGCACGGCGTCTTCGCGATCGAGACAGCGACCTGGATCGCCGTTCACGAAGACGCGCACCTGCAGGAGCGCCTGGTGCAGCAGCATCGCGAGACCGTCGTGGGCCTCTCCCCCGGCGCGGTCCCACGCCCGGGCGAGCGGGGTCGGCCAGCCTCCGTAGACGACGTCGACGAGGGGTCCGGAGACGGATGCCAGCTCCTCGGCGACCGGCCCCAGGTCGGTGCCGCCCGGGAGCGCCGCGATCGTGGCATCCACCGGACCCGGATCATCGCCGGTGAGCGGGCGGACGCGCACCTCGACGCCGAGGTCGAGTGTCCGCAGGGCCTCCGCGGCCTCGACGCGTCGCGCACGCACCTCGACGACCTCGGCTCCCGCGCGGGCCGCGGCGACCACCGCGGAGGTCGCCGTCGCTCCGGCGCCGAGGACGCGGATGGTACCCGGATTCCGCACGCCGATCTCGTCGAGTGCGCGGGCCAGACCCCCGACGTCCGTGTTGAAGCCGCGCGGGCCGTCGGACGTGAGGAGGAAGGTGTTGACCGCTCCGGTCAGGCGGGCGTCGTCGTCGAGTGCGGCGGCGGTGCGGGCCGCGACCTGCTTCAACGGCATGGTCAGCGAGAGCCCGCGCCAGGTGGCATCCAGATCCCGGATCCGCTCGGGGAAGGCGGCTTCTTCGATCCGCTCGCGCCCGTACTCCCAGTCGAGGCCGAGCTCGCGGTACGCCGCCGCGTGCAGCGCCGGCGACCGCGAGTGGTCGATCGGGTCCCCCCAGACGGCGAGCCGCGTCCCGGTCAGCATCCGCCGTCGGGGTTGTCGCGGCACCACTGCTGGAACTGGTCGACGGCCTTGAGCTGGTCGGCGTAGGTGGTGGAGAACACGGTCTCGCCCGTCGACAGGTTCACGGTCGTGAAGTAGTACCAGCTGCCGTCCGCGGGGTGCATCGCGGCATCGATGGCGAGGTCTCCCGCGTTGGCGATCGGTCCGATCGGAAGACCCGGGTGGATGTAGGTGTTCCACGGGTTGTCGCTCGTCAGCGCGTTCTCGGACGACGACGAGGATCCCGCGCCGATCTCGCCCACGCCGTACTGCGCCGTCGAGTCCATCTGGAGCAGACCGTGCGTCTCGTCGTTGTCCGGCTGCAG
>JARBUN010000103.1 GCA_029239635.1 Microbacterium sp. | reverse complement strand
GCGGGCTGGGACGCCGATCAGATCGTGTCGCTCTCACAGCTCGTCTCGTTCCTCGCGTTCCAGCTGCGTGCGGTCGCGGGGCTCCGCGTGGTCTCGGGCCGTCGCGCCGAGCCGTGGATCGCGACCGGAAGCGCGACCCCCGGACGACCCCACACCGTCGCCGCCGAGACCGAGTGGGTGACCGAGCACGATGGCATCCGGCGCCCAGAGACGTTCACACAGGACGGTCTCGGCTGGGTGCCGTGGCTCGCGCCGGTCGAGCGCGAGGCGTTGACGCCCGAGCAGCTCGACGCGCTGATCGAGCCGGCGCGCGCGGCGATGCCGTACTTCCGGCTGCTCGCCCGCGATCCCGCCGCGCTCGAGGCCCGCACCCTCACCGACCTCGACATCTTCACGAACACCGATGGCGGCCTCCCGCGCGCGGCCCGCGAGCTCTCGGCCGCGACCGCCTCGCGGCTCAACGGCTGCGTGTTCTGCGCCTCCGTGCACGCGGCGTTCGCGACGCGCGAGTCGGGGCGTCGTGATGACGTGCAGCGCCTGCTCGACGAGGGCGTCTCCGCCGACCTCGGCGACGAGCAGTGGAACGCCGTGGCCGCGGCATCCGCGGCTCTGGCCGCGACTCCCCCGGCGCTGAGCGAGGTGCACGTCGCCCGGCTGCGCGACGCGGGGCTGGACGACGCCGCGATCGTCGACGCCGTCAACGGCGCCGCGTTCTTCAGCTGGGCGAACCGCCTGATGCTCTCGCTCGGCGAGCCCGAGGTTCCCGCGCGGCGCTGACTCGTCGCGCATCGTCTCCTCGGCGCTCCGGGCGCGCCGCGCCTCCTTCTCCCCCACTGAGTGTCCAGAACACCCGGACGCTTCTCGCAGCGCTCCGGGTGTTTCGGACACCGAATCGCGCGTGCGGCGCCGGGCGCGCGGCGCCGCAGGAGCGCCCGTGGACGGGGCACCTCCCCGGTGCCCTAGTGGCGGTCCCTGGACAACGAAAGGGACGGCAACGAGACTCGGCACACGAAGGAGGGCGCATGAGCATCGATCTGACCGGGCACCGGGCGCTCGTCACCGGGGGAGCGAGCGGCATCGGCGAGGCTATCGCGAGGAGATTCGCGGATGCCGGAGCCCAGGTGACCGTGGCCGACGTCAACCGCGAGGCTGCCGAACGTGTGGCGAAAGAGACAGGGGGCCACGCCTGGGCGGTCGACCTCTCGGACACGGTCGCGCTGCGGGAGCTGAGTCTCGATGTCGACATCCTCGTCAACAACGCCGGCATTCAACACGTCAGCCCCATCGATCAGTTCGATCCGGAGCGGTTCTCATTCATGCTCCGCCTGATGCTCGAGGCACCCTTCCTCCTGATCCGCGCCGCGCTCCCGGGGATGTACGAGCGCGGCTTCGGTCGGATCCTCAACGTCTCCAGCGTGCACGGCATACGCGCCTCGGCATATAAGTCGGCGTACGTGACCGCCAAGCACGGCCTCGAGGGCCTGTCCAAGACCACGGCTCTCGAGGGCGGGCCGCGCGGCGTCACCAGCGTGTGCATCGACCCCGGGTACGTTCGGTCGCCGCTGGTCGAGAAACAGCTCGCTGATCAGGCCAAAGCCCACGGCATCCCGGAATCCGAGGTGCTGGAGAAGGTTCTGCTCCAGGATGCCGCGATCAAGCGTCTCGTGGAGCCCGAGGAGGTGGCATCCCTCGCTCTCTGGCTCGCGGGTCCCGACGCCGGAATGGTCACGGGCGCGAGCTACACGATGGACGGCGGCTGGTCCGCGCACTGACAGCGCCCTGCCCGCCCCGGGGCGAGCGCGCGTCAGCGGAAGAACACGTCCGACACGATGCTCACGATCCAGTACCCGACGATGATCACGCCGATCGCGACCGTCACCCACGAGAAGCGGGTCTTCAGACGTCGCCCGCCCGAAGCGACGCCCGCTGGTGGCGGCACCAGCAGGGGCATGACCGACGAGGCCGCCGGCGCCGCCAGCCGCTCGTCGCGCCACCGCGCCCACTGCGCGGCCTTCTCCTCGAGCGCTGCCACCGTCGTGAACAGCCACTCCCAGGTCCGCGGGTCCAGGGTGGACAGGTCGCGTCGCGCGTAGAGGAACAGCCAATCGTCGACGATCTCGACGTCGAGGGCGGCCGCGTTGTCGACGAAGCGCGCCATGACGTCGGGCGTGAAGAGATACAGCGCGTCGCGTTCATACCCCGCGGGGCAGTAGAGCGCGAAGTACTGGTCGAAGTCGCCCTCGAGACGCAGGCGCTGGTCGTCGGTGAAGGTGATGGGTAGGTTCGATGCCCCGAAGAGACCGTTGTTGCCCACGGCATCCAGAACGATGTGGGGGAGCGGGGTGTCGAGCCGGATCGCGACGTACGCCCACTTGTGCGTCGTCTCGCTCTTGCCCGAGCCGGTCTTGTACCGGTAATTCGCGACTTCCAGGAACCGCGGACGATGCCCGCTCACGACGTCACTGGCCTCGCGGGAGTGACCCTGGGAGAAGATCATGCCGGGCAGGCGCGGTTCGTCGACGTCTCCGCGCCACTGCAGGCCGTTGGCGCGGGCGAACCGATCGAGCCGGAAGTGCCGCTCGGCCCGGTTCGCGAAGCTCCGTACGATGACCACGACGATCAGCACGATCGCGGCGATGAGGAACAGCAGGAAGAAGATCGAGACCGGGTTCACGGTGTTCCTGCCGGAGACGAGCGTGTAGATCAACCCGAGGAGGGCCGGGATCGCGAAGATCACGCCGAGCGCGCCGAGTCCCGCCAGCAGGAGGATCGTGCCGAGCCGTCCCCGCATCGCCCCGCGGCGCCTCAGGTCTGCGGTGAACGCGCGCACCTCGGCGCGGTCGACGGGCTCGGTCAGGGGGCCCGGGTCGAAGCGGGGAGTTCCGGATGCCACGGGCACACCTTCCTCGAAGCGTCTCGTCGTGCGCGGCCCAGGTTACCGAGCGGCGGTCCCCGGGCGCCGGTGTGCCGGTCAGGGCAGGAAAAGGACGGGGAGCAGGATCAGCGCCCCGATCAGCACGAACCCCAGAGCGAACACGCCCCCGATGATCCCGAGCACCAACCACGGGACGCCGCTGCGCAGGCGACGCCCCGGGGGAGCGACGCCGGGCGGACCCGACAGGGGAAGCGGCGCGACGGGAAGGGGCGTGGATGCCGCGGCTCCCGGCATCCCTCCCTCCGGCGCCGGCATGCCCGGGAAGACCGCGCCCGCCTCGGCAGCGCCGTGCCCGAGGGTCTCCGGCGCCCCCGCCGCACCGGGTCCCCACGGCACCCCGGGATCCGTCGCGGGGAGCAACCGGTCGTCGCGCCACCGCTCCCACTGCGCGAGCTTGTCGAGCAGGGCCGAGAGCAGCGAGAAGGTCCACGCCCAGCGTCCGGGGTCGAGGGTCGACATGTCGTCTGAGGAGTAGAGGAAGAGCCAGTCGTCGATGATCTCGACGTCGAACACCGCCGCGTTGTCGATGAAGCGCGCCATCACGTCGGGGGTGAAGAGGTAGAGCGCATCGCGCTCGTACCCCTGCGGGCAGTACAGCCGGAAATACCGGTCGAAATCGCCCTCGAGGCTCAGGTGCTGGTCGCGGTCGAACGTGCCCAGCGAGATGCTGTTGCCCGAGGCGTCCAGGACGATGTGGGGGAGCGGGACGTTGAGCTTGATCGCGATGTAGCCCCACCGCACCGTGGTCTGGTTCTTCCCGTTGCTGACCGTGTAGTGGTAGTTGCCGACCTCGACGAATCGCGGCTCTCGCCCGCGCAGCACGTCGACGGCCGTTCGCCCGCTGCCGCGCTGGAAGATCGAGCCGGGCAGCGGCGGTTGACTGATCGTCGGCACGTACTCCATGCTCACGGCCTGCGCGAAGCGCGCCAGTCGCCAGCGCCGTTCCTGCGCCACGCGGTCACCGCGTAGACCGAAGAAGATGGCCGCGACGATCACCCCGGCGCACAGGAGCGCCGGAAACGCGAACAGGATGCCGACGACGAGGGCACCCTCCTTCAGCACCGGCGCGAACGCGATGAGCAGAACGAGGCCCACCAGGGAGAAGGTGCCGATCAGGATGATCATCACGACGTAGACGATGATCGCGGCGACCTTGCCGCCGTCGGAGATGCGGCGCTCCTGGCGCAGGCGGGCGGTGAAGGCCTTCGCTGCGGCGGGATCCAGGGGATCCAGGAGCGCACGTGCGTCGAATGGTCGAATCCCCGGCATCCGTCCCCCCACGGTCGTGATCGGGAACCACGTTACCCAGGAGGATTCCGCCGAGCGAGGCGGGATCCGTTAGACTACGAAGGTTGTCTGGCGACGCCCATGCGCGTATAAGACCGAGACAACGTGCACCACACCCTCCTGCTGCCGGGAAATGCCCGTCAGCCGTTCTAGTCCGAAGGAGGTGGGTTAGTGACGCACCAGTACGAACTCATGGTCATCTTCGATCCCGAGGTCGACGAGCGCCAGGTCGCTCCGAAGCTCGACGGATTCCTCAAGGTCATCACGGCCGATGGGGGAACCATCGACAAGGTCGACATCTGGGGCCGCCGTCGTCTCGCCTACGAGATCCGCAAGAAGAACGAGGGCATCTACGCCGTCGTCAACTTCGTCGCGACGAGCGAAGCCACGAACGAGCTCGACCGTCAGCTGAAGCTGAACGAGCAGATCATGCGCACCAAGGTCCTCCGCGCCGAAGAAGCGATCGCCCAGGTCGCCGCTGAAGCCAAGCGTTCCGAGGAGAAGGCCGCTCGCAAGGCTGCCGCTCCCCGCAAGGTCGAGTCCGCCGAGAAGGCTGCGAAGTAACGACGATGGCCGGCGAAACCGTCATCACCGTTGTGGGCAACCTCACGGCCGACCCCGAGCTGCGGTACACGCAGAACGGTCTTCCGGTCGCGAACTTCACCATCGCGTCGACTCCCCGCACGTTCGACCGTCAGGCGAACGAGTGGAAAGACGGCGAGGCGCTGTTCCTGCGTGCCTCGGTGTGGCGCGAATTCGCCGAGCACGTCGCCGGTTCGCTGACGAAGGGCAGCCGTGTCATCGCGACCGGTCGCCTGAAGCAGCGTTCGTACCAGGACCGCGAGGGTAACAACCGCACCTCCATCGAACTCGAAGTCGATGAGATCGGCCCCTCGCTCCGCTACGCGACCGCCCAGGTCACCCGTGCCGCTTCCGGCGGCGGCGGTGGCGGCGGCGGTCAGCGCCCGCAGGTGCAGCAGTCCAACGACGAGCCGTGGTCGACGCCCGGTTCGAACAGCGGCAACAGCGGCGCCGACGCGTGGAGCACTCCTGGTTCCTACGGAGACGACACCCCGTTCTGATCTTCGCCGCGCTCTCTCGAGCACGACGACCCCCGAAATTCCGGATGCCACACCCCGGTCCGCGTGACCGGCCCGGCATCCGAACCACACGAAAGAAGGAAGCATGGCTGGAAAGGCCACTGGCGACCGCCGCAAGCCGCGGAAGGGCGCAAAGAACGCAGCCCCCGCGAAGGCGATCCGCGTCGGCGTCATCGACTACAAGGACGTCGCAACCCTCCGCAAGTTCATCTCGGAGCGCGGGAAGATCCGCGCCCGTCGTATCACCGGTGTCTCCGTGCAGGAGCAGCGCCTGATCGCCCGCGCCATCAAGAACGCGCGCGAGATGGCTCTCCTGCCCTACGCCGGCGCCGGCCGCTAAGGAGCACCCGATGGCAAAGCTGATTCTCACGAATGAGGTCACCGGGCTCGGTAGCGCCGGTGACGTTGTCGAGGTCAAGAACGGGTACGCCCGTAACTACCTCATCCCGCAGGGCTTCGCCGTGGCTTGGAGCCGCGGTGGCGAGAAGCAGGTCGCGTCGATCCGCGCCGCTCGCGAGTCCCGCGCGATCCACGACCACGAAGAGGCCGTGGCCCTGAAGAACACGCTCGAGTCGAACACCGTCAAGCTCGCCGTCAAGGCCGGCAACGAGGGTCGCCTCTTCGGTTCGGTCAAGACCGCCGATGTGGCCGACGCCGTCAAGGCTGCCGGTCTCGGTGACCTCGACAAGCGCAAGATCCAGATCACCTCTTCGATCAAGTCGGTCGGCGAGCACGAGGCGACCGTTCGCCTGCGTGACGACGTCACCGCCGTGATCACCCTCCAGGTGGTCGCCGCGAAGTAATTCGCGACGCACGATTCGGCCCCGCTCCTGCTTCGGCAGGGCGGGGCCTTTTCGCGCCGCGCGACACACGCCCGTCACACCGCGACCCTAGGCTGACGCCGTGCAAGAGCGCGTCGTGGTGTATTCGGCATCCCTCGTCCTCCCCATCACCGCGCCGCCGATCCGCGGCGGGGCGATCGCGGTGGCGGCCGGGCGTATCCGGCACGTGGGGGAGCGCGAGTGGGTCGTGCACGAGCTGCGCACACGCGGCGTCGCCTTCGACGAGGTGCACTGGTCGGGCGTTCTCACCCCCGGCCTCGTCAATGCCCACGCGCACCTGCAGTACACCGGCATGGCCGAGGTGGGCCGGGGCACGTACGACGGCTTCGACGACTGGGCGCAGGCGTTCCAGGTCGTCTACGAGACCCCGCACGACTGGGGAATGGATGCCAGAGCCGGCGCGACCGCGATGATCGCCGCCGGCACCACCGCCGTCGCCGACGTGGTCACCGACGTCGAGGCCGCTTCGGCGCTGCACGACGCGAAGCTGCACGGCATCACCTACTGGGAGGTGATGAGCTGGACCAACGCCGCGTGGGCCGAGCGCGGCCGCGCGGAGGTCGAGGCGCGGCTCGACGCCCTGCCCTCACCGCCCGGGACGGGCCTGTCGCCGCACGCACCGTACTCGCTCGACGTCGAGCCGCTCCTGGAGATCCCCGACATCGTGCGGGAGCGGGGGAGCCGCCTGCACATCCACCTGGGCGAGGCCGCGTTCGAGCGCGAGCACGGCGAGGCGCTGCCCTGGCGGGAGCGGCGGCCCGCGAGCTTCCAGGCGTTGCGCGACGAGGGCTTCGGCACGGGAGCGACGGAGTTCGTCGACGAGCTCGGCGTGCTCGGACCCGACTGCCACATCGCCCACGGCGTGTACATGACCGCGCGCGACCGCGCCACGCTGCGCGCCCGCGGGACCACCGTGGCCCTGTGCCCGCGGTCCAACGCCGTCATCGGCCTCGACGAGCCGCCGGTGGCGGCGTACCTCATCGAGGGCAACGCGCTGGCTGTGGGCACCGACTCGTCGGCATCCAGTCCCTCTCTCGACCTGCTGGCCGATGTGGCGGCGCTGCATCGGCTCGCGCGGGCTCAGGGATACACCGGCCGCGACCTGTCCGCGCTGCTGCGCCGACCTCGCCTTCTTCGACCTGGACGTGGATGCCGTCGACGACACGATCGAGAACCTCGCGACCGACGGTGCCGGGCGTGCGGTCGCGACCCTCATCGACGGCGTGGTGCGGTCGGCATCCGCTGTGTTCACCCGAGAGACCGGAGTATCGGCCCATGACTGACGACCGCCCCACCACCGCCGTCCTGCTCGACCTGGAACCGCACGCCGAGGGCGGGTGGTTCCGACGTATGTGGACGGGCGGCTACGCCGTCGAGACGCCTGCGGGGGAGCGGCCCGCCGCGACGTGCATCCACTACCTGCTGACACCGGGGGAGGAGAGCGCGTGGCACGTCGTGACGAGCGACGAGGTGTGGCTCTGGCACGGGCCGGGGAAGCTCGCTCTGTCGCTCGGCGGGGACGGTGAATCGCCGGCGCTCGATCACACGATCGTGCTCGGCGCGGATCTCGCGGCGGGGGAGCGGCTGCAGCACACGGTTCCGGCGGGGGTGTGGCAGGCGGCGCGGCTCGTGGCCGACGAGGAGGTCGTCGTGAGCTG
>JARBUN010000102.1 GCA_029239635.1 Microbacterium sp. | reverse complement strand
GCCCGTGGTGCGCAGGTGACCGACATCGCGATCCTCGTGGTCGCGGCCGACGACGGCATCATGCCCCAGACGGTCGAGGCGCTGAACCACGCCCAGGCGGCGAACGTGCCGATCGTGGTCGCGGTCAACAAGGTCGACAAGCCCGACGCCAACCCGGCCAAGGTGCGCCAGCAGCTCACCGAGTACGGTCTGGTCGCCGAGGAGTACGGCGGCGACGTCATGTTCGTCGACGTCTCGGCCCGACAGAACCTCAACATCCAGGCCCTCCTGGATGCGGTCCTGCTCACCGCCGACGCCGGTCTCGACCTCACGGCCAACCCGAACAAGGCGGCCCGCGGTGTCGCGATCGAAGCGAAGCTCGACAAGGGTCGCGGTTCGGTCGCCACGGTGCTCATCCAGTCCGGAACCCTCCGCGTCGGCGACGCGATCGTCGCGGGAACGGCGTACGGCCGCGTCCGCGCGATGATGGACGAGAACGGCGAAGCGGTCGAAGAGGCCTACCCGTCGCGTCCCGTCTCGGTGCAGGGTCTCAACTCCGTGCCCCGCGCCGGCGACGTCTTCATCGTCACCGAGGAAGACCGCACCGCGCGTCAGATCGCCGAGAAGCGTGAAGCGGCCGAGCGCAACGCCCAGCTGGCCAAGGCCCGCAAGCGCATCTCGCTCGAGGACTTCACCCGCGCTCTTGAAGAGGGCAAGGTCGAGTCGCTCAACCTCATCATCAAGGGTGACGTGTCGGGTGCCGTCGAGGCGCTCGAAGAGTCGCTGCTCAAGATCGAGGTCGACGACAGTGTCCAGCTGCGCATCATCCACCGCGGTGTGGGTGCGATCACCGAGTCGGACATCAACCTGGCCACGATCGACAACGCGATCGTGATCGGCTTCAACGTCCGTCCCGACACGAAGGCCCGCGAGCGTGCGGCCCGCGAGGGTGTCGACGTGCGGTTCTACTCCGTCATCTACAACGCCATCGAGTCGCTGCGTCGCTTCAAGGACGACGTCACCGAGGTTCGGACGGACTTCGAGGCCGGTATCGGTCTCGGCAAGTTCAACGACATCCAGATCGGTGACGAGATCGAAACGACGGAACTCGTCGAGAAGCCGCGAGGCTGATCGTCGTGCGGGGGTCGCGCTGATCGGCGCGGCTCCCGCTTCGGCCTGCGGGGGTGTGCATTCCCCCGAGCAGAGCGGGGCCCCTACCCCGATGCTCGGAGGAATGCACACCCCCTCCGGCCTACGCTGGGTGCAGCGTCGCCCAACGGGTCCCTCACCCGGCGATGAGCCACGGGGCACTCGACTCGCGGCGGTATGAAGAACGATGCGCGACCCGCGGCTCGGTTTCGTGACCATCACCGACGTGCGCGTCACGGGCGACCTCCAGCACGCGTCGGTGTTCTACACCGTCATGGGCGACGAGGCGCATCGCAACGACACCGCGGCGGCGCTGAAGTCCGCGACCGGGATGCTGCGCAGCGAGGTCGGCAAGAACCTCAACACGCGTCTCACGCCGTCGCTGGAGTTCATCCTCGACGCGATCCCCGAGAACGCCGACCACATCTCGGCGCTGCTGCGCGAGGCGCGCGAGCGCGACGAGTCGGTCGCCGGTCTGGCCGCTTCCGCCACCTACGCCGGCGAGGCGGACCCCTACGTCAAGCCGCGCGAGGACGACGCCCTCGACGAAGACGAAGACGAAGACGAGGGCGACGACGAAGCCGAAGACGAAGCCGACGACCGGGCCTGAGCCCGCGGACCACACGGCCGGATGCCACCCCAGGAGAGGGCATCCGGCCGTTCCCGTCCGGTCGGGGCGAACCTCCGTCTCGCGGGGGAGGTGTCCGTTGGGCCCCCGTTCTACGTTCGACGTATGCACGCACAGACTCGACCTGATTGGCCGGCCGTCGCCGTCTTCGCGGTGACATCGCTGGTGCTGTCCTGGCTGATCGCCCTTCCCCTCTGGCTCGGTGGGCGGGGGCTCGGCGACCCCTTCTTCGGGCTCGTCGCGGCGGGGATGATGTTCACGCCGGCGCTGGCGACCGTGGCGGCTCTTCTCGTGCAGCGTCGCACGCTCGGGCGGCGACCGGCGCGCGTCGTCCTCCGCGAGCTCGGCATGTGGCCGCTGCGCCCCGCGGCCCGGACGATCTGGATGAGCGTCGCGGTGATCTTCGCGGCGCCCGTCCTGGTGGCGCTCGGGCTTTTCGTGATGTCGGTCACCGGCATCCTGACGCTCGACCTCGTGGGCTTCTCGGGGTTCGCTCAGACGCTCCAGAACGCCGTGCCGGCGGGGACCCCGCTCCCGCCGATGGGTGTGCTGGTCGTGGTGCAGCTCGCCTCGATTCCGCTCGGGGCGCTGTTCAACGCGCCGCTGGCCTTCGGCGAGGAGCTCGGCTGGCGTGGCTGGCTGCTGCCCGCCCTCCGCCCGCTGGGAACCTGGCCCGCCCTTCTTCTCTCGGGCGCCTTCTGGGGCCTCTGGCACGCGCCGCTGATCCTTCTCGGCTACAACTTCGCCGAACCGAACGCCCTCGGCGTGCTCCTGATGATCGTGGGGTGCGTGTTCTTCGGCATCCTGCTCGGCTGGACGCGCCTGCGCACCGCGTCGGTGTGGCCCGCGGTGTTCGCGCACGGGGCCTTCAACGCGTCGGCCGGAATGGTGGCGCTCTTCCTCGCCGCGGGTGCGCCCACGCCCCCGTTGGCGGTGATGTCCCCCCTCGGAGCCGTCATGTGGGGCGTCTTCGCCGTCCTGGTCGCCGTCCTGGTGCTGCTCGGGCAGTTCCGCCCGGCGCGTCTGTCCGCCGAGCTCGGCCCCGACCGCCGGCCGGTGGCCGCGCAGGCGGCGTCGGGGTCCGCCTGAGGCGGGCAGCCGTCAGCGGGGGAGGTGCAGCAGGTCGTCCTCGGCCTCGACCAGCCCGTCCGCCACGAGGGAGTCGATCGCGCGATCGCGCTGACGCGCGTCGGGCCAGTCCGGCAGGATCGCGAACACGGGCACGGGAGCGGGAGCTGCCTCGCGCAGGGTCTTGAGCACCGCGCCGCGCGCCTGGCGGTCGCTGCCCTCGTACTTCGCCTGCCGGCGTCGGCGATCCTCCGACTCGGGGTACCCGGCCGCACGCCACGCGCACTGCGCGGCCAGCGGGCAGATGTTGCACTTCGGCGATCGGGCCGTGCAGACGATCGCGCCCAGCTCCATGGCGGCGGCGTTCACGATCGCCGACGCGACGATGTCGTCGGGCAGCTCGGCATCCATCCGCTCGAGGTCGCGGCGATGCGGCGGGCCCGGCTGCGCGCGCCCCTCGACGGCACGGGCCAGGACGCGGCGCGTGTTCGTGTCGACGACCGGATGCCGATCCCCGTACGCGAAGACCGCGACAGCGCGCGCGGTGTAGTCGCCGATCCCGGTCAGCGCCAGGAGGGCGTCGACATCGCGCGGGACGACGCCGTCATGACGATCGCGGATCTCGACCGCGGCGCGGTGCAGCCACAGGGCGCGCCGGGGGTAGCCGAGGTTCGCCCACTGCGTCACGGCGTCGGCGGGAGGGGCGGATGCCAGGTCGGTGGGCGTGGGCCACCGGGCGAGCCACGCCTCGAGGTGCGGGATCACGCGGTTCACGGGGGTCTGCTGCAGCATGAACTCGCTGACGAGCGTGCCCCACGCACCGAACCCCTCGCGCCGCCACGGAAGGTCGCGCGCCGCGTCGCGGTACCACGCGATGAGCGGGGCGGCGAGTTGTGGCATCCCTTCAGCCTACGAGTCCGCGGACGGCCGGGCGCCCCGCGAGAATCGTCGGCGGGCGTTTCCGAGCGGTGGCGGTGTTCCCCGCGGGGCGCGGGGCGGCTCGGCGGGACCGACCGGCGCGGCGGCGAAAAGTAGGCTGGGGGCATGTCGTCGCCCGAGAACCCCGTCCAGACTCTGCAGCGGAGCCTGCGCGACCTGATGCGGCAGAACGCCCGCGCCGGGCGCGTGGTCGTCGCCGTCGACGGATGGGATGCCGATCGCGCCCGGGCCTTCGCCGACGGGTTCGCCGCGGTGCTCGCGGAAGACGGCACGGTCGTGGAGCGTGCGAGCGTCGAGGACCCCGCGCTCGACGTGCGCGAGAGCGTCGTCGCGCCGTTCCGTGCGGGCGCGGGCGACGCGGTCCTCCTCGTCGACGGGCGATTCCTGCACACCACCGAGCGGCGGGGCCTGTGGAACTACTCCGTGTGGCTCGAGAGCAACCCGCCGATCGGTGCGCCGCGTCCCGAACTCCCGGATGCCGAGAAGCACTACCTCGCCACGGCGCGGCCGAAAGCGGCCGCCTCGGCGATCGTGGAGAACTCCGACCCCGCCCACCCGGTGCAGGTCTTCGGGGACTTCTGCTGATGGTGCGTCCCGGCATCCTCCTGGTCGACAAGCCGGGGGGCATCACCAGTCATGACGTCGTGTCGCGCGCGCGGCGAGCCCTCGGCACCCGCAAGATCGGACACGCGGGCACCCTCGACCCCATGGCGACGGGCCTTCTCGTGCTCGGCGTCGAAGGCGCGACGCGGCTGCTGACCTACATCGTCGGCGCCGACAAGACGTACGAGGCCACGATCCTGCTCGGGATCGCGACCGACAGCGACGATGCCGACGGGATCGAGACGTCGCGGGCGGATGCCACCGGCGTGACCGACGAGGCCATCGCGGCCGGCATCGCCGACCTCACCGGCGAGATCGAGCAGGTGCCGAGCACCGTGTCGGCGATCAAAGTGGCCGGGCGGCGCGCCTACGACCTCGCCCGCGCGGGGGAGCAGGTCGAACTCAAGGCCCGGCGGGTGACCGTCTCGCACTTCGAGGTCCGCGAGACGCGCCGCGGCGACGGGGTCATCGAACTCGACGTCGTCGTCGACTGCACGAGCGGCACCTACATCCGCGCTCTCGCGCGCGACCTCGGCCGTGCCCTCGGCGTGGGCGGGCATCTGACGATGCTGCGCCGCACGCGGATCGGGTCGTTCGACGTCTCCGCAGCGGCATCCGTCGACGACATCGCTGAGGAGCGTCTGGTGAACCCGGCGACGGCCGCGTCCGTCGTCGTCGGGGCGATCGCCGTTGGGGAAGACGAGGCGCGCGACCTGCGGCACGGCAAGCGCATCGACGGGGGAGGACGCCTGACGGGACCCGTCGCCGCGGCGATCGACCCCGACGGGCGGCTCGTGGGCATCGTCGAGAAGCGTGGCACACAGCTGAAGAGCGTCATGAACATGCCCGAGGAGGCCTCCCGATGATCCTGTGGTTCACGCTCGCGCAGGTGGGTGTCGCGGTGCTCGCCGGGGTCGTCGCCATCGTCGCCGGCCTCATCGGACGACGTCCGGGGGACGTGACGGTCGGCTCCCTCGCGCTGATCGAACTGCTCCTCATCGTGCAGATCGTGGTCGCGATCATCGCGCCGTTCGCGGGCAACCCGCCCTCGGGCAGCCTGCTGGAGTTCTGGACGTACCTCGTCTCCGCCGCGCTCGTGCCCGTCGCGGGCGCGGCGTGGGCGTTGATCGAACGCAGCCGCTGGAGCACGGTGATCATGGGCGTCGCCGCGCTCGCGGTCGCCGTGATGGTGTGGCGCATGCACGTGATCTGGACGGTGCAGCTGGCCTGAGGACTCCGGATGCCGTGCCCCGGCCCGTCACGAGCACAGGGGATGCGTCGAGAACAGGCTCCCTCTCGGCCGAACGCCCTGTTCTCGTGCCGCCGCCTGTTCTGGTCACCTGCCGCGAGAGCGGACGCCCCGCGGCGCCCGCGCGGGCCAACTAGAATCGTCGAGTCATGGCATCCACCACTCCCACCCGTACCCGGGGGATGACCGGCATCGGCCGTGTCCTCGTCGTCGTCTACGGCATCATGGCGCTCGCCGCCACGGGCCGCTCGTTCGTGCAGATCGTGCGCGAGTTCGACGACGCCCCCCTGGCGTATTCGCTGTCGGCGCTCGCCGCGGTCGTCTACATCCTCGCGACCCTCGCCCTCATCTTCTCGGGGCGACCGGCCTGGTACCGCGTGGCCTGGGTGGCGATCGGCTTCGAGCTCGTCGGCGTGCTCGTCGTCGGCACGCTGAGCCTCGTCGACCCCGCGCTGTTCCAGCACCCCACGGTGTGGTCGGTGTACGGCTACGGCTACCTCTTCATCCCCCTCGTGCTGCCCTTCCTCGGGCTCTGGTGGCTGACGCGCCACCGTCGGACGGCATCGTGATCGTCTTCCGCGACCCCGCGGAGGTGCCCCCGGACTTCGGTCCGTCCGTCGTCGCGATCGGAAAGTTCGACGGCGTCCACACCGGCCACCGTGCGGTCATCGACCGCGCCCGGGTCGACGCGTCCGACGGGGCGAAGGTCGTCGCGGTGACGTTCGACCGCAATCCGCTGAGCGTGCTGCGTCCCGACCGGTGCCCTCCCGATGTGATCGGCCCGCACCAGAAGCTCGACCTGCTCGATCGGGCCGGAGTGGATGCCACCCTTCTGCTCACCTTCGACGAAGCCCTCGCGGCGGTGCCCGCCGAGGAGTTCGCGCGTCGCGTGATCGTGGACGCGCTGCAGGCCCGCACGGTGCTCGTGGGACGCGATTTCCGTTTCGGCGCGGGCGGGGCCGGCGACCCCGACCTGCTGATCCGCATGGGGGCGGAGCACGGCTTCCGCGTCGACGTGGTCGACGACGTCCGCGCGGTGCACGCCGACCGGCGCGTGTCGTCGACGTGGATCCGCGAGGCGCTCTCGGCAGGAGATGTCACGACCGCCGCGCGCCTCCTCGGTCGTGCTCCCTCGGTGTGGGGCGAGGTCGTCCACGGGCTGAAGCGCGGACGAGAGCTCGGGTATCCGACCGCGAACCTTTCGCCCGACCTCGAGGGGTTCGTACCTGCCGACGGCGTCTACGCCGGGTGGCTCGCCGACGTCGAGGGCGGACGACGCATCAGCTATCCCGCCGCGATCAGCGTCGGGACGAACCCGACCTTCGACGACGTGCATGCGCGCCAGGTCGAGGCGTACGTCCTCGACGAGACCGACCTCGACCTCTACGGACACCACGTCGAGGTGCGCTTCGTGGAACGCGTGCGCGGAATGACCGCGTTCGACGGCATCGACGCCCTGCTCGTGCAGATGGCCGACGACGTCGAGCGCGCGCGCGAGATCCTGCGCTGAGACACCCGCGTCGGGGCGTGTTCCACGGCCCCGTGTGGCCTCCCGCGCCAGGAGACGCACGGTGAGCGGTCGCTCAGTCGCGGCGCGACAGGTGATTACGGATGCCGAGGAACGACGCCGCGGCCCCGAGCAGCATCAGCACGGCGGCGAAGATCGCGGCCCGGTGGAATCCCTCGAGGTCGAGCGAGCCGCCGACCACGGCCGAGACCGCGGCGATCGCGAGCAGTCCGGCCACGCGCGAGACGGCGTTGTTCACCGCGGAGGCGATGCCCGAGCGCTCGCTCTCGATCGCGCCGAGGACTGCGGCGGTGAGGGGTGACACGGTCGCGGTGAGTCCGAGGCCCCAGACGACGACGCCGGGCAGGACCTGCGTCCAGTAGTCGAAGTCCGAGCGGACGTTCAGCAGGAGAAGCGCTCCCGCCGCCATCACCAGGGGCCCCACCGTCATGAACAGCCGAGGCCCGTACTTCCCGGCCAGGGCGCCCATGCGCGAGCTCAACACGATCATGAGCACCGTGCTCGGCAGTGACGCGAGACCGGCCAGCGTCGCCGGCAACCCCGCCCCCTGTTGCAGGTAGACGCTGACGACGAAGCCGTTCAGCGACAGTGCCGCGTAGACGAAGACGGTCGCGAGGTTGCCCGCCCAGAAGTTCCGGGAACGGAACAGCCCCAACGGCATCATCGGCTGTCGGGCGAGACGCTGGCGCACCAGGAACCCCGCGAACGACAGGATGCCGAGGACTCCCGGCATCCAGATCAGCGGGGACGACCATCCGAGATTCGGCTGTTCGATGAGCGCGAACACGATGCCGCCGAGACCGGCGGCGCAGAGCACCGCGCCGAGGATGTCGACCCGGGCTCCCGGACGGCGGTGGTCGGCGTGGCCGAGGCGGATCAGGAGCCACATCGTCACCCCGATCGGCAGCACGTTCACCAGGAACACCAGGCGCCACGACAGCGTGTCGACGAAGAGGCCGCCGACCAGCGGTCCCGCGAGCATCGCGATGGTGGTCGCGCCCGTCCAGATGCCGATCGCGCGGGCCTGGGCCGTCCCGCGGAAGGTCGAGGTGATGAGGGCGAGCGAGCTGGGGACGAGGAGGGCCCCCGCGACCCCCTGCAGCGCTCTCGCGATGATGAGGAACTCGGGAGTCGGGGCCGCCGCGATCGCGACAGAGGTCACCGCGAACCCGATCAGGCCGATGCGCAGCACCAGCACACGCCCGAGCACGTCGCTGAGCGACCCGGCGACGAGGATGAAGGCGCCCAGCGTCACGAGGTACGCGTCGACCACCCACTGCTGCGTGCTGAGGCCCCCGCCGAGATCGCGCGCGATGGCGGGGAGGGCGACGTTGACGACCGTGCCGTCGAGGAACGACACGAAGGACGCGAGCACGGCGACGGTGAGCACCACCCGTTGCTCCTTCGTCATCGCGTCGCTCATCCGTCCAGCGTAGGGTCGCGCGCGGATCCCGCGTCCGATTTTCGTCCCGATCTCGGAATACCCCCAGGGGCGGCCACCGGCGACGGGGTCGTCGAGGCCGTGCTCGACATCGAGGGCATGACGTGCGCGAGCTGCGTCGCCCGGGTGGAGAAGCGGCTGGGGCGCGTCGAGGGAGTGCAGGCGGCGGTGAACCTCGCGACGGAGACGGCGCGGGTGCGGTACCCGGCCGAGCTCGACACCGCAACGCTCGTCGACGCGGTGCGTGCCGCCGGGTACGACGCCACCGTGCGGACGCGGGGCGTCGCAAGGGCCGCGATGCCCGGCGTCGCGGCATCCGTCCCGCCGCCGACGACGGACGCGAGCCCGATCGAGGTTCCCGCGCCGGGCGGCGCGGTGGACGCTCTCACCGGCGGCGATCCCGAACCGCACGACCACAGCGCTGTCCACCACGGTGCGGAGGGCCACGGCCCTGACGACCACGGCGGGCACGTCCACGACACCGCCGACGCGCCCGGAGCGACGCCGCTGCGCACCCGACTGCTCGTGTCGGCCGTCCTCGCGATCCCGGTCGTCGCCCTCGGAATGGTGCCGGCGTGGCAGTTCCCGGGCTGGCAGTGGGTCTCGCTCCTCCTGGCGACGCCGGTGGTGCTGTGGGGCGGCTGGCCGTTCCACCGCGCGACCCTGCGGAACGCGCGCCACGGCGCCGCGACGATGGACACGCTCATCACGCTCGGCACCTTCGCCGCGTACCTGTGGAGCGTGTGGGCGCTGTTCTTCGGCAACGCCGGGCGCATCGGCATCCGGCACGAGGTCATGCTCTTCGGGCCCGTCCACGACGCCAGCGCGGTGGTCTACTTCGAGGTCGCCGCGGCGGTGACGGTGCTGCTGCTGCTCGGTCGCTTCATCGAGCAGCGCTCGACCCGCCGCGCCGGGGCGGCGCTGCGTGCGCTCCTCGACCTCGGGGCGCGCGAGGCCGAGCTGGCGGACGGGCGGCGCATCCCCGTCGACAAGTTGACGGTGGGGGACGTGTTCGTCGTCCGCCCGGGCAGCGTCGTCGCCACCGACGGCGTGGTTCTCGACGGACGAGCGTCGGTCGACGAGAGCATGCTCACGGGGGAGTCGGTTCCGATCGAGGTGGCGGCAGGTTCCGAGGTCACCGGCGGGACGATCGCCGCGGGAGGCCGGCTCACGGTGCGGGCCAGCGGGGTCGGTGAGGAGACACGGCTCGCCCGCATCGCCCGCCTCGTCGAGGACGCGCAGCTCGGCAAGAGCCGCGTGCAGCGTCTGGCCGACCGCATCTCGGGCGTCTTCGTGCCCGTCGTCATCGTGCTCGCCCTGCTGACGCTCGTCGCCTGGATCATCGCCGGGCAACCGCTCGCGGCCGGGTTCACCGCCGCGGTCGCCGTGCTCATCATCGCGTGCCCGTGTGCGCTCGGGCTCGCCACCCCCATCGCGATCCTCGTGGGAACCGGCCGCGGTGCACAGCTCGGGGTACTCGTGACCGGTCCGGAAGCCCTCGAGTCCGCCGAGCGGATCGACACGATCGTGCTCGACAAGACCGGCACCCTGACGAGCGGACGCATGAGCGTCGCGCGCGTCGTCCCCGCCGAGGGGGAGGATGCCGCCGACGTGCTCGCCCGCGCCGCCGCGGTCGAACGCGGGTCGGAGCACCCGGTCGCCGCCGCGATCGTCGCGGCGGCGGGGGAGGGCCCGACCGCCACCGACCTCGAGGCGATCGCGGGACGAGGTGTGATCGGCACGGTCGAGGGCGTGCGGGTCTCCGCGGGGCGCCCCGCATGGATCGTCGAACGCGGGGACACCCTGACGCCCGACCTGTCCGCGGCGGTGGAGCAGGGCGAGGAGCGCGGCACGGTCGTGGTCGTGGGCTGGGCGGATGCCGGGGGCGCGATGCGCGCCCGTGCCGTGATCGAGATCGCCGACACCGTGCGACCCGAGAGCGCCGAGGCGGTGGCGCGCCTGCGCGAGATGGGGCTGGAGCCGGTGCTGCTGACCGGAGACAACCCGCGGATCGCGCGCGCGGTCGCCGCCGAGCTCGGCATCGAACGGGTGCGCGCGGGGGTCCTTCCGGAGGGCAAGGTCGAGGAGATCGCGGCATTGCGGGCCGAGGGGCGCACGGTCGCCATGGTCGGTGACGGGGTCAACGACGCCGCCGCCCTGGCATCCGCGGATCTCGGGATCGCCATGGGCGGGGGGACGGATGCCGCCCTCCACGCGAGCGACATCGCCCTCATGCGCGACGACCCGCGCGGGATCGTCACCGCGGTCGCGCTCAGTCGACGCACGATGCGCGTCATCCGCGGCAACCTGTTCTGGGCGTTCGCGTACAACGTCGCCGCGCTCCCGCTCGCCGCCCTGGGCTTGTTGAACCCGATGATCGCGGGCGCGGCGATGGCGTTCTCGAGCGTGTTCGTGGTGCTGAACAGCCTGCGGTTGCGGCGGGCGGCCTGACGCCTCCGCCGCGGTCGGGTGCGGGGCCGCGGCGGGTTGTCCCCGGGTTCGGGGCGCATTTCGGCGCTTGGGGCGGCGCGTTTCGCGCCCCGAACGGGAGAACGCGCCCCGAACGGGGGATGGAGTCGCGGGCGAGTTGTCCACAGCTCACGCGGTGCGACTCTCCGCGCGCTAGAATGGTGTCGACCCCGTCATCCGCGCTCTCGCGAGCCGTTCCGGTGTAGACGCGTCGCGGGTCGCCGGCACCGCCGCCCAGGCGGCGTGCCGCGCGATGTTCTCCGGGGTCACCGATCCGCCGGCCTCGCGCCGGAACGTTCCGGACAGGTGTTCGGACGACACGCTCAGGAGGAGCATGCCGACCACGGCAACCGCGTCCCGAGGCTCGAGCCAACGGCGCAGGAAGACCACGTCCTCGCGACGCGACGACGAAGCCCCCGTCATCCCGATCCTCGCGCGCAAGGTGCGCGAGGTCGAGGCCAAAGCGCAGCGCGGCAAGCTCGGGCCGACGAACCGCGTCAAGTTCCAGGTGATCGCCTTCCTCGTCCGCGAGGAGCGCGCCCGGGTGAAGGCCGACACCGAGATCACCGACGCTGCTCGGGCCGAGCTGCTCAAGCGCCTCGACGGGGTGGCGACGATCCTCGCCAAGACCGCCGCGCGCGACACCTCGCTCATCCAGCTGCTCGAGGTCGACGCGGCCACCTCGCCCGTCGCGAGACGCATGCGCCGCGACTGGCTGCTCGAGTCCGGCGCCGAACTGCCGCCCGACGAGCTCATCATCACCGACAACGCGCCCAAGATCCGGAGACGCCCCGCGCCGCCGCCTCGACGGCTGGGAGCTCATGGGCCCGCTGTACAAGGCGTTCGAGACCGGCGCCGGCGGGTCGGCCGCGAGCATGGAACTGCCGCCCGTCCCCGAGTTCGACCGGCTCTCCCCGCGGGGACTCGAGGTCATGCCGCACCAGTCGCGCTTCCTCGAGGCCGTGCGTCTGGGGCATCGCTCGTTCCTGCTCGCCGACGAGCCGGGTCTCGGCAAGACGGCCGAGTCGGTGCTCGCCGCCTCCGTCGCCGACGCGTATCCGCTGCTGGTCGTCGTGCCGAACGTCGTGAAGATGAACTGGGCGCGCGAAAGGGCGTCGTGGTCGACGAGGCGCACTTCATCAAGAACCTCACGTCGCAGCGCTCGCAGAACGTGCTGGCTCTGGCATCCCGTGTCCGTCAGCAGACCCGCGACCCGCTCATGCTCGCCCTCACCGGTACCCCGCTGATCAACGACGTCGAGGACTTCGACGCGATCTGGCGTTTCCTCGGCTGGACCAACGGCGAGAAGCCCGGCCCCGAGCTGATGGAGAAGCTGGATGCCACCGGGCTGACGCCCGCCGACAAGGCGTTCTACCCCGAGGCGCGCGAGGCCGTCATCTCCATGGGCATCGTGCGGCGCAAGAAGAAGGACGTCGCGGCCGACCTCCCCGACAAGCTCGTGGCCGACCTCCCCGTCGAGCTCGACGACGAATACGGCCGCTCGATCCGCCAGGCCGAGCGCGAGCTCGGTGCCCGCCTCGCGGCGAAGTACCGCCGCATCCTCGAGGCGCGCGGCGACCGGGGCCTCGCCCCCGGCGAGATCGACGAGGACATCGTGCGTCTCGTCGCGCACGGCGAGCTCGAAGAGAGCAAGGCCGCGGGCTCGGGCAGCGAGAACGTCTTCACGATGGTCCGCCGCATCGGTCAGGCCAAGGCGCACCTCGCGGCCGATTACGCCGTGCAGTTGCAGCGCTCGGTCGGCAAGGTGGTGTTCTTCGCCAAGCACATCGACGTGATGGATGCCGCGGAGGCCCACTTCAAGGCATCCGGGCTGAAGGCGGTGTCGGTGCGCGGAGAGCAGACCTCGACAGCCCGTCAGGCCGCGATCGACGCGTTCAACAGCGACCCCGACGTCGGGATCGCTGTGTGTTCGCTCACCGCGGCCGGCGTCGGCCTGAACATGCAGGCCGCGTCCAACGTCGTGCTCGCGGAGCTCTCCTGGACCGCCGCCGAGCAGACGCAGGCGATCGACCGCGTGCACCGCATCGGCCAGGAGGAGCCCGTGACCGCGTGGCGCATCATCGCCGCGCACACGATCGACACGAAGATCGCGGAGCTCATCGACTCGAAGGAGGGGCTCGCCGCGCGCGCCCTCGACGGCCAGGCGATCGAGCCCGGCTCGAGCGACTCGGTGCAGCTCTCGGCGCTCATGCACCTGCTGCGCCAGGCACTCGGCGCGGCCTGAGCCGTCGGTTCTCGAACGCCCCGGGATCTCGGCTCCGGGGCGTTCGCGCTTTCCGGCGGGTCCTCGTGTGCGTGCGGGTGCCTGAGCTCGGCGAGGGGGTGTGGGTCGCACTTTGCCCCCCGGCTGCTCGGAGGGCGCCCCGGGCGCCCCTGTCGGTGCCCCTCGCTAGGGTCGGGGCATGCCCCTCACCGTCGACACGCTTCTCGCCGGCCCGCGAGGCCGCCGACTATGCCTGGAGATCCTGCGCCTGGCGCCCGAGCATCTCGAGGCCGTCGAGGCGACGTGGGCCGTGTCCTGGGCCGCGCGGGCGCTGGCCGAGAACCCCGGTGTCGTCCTCGCCGCCACGAGCGACGGGTCGCCGTTCACGGAGCCCGAGGTGTCGCCCGCCGAGGCTGCCGCGGCGTTGGAGCGCGTCACGATCCCCGAGATGTCCGAGCATCTCCTCGACGAGGCTCTGACGATCGCCGTCGACCTCGCCGCATACTGGCAGCCGCCCGCCGGCGAGGATGTGCTCGCCGCAACGGAAGAGCTCCGGCCGGTGCTCGAGCGGGTGGCCGCCGCGGTCGTCGATGCCCCGGGTACCGGTTGGTGGGGGAGTCCTCTCGCACGGGACGCGCAGGCGACGGTGCGATGGGAGGGGGAGCGTCCGTCGGCGGACACCCCCGAAGAGATCACCACGCGGTGGCGTGACGACCAGGCCGCGGAGGAGACCCGGTTCGCGCAGCAGATCGACAACACGCGGTTGTCCGGTTCGTGGTGGTCGACCCCCGCGTCCCGCCTGCCGCGATCGACGTGCACACGGGGATCGGCGGGCCCGGCCGGTCTCGTCCTCGTCGAAGACTCCCTCGGCTGGAGCTCGGCGTTCGTCCAGCCCATCGCGCCCCCGGTCGGCGGCGTCATCGAGATCGACGGCCCCGATGCCTGGGCGGCGCTGTGCCACCGGCATCCGTTCTCCGTGACCGCCAGTCGACAGAACGTCTGGCGATGGACGACGGGGCGCGAGGGCATGTGGGTGCAGCCCGACTGGGCCGCCGTCGCGCGGGAGGCGGTCGGCGTGCACCTGAGCGTGGCCGGGTACCTCGCCACCTCCGGGCGGGTGATCGACCTCGGTGATCTGGGCGCGAGCACCGTGGCCGGGTGGGGACCGGATGAGACATTCTGGTTCACGCCCGTCGAGCCCTCGGCGCCGATGCAGGAATGGGTGCGCGTCGACGAAGGATGGGTTCGTGCCTGACGGGGTCGCTCGCGGCGGGGATCGCGCGGCCGGGGTCGCGGGGCCGGGTACGCGGCATCCGGAGTCCCGGTCGTCGCCGTGTGGCACCGTTCCCGCCCACGGCGATAGGGTCGAAGACGGCAACGGCGCCGACCCTTCACCCGAATCACAGCACCAGAGGACTCTGCC
>JARBUN010000101.1 GCA_029239635.1 Microbacterium sp. | reverse complement strand
GGGGGAGTGGGGTGGCTAACGGGACTTGAACCCGCGACCCCCGCGACCACAACGCGGTGCTCTACCAACTGAGCTATAGCCACCATGTGTCCACCGCAGCGGACAACTGAACAATTATGTCATAGGTCGTGCGCGAACGACGACACGGCCGATGCGGCGACGGCCTTCGCCTCGTCGCTCGTCGGCCCGGGCTGCGGCACGAAAACCGCTTCGCGGTAGTAGGCGAGTTCGCGGATGGACTCGAGGATGTCGGCGAGGGCGCGGTGCCCGCCGTTCTTCGCCGGCGCGTGGATGTAGGCGCGCGGGTACCACCGGCGCGACAGCTCTTTGATGCTCGAGACATCCACGTTCCGGTAGTGCAGCCAGCGATCCACGCGGGGCATGTACTTGGCCAGGAACATGCGGTCGGTCCCGATCGTGTTGCCGGCGAGAGGAGCCTTGCCTTCGACGGGGGCGAAGCGCTGAATGTACTCCAGCGCCTGGAACTCGGCATCCGCGAGGCTCACCCCGTTCGGGATCTCGTCGAGGAGGCCCGACGAGCGATGCATCTCGGTCACGAACTCGCCCATGTTCTCCATCGCCGAAGCGTCGGGCTTGATCACGATGTGAAAGCCCGGATCGAGCACGTTCAGCTCGAAGTCCGTGACGACGACGGCGATCTCGACCAGCTCGTCGACCGCGAGGTCGAGGCCCGTCATCTCGCAGTCGATCCAGACGAGCCGGTCATTCG
The DNA here is from genome assembly GCA_029239635.1 of Microbacterium sp. Taxonomy (GTDB): domain Bacteria; phylum Actinomycetota; class Actinomycetes; order Actinomycetales; family Microbacteriaceae; genus Microbacterium. The sequence continues at coordinate 8,548 of JARBUN010000101.1, read as the reverse complement.
TGGAGGCGCCTACCATCCCTCCAGTCTAGTGAGGGGGTCCGACACCGAAGCCGTGTCCCCCAGACACGATTCGAACGTGTGACCGGCGGATTAGAAGGCCGCTGCTCTATCCACTGAGCTACTGGGGGTCGTCGACCAGGATATCGCCGCGTTCGCCCACCGTCACACCGGCTCGCGTCGACCCCCTGGTCCCGTCGCCCGCCCGGAGGTACTCTGCCGCCATCGAGAGCAAAGGAGCACTCACGGCTACGGCGTCCACATGGCAGGCAAGGACGAGCCGCTCGGGGTGTATCCCACGATGGAGATCGCGAAGAACGCCCTGCACTCGCACCTCAAGCCCGGCAGCGACCGCCCGGAGTTCCGGGAGCACTGACGGATCCGCACCGCGCGTTCCCGCCTAGGGCCACGCGCGGTGCGGACGCGCCGTCACGCGTGAGCCGGAGCGGGGGTGCGTTCGCGGGACGCGAGGAGCGGCAGAGCGAGGTGAACCAGGGGGCCGATCCCGAGCGCGAAGACCACTGTTCCGATGCCGACCGTTCCCCCCAGGAGCCAGCCGAGCACCAGGACGCTTCCTTCGACGCCCAGGCGGCACCCAGGGCGACCTGCATGCTGGTGCCGACCAGCAGGATGTTGGCGACGGTGCCGACCCCGGGCTTCTGCCGGAGGGGGATCCAGAGCAGGAGGACTCCGAGCCCCACGATGTTCGTGATCCAACCGACCCCGATGCCGGTGACACGTGCCAGTCCCTCGGCGAAGACCGTCCAGGGGTCGACTCCGAGACCGGCGGCGACGGTGAGCGCGCAGCCGAAGCCGTAGGCGATCAGGCCGACGAGAAGGCGAAGGATGCGTTCGGGCATGGAGAGATCCAATCATCGGATTGGCTTCTCTCATTAATGCCAATTCGCCTACTGTGGCCTCATGGACTCTCGGATCTCCGCGCGAGCGCTCGCGGAAGCGTTGGGGGGCTGGCGCGGCAACGGCCCGGCATATGAGGCGCTGGCTGACGCCGTACGACTGCTGTGTCTCGACAACCGCATCGCGCCGCGCACCGCCCTTCCCGCCGAGCGCGAGCTCGCGGCCGCGCTCGCGCTGAGTCGGACCACGGTGGCGGCCGCCTACCGCAGCCTGCGGGACACCGGCCACATCGAGAGCCTTCGGGGCAGTGGCAGCATCACGCGGCCCTTGCCGCGGAACGATCCGGGCGGCCTGCGGGCAGACACGGACGCGATCGACCTGCAACAGGCGAGCCCGGCGGCGTGGCCGGGACTGCCCGCGGTCATGGCGGAGGTCCTTCAGGATGCCAGCGCGCTCGTCGCCCGCTCGGGATACGACGTGATCGGATCCCTCGAGCTCCGCGAGGCGATCGCCGGTCGGTACGCTCAGCGCGGTATCCCCACCACCGCCGATCAGATCCTCGTCACGACCGGAGCCCAGAGCGCGATCCATCTGGTGGCGTCGGTCCTGCTGAACCGCGCCGATCGTGTGCTCATCGAGACCCCGACGTACCCGCACGCCGCGGAAGCCTTCCGCTACATCGGTGCTCGGCTCGTCGGTGTGCCGGTTTCGGCGCGAAGCGGGTGGGATCTCGACCGGGCGGCGCAGACGTTCGCCCGGACGCTCCCGTCGCTGGCGTATCTCATGCCGGACTTTCAGAACCCGACCGGGCGCACGATGTCGCCCGCGGAGGTGTCGGCCTTCGTCGCGGGGGCCGAGGCCACAGGCACGTTCCTCGTCCTCGACGAGACAACCGCCGAACTCAACATCGATCGCCGGGGGAGCGGCACGAGGTTCCCGGAATCGGACCTCGTCATCCGCATCGGTTCGCTCGGCAAAACGGTATGGGGCGGCCTCCGCGTGGGCTGGGTCCGGGCAGAGGCCGACATCGTTCGCCGACTCGCCAGTGGACGACCCGTCCACGATCTCGGGACGCCGGAGGTGGAGCAGGCTGTCGCGACGCTGCTTCTGCCGCGCCTCGACGAGATCGCCGCTCAACGGGGTGCCCTGCTCCGCACCGGCCGAGACGCGCTCGTGCAGGCGTTGCGCTCGACCTTCGGCGAGTGGGACATTCCGACGCCGGATGGAGGGGTGTCGCTGTGGCTCGGCATCGGCGAGCCGGTCAGTACTCCTCTCGTCATGAACGCGCGGTCGCGCGGACTGTTCCTTTCAGCCGGGTCGCGCTTCGCGACCGAGGGCGGCCACGACAGACAGCTCCGGATGCCGTTCACCGCGCCGCCGGCGACGTTGGAGCGTGCTGTCGGTGTGCTCCAGGCGGCATGGGCCGATGTGCGGGGTGAGAGCCACACGACGCGCCTCGGCGAGCTGTCCGCCGTCGTGTGAGCACGCCCGCGCGCTCACGCTCGACATCCATCACCGCGCGTACCTCAGGCACTCGAGGGCCTCGGCGGCCGACCAGAACTCGCCGAGTCGCCGGAACGCCCCCGACGCCGCGTGGAACCGCTCGGCCGCGTAGCGCCACCCGCGCTCGGACGCCGTGGCCCGGACGTGACCGACCACGATGCCCCGAGGATCCGCGATGCGCCACAGGCCGGCGGCGACGTGCGTCGCCGCGCCCCACCCGGCCGGACGCGGTGCCGGGGCGAGGTCGTTCCACAGTGCGGTGCTCATGCCGTCACGGTACGACCAACCTCCGACATTGACGTCGGCTCTTCTCGCGGCCCCTCCTCCCCACGGATCGACCTTCCGAAACCCTCCACCGATCGGTGCTTCTGCCTCCCGCCACCCCCAGCGTGCCGGGCAGTGTGGGCCTCGCTCCGGTATCCGTCGGGCACACGGATGCCGGAGCGCACACTCCGAGGAAAGGACACCATCATGAGCGACCACATCAGCCTCGTCGGTAACATCGTCGGCGACCCCGAGGAACGCACGACGCGCGGTGGCGATTCGATCGCCGCGTTCCGTCTCGCGGTCAGCGAGCGGCGGTTCGACCGCGAGCGCGGTCAGTGGATCGACGGACACACCAGCTACTACGCCGTGTCGGTCTTCGGCGAGCTGGGCAAGAACACCCTCGCTTCGGTCCGGAAAGGCGAGCGCGTCGTCGTCACGGGGCGATTGCGCCTGCGGGAATGGGAGAACGAGACCAAGCGCGGTGTGAGCGCGGACGTCACCGCAGAAGCGATCGGGCACGATCTTCGCTGGGGCGTGACGCGTTTCCAACGGACGCCGCGAGCAGACACCGCGCGCGCCGAACGGGCGGACCCGTCCGCGACGTCGAGGGAGGAGTGGGCCACCCCGACGGGCGCCGAGCAGTCCGTGTCGTCGGACGACACGAGGGAAGAAGAAGCGAGCAACGAAGCCCTCCCCGAGACCGCCGACGTCACGCCGTTCTGACGCAGACGACCTGCGGCACGGACGAGGGGCGGCGAGCCCCGGCGGGCGGGGTACGTAGAATCGAGCGCGTGTCTCGTCCCGCTGGTCGTCTGCTCGCTCCCGTGACGCTGGTCGCGCTCCTCGCCCTGAGCGGGTGCACGGGGAGCTCCCCGACGCCGGCTCCGATCACCGCGACCACAGCGCCGGCCGCCACTGCGGCGCCGACGTCGTCGACCAGCGCTCCTGCCCCGACGCTCGCCCCGGCGGGCTCGGCATCCGACAACCTGCCGTACTTCGCGCAGGTCGTCGCGACCGTGGCCGCGGGTTCCACTCCCGTCTCGGGCCGGGCGTACATCGATGCGCTCGTCCAGGCGGGCTTCGACAAAGCGGCGATGCAGGTCACCCAGGACGAATCGACGATCGGGAACCCCGCCGAGAGCATCGAGTTCTCCGTGCGGTGGGGCGATCAGTGCCTCGTCGGGCAGGTCGGCCCCTCGATCGGCACGCCCGTCAGCACGGTGCTCCCCGGGCTCAGCTCCGGCGACTGCCTCATCGGACAGACCCGGCCGATCGACTGGTGACGGAGCGACCGACCGCGAACGGCATGAGGCCGACGCCATCGGCGAGTGGCCTGTCGGCCGCGCGTCCCGGGCCGAGCCGCCGCACCTGCGGGCCCTAGACTGAGGGAGTTATGGCGGAATACATCTACTCCATGGTCCGCGCGCGCAAGGCCGTGGGCGACAAGCTGATCCTCGACGACGTCACGATGTCGTTCCTCCCCGGTGCCAAGATCGGCATGGTCGGGCCGAACGGTGCCGGTAAGTCCACGATCCTCAAGATCATGGCGGGGCTCGACACCCCCTCCAACGGCGAGGCCCGGCTGAGCCCGGGCTTCACGGTCGGGATCCTCATGCAGGAGCCCGAGCTCGACGACAGCAAGACCGTGCTGGAGAACATCCAGGACGGCGTCGCGATCAAGCCGAAGCTCGACCGATTCAACGAGATCTCGGCTCTCATGGCCGATCCGGATGCCGATTTCGACGCACTCCTCGCCGAGATGGGCACGCTGCAGGAAGAGATCGACGCGGCAGACGGCTGGGATCTGGACTCGCAGCTCGAGCAGGCGATGGACGCGCTCCGTACCCCGCCCGCCGACGCCAGTGTCGTCCCCCTCTCCGGCGGTGAACGTCGTCGCGTCGCTCTGGCGAAGCTGCTGCTGCAGAAGCCCGACCTGCTGCTCCTCGACGAGCCCACCAACCACCTCGACGCCGAGAGCGTGCTCTGGCTCGAGCAGCACCTGAAGGCCTACAAGGGCGCGGTCATCGCGATCACCCACGACCGGTACTTCCTCGACAATGTCGCGGAGTGGATCGCCGAGGTCGACCGCGGTCACCTCTACCCGTACGAGGGCAACTACTCGACCTACCTCGAGAAGAAGGGCCAGCGCCTCGACGTCCAGGGCAAGAAGGACGCCAAGCTCGCCAAGCGCCTCAAGGAAGAACTCGAGTGGGTCCGCTCGAACGCGAAGGGCCGCCAGGTCAAGTCGAAGGCGCGTCTCGCCCGGTACGAGGAGATGGCCGCCGAGGCCGAGCGCACGCGCAAGTTGGACTTCGACGAGATCCAGATTCCCGCAGGTCCGCGTCTGGGCAGCATCGTCATCGACGCCAAGAAGCTCGAGAAGCGGTTCGGCGACCGCTCGCTCATCAGCAACCTGAGCTTCAACCTGCCCCCGAACGGCATCGTCGGCGTCATCGGCCCGAACGGCGTCGGAAAGACGACGCTCTTCAAGACGATCGTGGGCCTCGAGCCGCTCGACGGCGGCACGCTCAAGATCGGCGAGACCGTCAAGATCAGCTACGTCGACCAGTCGCGCTCGAACATCGACCCCGAGAAGACGCTGTGGGAGGTCGTTTCCGACGGGCTCGACATCATCACCGTCGGCAAGACCGAGATCCCCTCGCGTGCGTACGTCTCGAAGTTCGGCTTCAAGGGCCCCGACCAGCAGAAGAAGGCCGGCGTCCTCTCCGGCGGTGAGCGAAACCGTCTGAACCTCGCCCTGACCCTCAAGGAGGGCGGCAACCTGCTCCTCCTCGACGAGCCGACCAACGACCTCGATGTCGAGACCCTCAGCTCGCTCGAGAACGCACTGCTCGAGTTCCCCGGCTGCGCGGTGGTCATCACGCACGACCGGTGGTTCCTCGACCGCATCGCGACGCACATCCTCGCGTACGAGGGCACCGAGGAGCACCCCGACCAGTGGCACTGGTTCGAGGGCAACTTCGAGGCCTACGAGGCCAACAAGATCGAGCGCCTCGGCGCCGACGCCGCGAACCCCTCGCGTTCGACCTATCGCAAGCTCACGCGTGACTGAGAACGCCGCCTCGGCTTCTCCCGACGAGGGTCCGGCCGCCGCCGGGCCCTCGCGGGTGCACGTCCCGATCCACCTGCGGTGGGGCGACCTGGACGCGCTCGGCCATGTCAACAACACCTCGATGCTGAAGCTCCTCGAGGAGGCGCGCTTGCGCGCCTTCTGGTTCAGCGACGGCGAAGGCGAGCCCCTGCCGACCGCGGTGTTCCACATGGACGTCCTCGAGAGCGGGGGAGACCGCGCCACGCTCATCGCCCGGCAGGAGATCGAATACCTTCGCCCCGTCCCGTACAGCCAGCGTCCGCTGGACGTGCGCATGTGGATCGGCGCCATGGGCGGCTCGAGTGCCGACATCTGCTTCGAGGTGTACAGCCCCGCGGGCGACGCCGAGCCCGTGCTCTACGCCCGAGCGACCGTGGTCACGGTGCTCGTCGACACCGCGAGTGGCCGGCCGATCCGCTGGACCGAGAACGAGCGCTCGGCCTGGGCGCCCTACGTAGGCGATCCCATCGAGTACCGCCGGCGCTCCGGCCGGAGCTGAAGACGACGACGACTCGAACGGATGCCGGGGGTCCGGCATCAGGAATCAGTCGCGCGGTACCCGCACCATGACCTCCTGGGCGACGCTCGCGAGGAGCACGCCGTCACGCGTGTAGATCCGCCCGGTCGAGAGCCCGCGTCCACCGCGTGCGTTCGGCGATTCCTGCACGTACAGGAGCCAGTCGTCGACACGGCCCGGACGGTGCCACCACATCGCGTGATCGAGGCTCGCGACCCGCAGTCCGGGCGCGTTCCAGGCGATACCGTGGGCGCGCATGATCGACTCCTGGATCGTGAGGTCGCTGAGATACGCGAGCGCGGCGCGGTGGACGGCGGGATCATCGGTGATGGCGCGGCGGAGCTTCATCCACACCGCCTGGCGCGGGACGTGCGGTCCTTCGACCGAGCCGTACAGCGGCGACGTGACGTGACGGACGTCGACGGGACTCGCCGACAGGATCCGTCGGCTGATCGGGTGAAGCGCGTCGACCTTCAGCGCCGGAGCGTCCTCCGGCTGGGGAATGCCCTCGGGCATGGGCTCGAAGTGCTCGAGACCCGGGTCTTCGTCCTGGAACGACGCGATCATCGAGAAGATCGGCACGCCCGACTGGAACGCCTGCGTCCTCCGAGTCGAGAAGGACCGGCCGTCGTGGATGCGGTCGACCGAGAACGTGATGCCGTCGGTGGGATCACCCGGGCGCAGGAAGTAGCCGTGCATCGAGTGCACCGTCCGCTCGGGCGGGAGAGTGCGCGAGGCGGCCACGATGGTCTGCGCGAGCACCTGCCCGCCGTAGACCCGACCGGTGGGCATGGCCTGCGACACGCCCGTGAAGATGTCCTCGGTCGTCCGGGCGCCGGCATCGCGGAGGTCGAGAACCGCGAGGAGGGACGCCACGGGATCGTTGGCGTCGGTCACGCTGACTCCCGTTCCGGCGCAGCGGACCCGCGCCGCTTGATAGTTTAGGGCGGGTGTCCGCGCGCCTGTTGTTCCCCGACCCGCAGGCGGCTGCCGACCTGCTCACCTTCGCCTCCCGGGCCATCCGTCTGGGCGACGGCACGGTGCGGCTGCGCGCCGCCTCCGGGGTCCTCGCCACGACCGCCGCACCGCTCGCGCCGCGCGGCCTCCTCGACGCGACGCCCACGGTGCTCGGGATGCGCGTCTCCGCGATCGACCCGGAACTCGAATGCGACCTCGTCGTCGAGGCATCCGCCCTGCTTCCGGCACCCGACGACGCCTCCGCCGTCCTCCTGCCGGAGACCGCGACCTCGCCCGCCTGGGCGGGCATCTCGCCCCCGCGGAGCGGATGGGAGCAGACGGATGCCATCGACGCCGCCGTGCTGGCCTCCCGCGCCCAGTACGGGGTCGCCGCCGTCGCCGACGCTCTGCCCGCGGACGCGGGGGAGGACGTCGTGCGGCTCGTCCGCGCCCAGGTCTGGGGCCAGCCCGATGAGGCGCTCGGAGGTCTCCCGCTCGGAACGGCCTTCGCCGCGTTCGCGCTCGGATTCATCGCCGGCGGCGAGGACGCCGCTGTTCGCACGAGCGGCGCGTGGACCCGCGTCACCCTCGCCCGGGGGCACGTGCTCGTGCGGGGGCCGGTGCGCTCGGGTCTGACAGCCGTGCGCGCGACGGGGAGCTGACTCAGGGAACGCAAAGGAGCCTTGCCTACGCTGGGTTTCGCAAGTCGCAGCCGCGCGCTGCCCGTCGAGAGGTACCCCATGGTCTCGTTCTCCCGTCTGTTCGACCTCGCGTCCAAGGCCGTCGACAAGGCGTCGTCGTCCGGTTCGGCTTCGCGTCCCGCCTCGGGTTCACGCCCCACCGCCGGCGGCGGTCGCGACTGGCGCGACATGGTGCGCTCAGCCGCGGACGCCGTCACCGGTGATCGCCGAGCCGACGCTCAGGCCGCGCCGGCCCCGGCTCCCGGCACCGACGCCGGCAGCCGGTACGCGCCCCCGCCCGCCGGTGCGTCCGCCGAGACCCTGTCGGCCGAGGACCGTGCCGCGATCGCCCGCTACGACTACCTCCTGCGCACGGCCGACCCCGGCCGCATCGAGGAGATGCACCGCGAAGCCTTCGCTCGCCTGACACCGGCGCAGCGCGCGCAGGTGCGGGCGCGGATGGATGCCGATCTCGCCCCGCACGAACGTCCCCGCTCGGACGCCCCCGACGACCTCGCCCGGACGGCAGCCCGCGCGGAAGCGGCCCGGCCCGGGCGGATGTCAGGTCTGCTGGCGAAGGTCGGTCGCGGGGGACTGATCGGCGCGGGTGTCGTGGGCGCCGGGGGACTGCTCGCGGCCGTGGCCGGCGGCGCCGTC
>JARBUN010000100.1 GCA_029239635.1 Microbacterium sp. | reverse complement strand
CCTCCGCCGCTGCAGGCGGAGAGGGCCAGGATGCCGGTGGCTGCTACTGCTGTGGCGAGAATGCGTCGTCGCATGTCTTCCTCCTTGTGGGTGCGGGCGGGCCCGCGGGTGCGTCAGGGGGTGGGGGGTGCGTCCGTGTCGGTCGCCGCCCCGCGGGTGCGTGCGGCGGACGACGGGGGCGCGGCCGTCGAGGCCCGCACGATGAGCCGGGGGTCCGGGAGCGTTCCGTGGCGACGCTCGTGAGCGCGGGGTGGACGTGCCGTCCGATCTCGACGTCGTCGAAGCCGGTGATCGACAGGTCGTCGGGAACACGAAGCCCGCGCTGCTGCGCGCGCCCGAGACCGGCGATCGCCATGTTGTCGTTCGAGTAGACGATCGCGGTCGGCGGGGTGACGGCATCCAGAAGCTCATCGGTCGCGCGCGCGCCGTCGGCCGCGCTGAAGTCGGTCTCGACGACACGGGCCCGGATGCCACGGGCCCGGGCCGCCCGCTCGAACGCGGCGGTGCGATGCCGACCGTGGAGCATCGCGGACGGGCCGGCGACGTGGGCGATGTCGGTGTGCCCCAGATCGGCGAGGTGGTCGACCGCGAGACGGATGCCGGCCCCGTCGTCGACCGACACCGAGGTGAAGGGGCTGGCGACGTCGGGCACGCCCAGCGTCACCGCGGCGATGCCGAGGCCGGCGACCAGCTCGATGCGCGGGTCGTCGGCGCGAAGGTCGGAGAGGATGACGCCGTCGACGCGGCGGTCGGCGGCGAGGCCGCGGTAGGTCTCGGCTTCGTGCCGCCCCGGCGTCGCCGCGGCGAGCACGAGCACCTGCCCCGAGACCGAGAACTCGTCCTCGACGCCCGCGATGAAGGACGGGAAGAAGGGGTCGGCAGCGATGACGTCGGGGCTGCGACCGATCACGAGGCCGCACGCGAAGGCCCTGCCGACGCTGAGGGAGCGTGCCCGCAGGCTCGGGCTCCACCCCATGTCGGCCGCGACGGCGAGGATGCGTGCGCGCGTGTCCGGGGAGACGCCGGCGCGCCCGTTGAGGGCGAACGACACGAGTCCCTTGCTGACGCCGGCGCGGCGCGCGACGTCGGCGATCGTGGGTCGCGTCTCGTTCGGCATCCGTCACTCCGTCGTGGTCGGTCGGTCTAAACCGGTTCAGTGCGTGTGAGCCTAAACCGGTTCAGGGATGCCGTCAACCCCTCTCGCCCGAGCTGCGCCGGTGCGCGCCCCCGCCCCCGCGCGACCGACCTCGGGTTGGGGCGCATTCCTTCGTTCGGGGCGCGAGTCTTCCGCCCCGAACGGAGAATCGCGCCCCAACCGGCGGTCGCCGAACGCGCGCCCCGGCCCCGTGGGCGAGAACGTCGCCGATCGTGCCGTGCAGGCGGGCCTCACCGCGGTGATCGTCGAGTCCGAGCTCGTCGGCGGCGAGTGCTCGTACTGGGCGTGCATGCCGTCCAAGGCGCTGCTGCGCAGTGGCGCCGCGCTGCGCGCCGCGCGCGACGTCGATGGCGCGAAGCAGGCCGTAACCGGAGACCTCGACGTCGCCGCGGTCCTCCGCCGCCGCGACACGATGACGAGCGACTGGAACGACTCCGGCCAGGTCGAGTGGCTGCAGGGCGCGGGCATCGACCTCGTACGCGGACACGGGCGCCTCACGGGTGAGAAGACCGTCCAGGTCACCGCCGACGACGGCACGACGACCGACCTCGTCGCCCGACACGCCGTCGCCGTCTGCACCGGTTCGGCGGCGCTGCTGCCCGACATCCCCGGCCTCGCCGACATCTCGCCGTGGACGAGCCGCGAGGCCACGGCCGTCCAGAGCGTCCCCGCCTCTCTCGCGATCCTCGGCGGCGGGGTCGTCGGCGCCGAGATGGCCACGGCGTTCGCGAGCCTCGGCGCCGACGTCACGCTCATCGCCCGCTCCGGCCTCCTGAGCGGAACCGAGCCGTTCGCCGGCGACCTGGTCGCCGCGTCCCTCCGGGACCGCGGCGTCACGGTGAAGACCGGGACGGATGCCACGTCCGCTCACCGCGACGACGACGGGCGCGCGGTGCTCGCGCTGTCCGACGGCACGACGGTCACCGCCGACGAGGTGCTGGTGGCGACCGGCCGGGTCCCCCGCACGACCGACCTCGGTCTGGAGACCGTCGGCCTCGCCCCCGGGGAGTGGATCGGGGTCGACGACACCCTCCGCGTGCCGGGGTCGGACTGGCTGTACGCCGTCGGCGATGTGAACCACCGCGCCCTCCTCACGCACCAGGGCAAGTACCAGGCGCGCGCCGCCGGCGACGTGATCGCCGCCCGCGCGCGGGGCGGAGAGGTCGACGACGCCCCGTGGGGCGCGCACGTCGCCACGGCCGATCACGACGCGGTGCCGCAGGTGACCTTCACCGACCCCGAGGTCGCGTCGGTCGGACTCACGGCGGCCGCGGCCGAGAAGCGCGGCCTGACCGTGAAGGTTCTCGACTACGACCTCGCCCACGTCGCCGGCTCGAGCGAGCAGTCCGACGCGTACGTCGGCCAGGCGCGCGCGATCGTCGACCTCGACCGCGGGGTGCTCATCGGCGCGACCTTCGTCGGCCCCGACATCGCCGAGCTGCTCCACTCGGCGACCCTCGCCATCGTCGGAGAGGTGCCGGTGAAGCGCCTCTGGCATGCGGTGCCGTCGTACCCGACGGTGAGCGAAGTCTGGCTGCGCCTGCTCGAGACGCTGGGCCGCGACAGCGCGTAATCTGGCGCCATGCCTCGCACCGTCGCTCTCATCCGCGGGGTCGGTGGACCCACGGCGATGAAGATGGCCGCGCTGCGCGAGGTGTTGGCATCCGCGGGTCTCGGCGAGGTCGAGACGCTGCAGGTCGCGGGGAATCTGGTCCTGGATGCCGCCGGCCGCACCCCCGACGACATCGCCGCCGCGGTACGCGACGCCGTCCGCGGGGGCTTCGGCTTCGACCTCCCCGTGCTCGTGCGCTCGCACGCGGAGCTCGTCGACACGGTCGCGCGGAACCCCTTCGCCGACGCCGCCGAAGGTCGGTGGGTGCAGACGGTGTTCCTCGACGCTCCCCCGGCCGAACCGAGGCTCACGCTGCCGGACGGCATCCCGGAGGAGGCCGTGCTGGACGGACGCGAGGTGTTCGTCCGCTATCCCGAGGGCATCGGCGGGTCGAAGCTGCAGGCCGGTTGGTTCGAGAAGCGCCTCGGGGTCATCGGCACCGCCCGCAACGCGAACACGATCGCGAAGCTCGTCGCGCTGAGCGCCTGACGCCGCGCGCGCGTCGCTCCCGCTGCACGGGGCGGGTGCCGCATGGCGCCCGGAGACGCGAGAAACGCTCCGGGGCGCGTCCGGGCGCAGGGCGCGTTCATCGCGCGAGGCCGCCCACGTCGCAAAACACCGCCGCCCCCACGACCGGAGTCGCGAGGGCGGTGGGAACAGCGGTGCGTCAGTGGAAGAAGTGACGCTCGCCGGTGAAGAACATCGTCACGCCGGCCGCGCGCGCGGCGTCGACGACCTCGGCATCCCGGACCGATCCGCCGGGCTGGATGATCGCCGAGATGCCCGCGTCGATGAGCACCTGCGGGCCGTCGGCGAAGGGGAAGAAGGCATCGGATGCCGCGATCGAGCCGTGGGCGCGGTCGCCCGCGCGCTCGACGGCGAGGCGGCACGAGTCGACGCGGTTGACCTGGCCCATGCCGATGCCGACGGTGGCCGAACCCTGCGCGAGCACGATCGCGTTCGACTTCACGGCGCGGCACGACTTCCACGCGAAGATGAGGCTCTCCATGTCGGCGTCCGCGGGACGCTCACCCGAGACGAGCTCCCAGTTCTTCGCGACCGACTCGATGTCGTCGGGGAAGCGGTCGGCATCCTGCAGCAGCAGCCCGCCGGACACCAGGCGGACGTCCATGCGCTCCTGCTGCCAGTCCGTGGGCAGCTGCAGCACGCGGAGGTTCTTCTTGAGCTTGAACACCTCCAGCGCCTCGGGCTCGAAGTCGGGCGCGATGATGACCTCGGTGAAGATGTCGCGGAGGTTCTCCGCCATCTTCAGCGTGACGGTGCGGTTGGCCGCGATCACGCCGCCGAAGGCCGACACCGGGTCGCACTCGTGCGCGCGCAGGTGCGCCGAGGCGATCGGGTCGAGCGCGTTCGGCGCGGCCACGGCGATGCCGCACGGGTTCGCGTGCTTGATGATCGCCACGGCGGGCTTGACCATGTCGAAGGCGGCGCGGAGCGCGGCGTCGGCGTCGACGTAGTTGTTGTACGACATCTCCTTGCCCTGCAGCTGCTCGGCCTGGGCGATGCCGTGCCCGCCGACGCGCGAGTAGATGGCGGCGCGCTGGTGCGAGTTCTCGCCGTAGCGCAGCGTCGACAGGCGCTCGGCCTGGATCGTCAGGTGCGCGGGCAGGTCGATGTCGTCGCCGAGCGTGCCCTCGGCGAACCACGTCGAGACCGCGGTGTCGTACGCGGCGGTGTGCGAGAAGGCGCGGGCGGCGAGCTCGCGACGCTGCACGAGGGTGGTTCCGCCCTGGGTCTGCAGCGCCTCGATGATCGCGGGGTACGACTCGGGCGAGACGACGATCGCGACGTTGGCGTGGTTCTTCGCCGAGGCGCGCACCATGGCGGGACCGCCGATGTCGATCTGCTCGACGACGTCGTCGCCCTCGGCACCGGATGCCACGGTCTCCACGAACGGGTAGAGGTTCACGACGACGAGTTCGAAGGGCCGGATGCCGAGATCATCCAGCTGCGCCTCGTGCGACGCGAGCCGCAGGTCGGCGAGGAGGCCGGCGTGCACGGACGGGTGGAGGGTCTTCACCCGACCGTCGAGCGATTCCGGGAAACCGGTGACGGCCGACACGTCGGTGACGTCGTACCCGGCGTCGCGCAGCAGGGTGGCCGAGCCGCCGGTCGACACGATCTCGACGCCCGCGGCCGCGAGGGCCTCGCCGAGCTCGAGGAGACCGGTCTTGTCGCTCACCGACACCAGGGCACGGCGGATCGGGACGACGTCGCGGGGACGGTAGTCGGCGGGGTCGTGGCGGGGTCCGGCCATGGCTTTCGGCTCCTGTGTCTCGAGACGGGTTCGGATGCAGACGGGCCGGGTGCCCGTCGCACGGTTCAGGCGGTTCGGGATGCCGTGGCGGCGAGGTCGAGCTCGCCCTCGGCGATGCGCCGGACGACGTCGATCAGCAGACGTCGTTCGACGGGCTTGATGCGCTCGTGCAAGGCGTGCTCGTCGTCGCCGGGAAGGACGGGGATGCGCTCCTGAGCGAGGATCGGACCGGTGTCGACGCCCGAGTCGACGACGATGACGCTCGCCCCGGTCTGCGCGACACCGGCGGCGAGCGCGTCGCGTACGCCGTGAGCGCCCGGGAACTCGGGCAGGTAGGCCGGGTGGGTGTTGATGATGCGCGGCTCCCACGCGGCGACGAGGTCGGCGGGCAGCAGACGCATCATCCCGCTGAGCACGACGAGGTCGGGGTTCCAGACGGCCAGCTGCGCCCCGAGCTCGGCGCCCCACTCCTCACGCGACGGGAACGCGCTGAAGGGGACGAGGAAGGTCGGGATGCCGAAGTGCTCGGCGTGGGCGAAGCCGTCGGCCTCGCGATCCGCACCGACCGCGACCACGCGCGCCGGGAAGTCGGGGGCGGCGGCCGCCTCGAGCAGGGCGCGGAGGTTGGAGCCGGTGCCGGAGATGAGAACGGCGACCGTGAGCACGGAGGTCAGTCTACGCAGGTGCGACCGAGGCCGCCGAGCGCGGGACCGTCAGCTCGCGCACGCCCCGCACACAACCCGCGGCGGGCGACCGGCAGCCCCCGTCCGCGAAGCGCGGCCGGCTCAGCTCCGGCCCGCGGAGCCTCCGTCGCCCGGCTTCGCCCACGCCGCGCGGATGCGCGCGCGCACCTCGTCGTCGCTGAGCTCCCCCGCCGGGTCCGGATCCTCGGGCCCGCGGTACGCGCTCGGCCACACGTCGTGGGCGATCCCGGTCCCGGGCGCCGAGACCGTCGGCGCAGGCCCCGTCGCGTGCTCGTCGCGGTCGAACGGCACCTGCGCGCGCGGACTGAACGAGAACGCGGGCGTCTCGTCGCGCGTCTCCTCGCGGGGGTACGGGTCGACGTCGTCGAAGCCGTCGGCGCCGAAGCGCGGGCTCAGCAGGAGGATCGCCAGCCCCACCAGCACCTCGAGGCCGATGGAGAGGGCGAGGGGTCCCGGCTGCGGCCCGGTCTCCGCCAGCCGGCCGGGGCCGATCGAGCCGCGGGAGACCACAGCCATGAGGGCGGCGACGCCGCCCGTGAGCGTGGCCACCGCGATCGCCAGGACCAGGCGGGGGCCGACCGGCTCGGGGCCGGTGGTCCGGGGCATCCGGGATCGGAGGATCCACCCCGCGAGGGCGCCGATGCCGAGGGGAAGGAGGACCAGCAGGAGCAGCCACGGCGAGCTCGTGTCGGGGATCGCTCCGAGCACCGGGATGCCGGGGAGCGCACCGACCTGCGTGGCCGCCGGGGTGACCGCACTGTCGGTGCCGACCGCGAACCCCGGTCCCGCGACGAACGCCACGGCCCAGAGCACGAGCGTCGGCAGGTACATCAGCTGGCACAGGGCGATCACGGTCGCGCCGATGGCATCCGCGTTGCTCGCTTGGAAGATCCCGACGACCTGCGTGGAGCGCGCAATGAGACCCGCCACCACGACGACCCCGCCGACGCCGACGAGTCCGAGGGTCGTCAGCGCGAGGCCGCGGAACGCGAGGGTCGGCACGCTCGCCCACGTTCCGGGCAGGCGCGAGAGCTGAGCGCGCAGGGCGTCGACCGGCCCGTCGTCGCCGACCCGCCAGGCACCGACGATCGCGCCGAGCAAGGAGGGGACCAAGAACAGCAAGGAGGGCAGCAGGATCGCCACCCACGTCTCGGATGCCACGAGCGCGGCGTTCCCGGTCAGCGCGACGACGCTCGCGATCGCGGCGAAGACGAGCGAGCCCGACAGCCATCCCGTGATCCCCGCCCCGGCTTCCGCGGCGCGCACGCCGGAGCGCGCGGCGAAGAGACCGGTGAACGCGGCGAAGGCCAGCGGCGCGAGCGACAGCGAGAAGGTCGCCAGCGAGGGGTCGATGCCGGTGGCGGCGAGGTAGGTGTCGGGCAGGGTCACCGTGAGCGGCACGAGGTGTCCGAGGTGCCAGATGGCGGCCGTCGTGGGCCAGAGCGCGGTCCAGTCGGGGTTGCCGCCGAGACCCGCCACCCAGAGCAGGGCGAGCGGGGCGAGCACGACGGCGATACCGCCGGCGGCGGCCAGGATGGCGTCGAGAGCGGCCAGGAGGGCGACGAGAAGGCGATGCATGGGCGTGTGAGACCCTACCCGCGCTCCCCCGACCCTCTCCTCAGGCGCGGCGGCGACGCCGTACTCCGCGACCACAGAAGCCCTTCATCATGGGATGGTGCGAACTCATCCGCTGTGGTTGCCTTTCGCGCCGGGAGCGAACCACGCCCGGCAGGGCGCGCGGGTTGCTCATCGCCAGACCGAGCCCGGCGCCCTGCAGCGCCCGCGCGGCGGCGTGGACGAGGCTTTCGAGACGGTCGCCGCCCGGATCCGCGACGCCCTCGGTTCGCGTGCGCTCCTCCTGGGTCACGTCGGCTCCACGGCCGTTCCGGGACTTCTCGCGAAGCCCGTCATCGACATCGACCTCACCGTCTCGGCGGTCGATGAGGAGGACGGCTACCTGCCCGCTCTCGAGCGGTGCGGCTTCCGGCTGATCTTCCGCGATGAGATGGCGGGCTCTCCCCACCGACATCTCACGCTCGCGATGCCCAATACGAACCTGCACGTCTGGGAGCCCGGTGCCATCGAGCCCGCGCGGCATGCCCTGTTCGTCGAGTGGCTCCGCGCGCACCCGGAGGATGCCGCCCGCTACTCCGCGGCGAAGCTCGACGCCGCCGCTTCACCCGGCCGCTACAACGATGCGAAAGCGGCTGCGGTCTACGACATCTATGAGCGCGTTTTCGCGAACGATCCTCGCCACGCCCACGATCCGCATCCGCGACCGCCCGGCGGCGGCGAGGAGTTCTAGGCCGCGGAGCGCGGTCGCACGTAGAAGCAGTCGGGGAACCGCGTCGCCGCCGCCTCCCACCCGTCGCTCGCCGCGGGGAGCGGGCGCGGCGCGAAGATCGACACGCGCTGGACCTCCCACGCGCCGCCGGTGTGCACGAGCCGGTGCTCGCCGTGGCGGGCATCGACGAGCTTCCACCCCTGCGCTCCCGCCGCCTCGAGGTGCGCCATCTCCTCGGCGCGGGTCACCGGGCCGAGGAGGCGCCCGTCCGCCGAGACGGGAGGCGTCCCGACGTAGTTCGGGTCGAAACGCTGTTGGACGGCCTGGCGGGAG
Organism: Microbacterium sp.; assembly: GCA_029239635.1. Taxonomy (GTDB): domain Bacteria; phylum Actinomycetota; class Actinomycetes; order Actinomycetales; family Microbacteriaceae; genus Microbacterium. The sequence continues at coordinate 6,310 of JARBUN010000100.1, read as the reverse complement.
ACGCCGAGCAGCGCGCCGATCCGCGCCCAGCTGACGCCGGCGTCGTGGGCGGTGCGCGCCGCCTGGGCCTGCAACGCGTCGGCGACCCGCGAGATGTCGTGGAAGGCGGCGACGGCGGCGAGAAGACGCTCGGGGTCCTGGTCACGGTCCGTCGGCGTTCCCGCGGCCGCAAGGCGGGACAGTTCCACAGCGAGGGCCGCCTCGCGCTCCGGCGCCCCGGTCGCTGTCGATGTCACCGGCCGAATCCCTCGTCGTCAGCCGGTCGCCACGACGTGGGACGGGCCGCGGCCCGGGCACGCTGGCGACCGCGCACGATCAACCAGACGACCCCCGCGAGAACCAGCGCCCACCCCGCCGCGCCGGCGATCAGACCGGGGATGCTCGCCCCGATCGTGAGGCTCACCGCGACGAGGACCAGACCCAGGGTCGCAGTGACGGCGAGGAGACCTCGCGCGGTTCGACGGGAGAAATGGCCGGGCGCGAGGACGTAGCTCGCCGCGACGGTGCGGCGACCGGCTTCGCGCGCCGCGTGCACGGCATCCGGGATCCGCGGTTCGGATGCCGCGGCGTACGCCGTCACGACCGGACCGTCGATCCCGGCCTCCGTCATCAGCTCCGCCATCCGCTCGACATCGACGACCGCGCCCGGGCGCGTGGACCCCGCGGCGGCGAGCACCACGGTGTCATCGGCGTCCGCCCCGGTCGCGCGCACGCGGTCCACGAGGATCTCGGCCAGCACGCGGTGAGGCCCGAGGGCGGGAGCCACGGGAAGGCCGCCCGCCGCCTCCACGAGGTCGACCTCGGTGTGGTACCCCGTCGACAGCAGCAGCGGCACGATGACGATGTCGTCCGTGCGGTCGCGCGCGGCGGCGACCACGTCCGTCACGTACGGCCCGTGCACGTCGACGTAGGCCTCGTGCACCTCGACGCCCGCGGGGGCGGTCGCCCGCAGCACCTCGAGCAGCTCGCGCACGACGACGCGCCCCTCCTCGAACCTCGTGCCGTGGGCGCAGGCGATGAGCACAGCGGTCATGCGTCCTCCTCGTCGATCACGTCGAGCCGGTAGCCGCGCTTGTACACGGTGCGGATGAGGTCGAGCCCGCCCAGCGCCTCGCGCGTGCGGGCGACGGCCACCTCGACCGCGTGCCCGCTCGCCTCCGAACTCGACAGCGCCGCGATGAGGTCGGCACGCGAGACCACCGCACCGGGCATCCGGCCGAGGGCCCGGAGGATCTCGACGCCCGTGCGCGGCAGGGGCGTGAAGACGCCGTCGAGCACGATCCCGGACGACCGGATGCCGAGACGGCCGGCCGTGGTCGGGATGAGCGGAGCATCCGCCCCGCCGTAGTGCGTCACGACCGCGCGCACGAGAGCCCCGAGCCGACCGCGATCGGGGATGAGCGGAGGGATCCCCGCCTCGATCAGCGGGCCCGCGGTGATGGGTCCGACGGCGGCGACCAGCACGTGGCCCCGGGCGGCACGGGATGCCACTCCGTCGAGCGCCTCGGCCCGTTCGGCCGCGAGGATCCACTCGCGGGCGGCGGGAGCCGAGGTGAACAGCACGGCGTCGATCTCTCCGCGCGCGACCTGCTGCGTCGACGCCGCGACGACCTCGGGGTCGGGTGGCGGCCCCCACCGGTAGATGGTGAGGCTCGTCACGCGCGCCCCGGCGGCCTCGAACGCTTCGTCGAGGCCGTCGGCACCCGAACCGTGATGCTGAACGGCGACGTGCAGCCCGTCGATCCCCTCGGCGACGAGGAAGTCACGCAGCTCGGCCGCGGTCTCGCTCTCGGCGACCCAGTCGGCTTCGAATCCCGCCTGCTGGATCGCGCCGCGGGCTTTGGGTCCGCGCGCGACGATGCGCGCCGCATCGAGGACGGGGGCGAGCGCGTCGTGGAGTCCCGCCTCGTCGGCCGTCTCCATCCAGGCGCGGAAGCCGACGCCGGTCGTGGCGACGACGACGTCGGGCGGGTCGTCGACGAGCGCCCGGGTCTGCGCGATGAGCTCCTCGTCGTCGACGTGCGGGACGATCGTGAGCGCGGGCGCCACGCGCACGCGCGCGCCGTGGCGTTCGAGCGCGGCGGACAGCTCCCCCGATCGGCGGTCGACGGGAAGCAGCACGGTGCACCCCTGGAGCACCGTGCTGATCGTCCGCGCGGGTGTCGTCACCCGACCCCCTCGCTCTGGGCGACCGCCACCGGGAGCAGAAGGTCGGGCCGGGCGACCTCGCCGAACACCAGGACGGCGGGGTTGGCGAGGCGGTGGGTCTCGGCATCCTGGATCGCCGTGGCGAGCGTCGTGCGGATCGTGCGCTGCGCGGGCGTGTGCCCGTTCTCGACGAACGCGACGGGGCGGTGCTCGGGAGCCCCCGCGGCACGGGCCGCCGCGACGAAACGCGGGAGGGCGCTCACGCCCATCAGTGCGACGACCGTGGCGGAGTCGTCGCGGAGGGCCGCGAGGGTCGCTTCGCTCGGCGTCTCCTGACCGTTCACAACGTGCAGGGTACCCGCCACGCCGCGATGGGTCACGGGCACACCCGCCGCGGACGGGACGGCGATCGCGCTCGAGATGCCCGGAACGACCTCGACCGGGATGCCGGCCGCCCGGCACGCGATGACCTCTTCGCCGCCGCGCCCGTAGACGAACGGGTCGCCGCCCTTGAGCCGCACGACCCGCAGGCCCCGGGCCGCGCGGTCGACGAGGATCGCGTTGATCTCGTCCTGCGGAACGGGGTGGTGCTGCGGGCGCTTGCCCACGTCGATCAGCTCGACGTCGTCGCCGAGCTCGGCGAGCACACCGGTGGGGCCGAGGCGGTCGTGCACGACGACGTCGGCCTCGGCGAGCAGAGCGCGAGCGCGGACGGTCATCAGGTCGACCGGGCCGGGGCCGCCGCCGACGAGCGCCACGCTCCCCACGAGCGGGCGACGTCGGCGGCGGAGCGGAAGGGCGCCTTCGGCGAGGCGCTGGGCGATGGCGTCGCGGACGGCGACGGTGCGGCGCGGGTCGGCGCCCGTGGTCGAGACGACGCCGACCATGACGTCGCCGCTGGTGGTCTCGGCGGCCAGGCGCGCGGTGCCCTTGCCCCCGTGCCCGGCGTTGACGCACCACACGCGGCGCGTCTCGGCGGCGTCGACGACGGCGGCGTCGACGGATGCCGAGCCCGTCGCCGTGTGGCAGAACCAGGCGTCGTCGAGGTCGTGGGGCGCGAAGGGACGGTCGTTCCACTCGATCTCGCCGGAGAGGGCGAGCGCGGCGAGGCCCGCGGTGACCACCGGCGCGACCACCCGCACGCGCGCGCCGGCCGCGCGGAGCCGCGCGATGCGTCGCTCGGCGACGGCGCCGCCGCCGACGCACACGACGAGCTTGTCGGTGAGGTCGAGTCCTGCGAGAGCAATCATCGGGGGTCTCCTTCCACGCCGCCCGCGGCGGGGGCGATCCTGACGAACACGGTGCCGTCGGTCACCGCGACCGGGTGGACCCGGACGCTCAGCGGCTCCTTGCCCTGCGTGTCGAGACACAGGCCCGTGCGCAGGTCGAAGACCTGCTTGTACATCGGGGATGCCACGGTGGGCACGCCCGCACGATCGCCGACGATGCCGCGCGACATCACAGCCGCGCCACTGAACGGGTCGATCTGGTCGGTGGCGTGGATCCGGCCGTCGTACGTACGGAACAGTGCGATCTGGTACCCGTCGACGAGAGCTGCAGCCCCGCGCTCGACGAGCAGGTCGTCGACCCGGCAGATGCGGGTCCAGCCGGGCGCCGCGGCCGGCGCGGCCTCGGGCTCGAGGCGACGCGTGGTGGCCGGGGTCTCGGCATCCATGTCCCTGGTCTCCAGAATCGTCATGACCGCACCGCCAGCGTCGTGCCGCCGATGAAGACCGCGCCCGAGGAGCGCTCCTCCGCGGTGGCGGGTCGGGCCTGGCCGCGCTCGGCGACGTAGGCGAGCGAGGGGTCGGCTACCTCGGGGGCGTTCACGAAGCTCTGGAACCGCTTGAGCTTCTCGGGGTCGGCGAGGGTCGCGGCCCACTCGTCCTCGTAGGCGTCGATATGGGATGCCATGGCCCGATCGAGATCCTCGGCGATGCCGAGCGAGTCCTCGAACACGACCGCCTTGAGCGCCTCGAGGCCACCCTCGTACTCCGCGGCCCACGGTGCGGTGCGCTGCAGTCGATCGGCGGTGCGGATGTAGAACATCAAGAAGCGGTCGATCGCCCGCAGCAGGGCGTCGTCGTCGAGTCCCTCGGCGAACAGCTCCGCGTGACGCGGGGTGAAGCCGCCGTTGCCGCCGACGTAGAGGTTCCAGCCGGCCTCGGTCGCGATCACCCCGATGTCTTTGCCGCGGGCCTCGGCGCACTCGCGCGCGCAGCCCGAGACGCCGAACTTCAGCTTGTGCGGCGAGCGCAGGCCCCGGTAGCGCAGCTCGAGCTGCACGGCCATGCCGACCGAGTCCTGCACCCCGTAGCGGCACCAGGTCGAGCCGACGCACGACTTCACCGTGCGCAGCGACTTGCCGTACGCGTGCCCCGACTCGAAGCCGGCGTCGACGAGGCGCTTCCAGATGTCGGGCAGCTGGTCGAGGCGGGCGCCGAACAGGTCGATGCGCTGGCCGCCGGTGATCTTCGTGTACAGCCCGAAGTCGCGCGCGACCTCGCCGATCACGACGAGGCCCTCGGGCGTGATCTCGCCACCGGGGATACGCGGGACGACGCTGTAGCTGCCGTCGCGCTGGATGTTGGCCATGACGTGGTCGTTGGTGTCCTGCATCGTCGCGAGCTCGCCGGCCATCACGTGCTCTGAGTACAGGCTCGCCAGGATGCTCGCCAGCGCCGGCTTGCAGATGTCGCAGCCGCGACCCGTGCCGAACCGCTCGACGATCGCCGTGAACGTCTTGAGGCCCGAGACGCGCACGGCGTCGAAGAGCTGCGCGCGGGTGAACGAGAAGTGCTCGCACAGGCCGTTCGAGACTTCCTTCCCGGATGCCGCCAGCTCCGTCGCCACGAGCTTCTTCACCAGCGTGAAGCACGAGCCGCACGCCGCCCCGGCCTTCGTGCAGGCCTTGACCTCGGCGGCATCCGCGCAATCGTGCTCGGTCACGGCATCGCGCACGGTTCCGGCGGTGACGCCGTTGCACGAGCAGACGATGGCATCCGCGGGCAGGTCGCCCTGCGGGGCCGGCGCGAGGTCCGACGGCATGAGGTACGCGGCCGGATCTCCCCCGAGCGCCCGGCCCACGAGCGGACGCAGCGAGGTGTACGCCCACGGGGTCGGCGTAGGTGACGTCGAGGGCGTTCGGCGTCTCGGCGAACGCGTCGCCGAAGCTGGCGACCTCGACGCCCGAGAGCTTGAGCTTGGCCGAGGTGTCGAAGCCGTCGAACGCGGCTTCTCCCCCGAGCAGGCGGGTCGCGGCGACCTCGGCCATCGCGTAGCCGGGGGCGACCAGGCCGATGCATTGTCCGTCGAAGCTGGCGACCTCGCCGATCGCGAGGATCGAGGGGTCGGACGTGTCGCACCCGGCGTCGATGACGACGCCGCCGCGGGCGTCGACGGCGAGGTCGGCGGTGCGGGCGAGCTCGTCGCGGGGGCGCACACCGACGGTGAACACGACGATGTCGACGGCCTCCCACGTGCCGTCGCGCAGCTCCAGGCCGCACACGGCGCCGGACTTGTCGGCATCCACCCGGGTGGTCACCGACTGCGTGCGCACCTCGATGCCGCGCGCCTCGATGAGTCGCTGCAGCGCCTTCGCCCCGCCGAGGTCGAGCTGCGCCGACATCAGCCGCTCGTTCGACTGCAGCACGAAGGGCGAGACGCCCTCGGCCTGCAGAGCGCCGGCGGCCTCGAGCCCGAGCAGTCCCCCGCCGACGACGGCACCGCGCAAGGGACGGCCGAGTTGCGCCGAGCGCTTCGCGACCCAGGCGCGCATGCCGGCGACGTCGTCGAGCGTGCGATAGACGAAGCAGCCCCGGTGGTCGAAGCCGTCGAGCGCGAGGCGCGCGGCGTACGAGCCGGTGGCCAGGACGAGGCGGTCGTAGGAGTGGGTGGAACCGCCGGCCGTGGTGACGGTGCGGGCGGCGCGGTCGATCTTGGTGACGCGGGCGTCCGTCTCGACGCGGACCCGCTCGTGGTCGAGCACGGCGGGGTCGAGCGTCAGCTCATCGGGGGTCTTGCCGCTGAAGATCCAGGTCAAGCCGACCCGGTCGTAGGGGCTCCGGGCCTCGTCGCCGAGCACCGTGATCGACCAGCGCCCCTCGGTGTCGCGGCTGGTGAGGCTCTCGACGAAGCGGTGCGCCACCATTCCCGCGCCGAC
>JARBUN010000099.1 GCA_029239635.1 Microbacterium sp. | reverse complement strand
CGCCGCCGACCGCACCGGCCACATGATCCTGCAGACGCTGTTCCAGAACTGCGTCAAGCTCGGCATCAACTTCTTCAACGAGTTCTACGTGCTCGACCTCATCACGGTGAAGGATGCCGCGGGCACGACGCAGGTGGCCGGCGTCGTCGCGTACGACCTCGCCACCGGCGAGCTGCACGTGTTCCAGTCGAAGGCCGTCATCTTCGCGACCGGCGGCTTCGGCAAGATCTTCAAGACCACCTCCAACGCCCACACCCTCACCGGTGACGGCGTCGGCATCGTGTGGCGCAAGGGCCTGCCGCTGGAGGACATGGAGTTCTTCCAGTTCCACCCGACCGGCCTCGCCGGTCTCGGCATCCTGCTCACGGAGGGTGCGCGCGGTGAGGGTGCGATCCTGCGCAACGCGAGCGGTGAGCGCTTCATGGAGCGCTACGCCCCCACCATCAAAGACCTCGCGCCCCGCGACATCGTCGCCCGCTGCATGGTCCAGGAAGTGGCCGAGGGCCGCGGCGCCGGTCCCCACCGCGACTACGTGCTGCTGGACTGCACGCACCTGGGCGCCGAGGTCCTCGAGACCAAGCTCCCCGACATCACCGAGTTCGCCCGCACCTACTTGGGTGTCGACCCGGTCGTCGAGCCGGTTCCGGTCATGCCGACCGCGCACTACGCGATGGGCGGCATCCCCACCAACATCAAGGCCGAGGTGCTCGCCGACAACGACACGGTCGTTCCGGGCCTCTACGCGGCCGGTGAGTGCGCGTGCGTCTCGGTGCACGGCTCGAACCGCCTGGGCACCAACTCGCTGCTCGACATCAACGTCTTCGGCAAGCGCGCCGGCCGCAACGCGGTCGAGTACGTCAAGACCGCCGACTTCGTGCCGCTGCCCGAAGACCCCGCCGCCGAGGTGCGCGGGCTCATCGAGGGTCTGCGCACCAACGGCGGCACCGAGCGCATCGCGGTGCTGCGCAAGACCCTGCAGGACGAGATGGACAAGGGCGCGCAGGTGTTCCGCACCCACGAGTCGCTCGCCCACGTCATGGACGTGATCGCGGATCTCCGCGAGCGCTACAAGAACATCTTCCCCACGCGCGACGACGAGAACTACATGCAGCACACCATGGCGTACCTGTCGGGCGACCCCCACTCGTCGCACCCCGCCGACCACATCGAGCTCGGTTGGAAGCCCGTGGTGTTCACCAAGAACGAGGCCGGGGAGCTCCGCTACCCGCCGCTGGAGAGGAAGTACTGAGATGGCCTCCACTGTCATCGAGAACGTCGACACCTCGGACGAGGTCGAGCAGACCCCGGAAGACACCGGCATCCAGTCGTTCATCGTCACCTTCAACATCCGGCGCTTCGACCCCGAGGTCGACGACGAGCCGCGCTGGGTCGACTACGACGTGGAGCTGTACTCCACCGATCGCGTGCTCGACGCGCTGCACAAGATCAAGTGGGAGACCGACGGCTCGCTGTCGTTCCGCCGCTCGTGCGCGCACGGCATCTGCGGATCGGATGCCATGCGCATCAACGGCCGCAACCGCCTCGCCTGCAAGACGCTGATCAAGGATCTCGACATCTCGCAGCCGATCTACGTCGAGGCGATCAAGGGTCTGCCGCTCGAGAAGGACCTCATCGTCGACATGGAGCCGTTCTTCGCCTCCTACCGCGAGGTGCAGCCCTTCCTCATCTCGAACTCGAAGCCCGAGCCGGGCAAGGAGCGCGTGCAGTCGATCGTCGACCGCGAGGTCTTCGACGACACCACCAAGTGCATCCTGTGCGCCGCATGCACCTCGTCGTGCCCCGTGTTCTGGACCGACGGGCAGTACTTCGGCCCCGCCGCGATCGTGAACGCGCACCGCTTCATCTTCGACTCGCGCGACGACGCCGGCGATGTGCGCCTCGACATCCTCAACGACAAAGAGGGCGTCTGGCGCTGCCGCACCACCTTCAACTGCACCGAGGCGTGCCCCCGCGGCATCGAGGTCACCAAGGCCATCGCCGAGGTCAAGCAGGCCGTCCTCCGCGGCGGTCGCTGACCCCTTCCCTCTCGAACGGCGGGCGCGCGCAGGCGGACCCGCCGTTCGGCGTTCGCGGGCCCGATCCCGTGGCATCCATTCATTAGGCTCGACGAGTGACCGAGAGCCACCGCGACCCGCGCCCGCTCCCCGCGGCCGGCGAGGATGAGCGCACGCTCCGCGAGCGTTTCGACGCCGCGCAGTCGGCGGTACGTGAGCGCCTCGACGAGCCGCTCGCCCGCGCGGCGAAGGTCGTGCAGTGGTTCCCCATTCGCGTGTGGCGGCACTTCCTGCAGCACAACGGCTTCCTGCTCGCCGCCGGGATGAGCTACCAGGGGCTGTTCGCCGTCTTCTCGGCGCTCTACCTGTCGTTCGCTGCGGTGGGCATCTGGCTGGGCGGCAGCAAGGCGGCCATCGACGGACTGATCGGCATCATCAACAGCTACATCCCGGGTCTCATCAGCAAGAACGGCCTGGTGCAGCCCGACAAGGTCGAGGCCGTCGCACAGGAGAGCGGGAAGCTGCTCGGCATCACGGGAGCCATCGCGGCGATCGTGGTCATCTGGACGGCGATCGGGTTCGTGACCTTCACGCGGCGCGCGGTGCGCGACACGTTCGGGCTCCCCTTCGACATGCGCAGCTATGTGCTGCTGAAGGCGCGCGACTTCGTGGCATCCCTGTTGTTCGGACTCGCCCTGCTGGTGGGTGCCCTGCTCGGTTCGATCACGACGGGCGCCGTCGATCTCGTCTTCGGGATCCTCGGGTGGGACCGCGAGACGCCCGGCTGGACGATCGGCGCACGGGCCATCTCGGCGTTGATCGCCTTCGGCGTCAACACCGTGGCGCTGGCCTCGCTGTTCCGCTTCCTCACGGGGACCACCCTCACCTGGCGCCGGGCGTGGCCGGGAGCCCTCGTCGGCGCCGGCGGGATGGTCCTGCTGCAGATCGGGGCCGGCTTCCTCCTCGTCTACACGCCGACCAACCCGCTCTTGGGCACGTTCGCCGCGCTGATCGGGTTCCTCCTCTGGTTCCGCCTCATCGGCATCGTCATCCTCGTGTCGGCCGCCTGGATCGCCGTCGCCGCGAAGGACCGCGACCTGCCGCTGCGCTCCCCCGAAGACCGCCTCGCGATGGAGCAGGCGGCGCTCGTCATCGCCGCCCAGGTGGGGCTCCGCGAGGCCGAGAAAGCGGCCGCGGATGCCCGGTGGCCCTGGCGGTGGCGGGCGCGCCGACGCGTGGCCGCCGCCCGGAAGAACCTCGCCCAGGCGAAGGCCGCGCTCCCCGCGCCCCGGCGCACGACGCTCCTTCCCGACTGACCCTGTCGATGTCGGAGGCCCCCGTTAGGCTCGGAGGGTGGCTCGCTCCGTACGCATCGTCTCCATCAACGTCAACGGCATCCGTGCCGCCGTCCGCAAGGGCATGGTCGAGTGGCTCGAGGCCTCCGGCGCCGACATCGTCACCCTCCAAGAGGTCCGAGCGACCGCCGAACAGCTCGCCGAGGCGCTCCCCGGGTGGCAGATCGTCAACGACGAGGCGCTGCAGAAGGGCCGCGCGGGTGTCGCGATCATCAGCCGCCTCCCGGGCGTCGAGACACGCACGCACCTCGGCCCCGAACCGCTGGACGCGTCGGGCCGGTGGATCGAGACCGACTTCGACATCGACGGCGAGACCGTCACTATCGTCAGCGCCTACGTGCACAGCGGCGAGGTCGACACCCCGAAGCAAGACGCCAAATGGCTGTTCCTGGATGCCATGGAGCAGCGCCTCGCCACCCTCAAGGCCGAGCGCGAGCTCGCCCTCGTCACCGGCGACCTGAACGTCGGGCACCGGGAGCTGGACATCAAGAACTGGCGCGGCAACCGCAAGAACGCCGGCTTCCTCCCCCGCGAGCGCGCGTACTTCGACCGCTTCTTCGGCCCCGCCGGCGAGCGGGTCGAGGGCGTCGACGGCTCGGTGGGCACCGGCCTCGGCTGGATCGACGTGGGTCGCCAGCGCATGGGCGAGGTCGAGGGGCCGTACACGTTCTGGTCGATGCGCGGCAAAGCGTTCGACACCGACAGCGGCTGGCGCATCGATTACCACGTCGCCACCCCCGCTCTCGCGGAACGCGTCACCGCCTACCGCGTCGACCGCGCCCCCTCCTACGACACCCGCTGGAGCGACCACTCCCCCGTGATCGTCGACTACACGCTCGGGCGCTGACCCGGGCGCGGAGCGCGCACGCCCGACGCCTAGGATCGAGGAGTGACTCAGCAGCGCCTCTACTCCGGAATGCAGCCCTCCGCCGACAGCCTCCAGATCGGCAACTACATCGGTGCGCTGCTGCAGTGGCGGCAGCTGCAGGACGAGTACGACGCCTTCTTCTCGGTCGTCGATCTGCACGCCCTCACGCAGCCCGGCGACCCCGCCGAGCGCCGAGAGAAGACCCGCCGCACCGCCGCCCAGTACATCGCCGCCGGGATCGAGCCCTCGCGCTCGACGCTCTACGTGCAGTCGCACGTTCCCGCGCACGCGGAGCTGCAGTGGGTGCTGTCGACCCTCACCGGGTTCGGCGAGGCCGGGCGCATGACGCAGTTCAAGGACAAGTCGGCACGGTACGGAACGGATGCCACGAACGTCGGTCTCTTCACCTATCCGGTGCTGATGGCCGCCGACATCCTGCTGTACCAGACCGACGTCGTCCCGGTCGGCGACGACCAGAAGCAGCACATCGAGCTGACTCGCGATCTGGCGGAACGCTTCAATCAGCGTTTCGGCGAAACGTTCACCATGCCCAAGCCCATGAGGCGTGCTGTGGATGCTCGATGAGCCGAAGGTCAGCGCGAAGAAGATCATGCGGGCGGTCACCGACTCCGAGGGAGCGGTGCGCTTCGACCGCGAGGAGAAGCCGGGCGTCTCGAACCTCCTGGTGATCTACTCGGCCCTGACCGGCCGCGAGATCACCTCGATCGAGGACGAGTACGCGGGCCGCGGCTACGGCGACTTCAAGAAGGGGCTCGCCGAGGTGGTCGTGAACGAGTTCGAGCCGGTGCGCGAGCGCGCGCTCGAGCTGATCGCCGACCCCGCCGAGCTCGACCGTGTGCTCGCGAAGAACGCCGAGCGCGCGGCATCCGTGGCCGAGAAGACCCTCTCCGACGTGTACGACCGCATCGGTCTGCTGCGCCGCGGCTGACAGATGCGCCGCACGCTCTCGCGCGGCCTTCGAGGGGCCGTCGCGCGCGTTCGTCGTGCGATGACGTCGAGACTGAGAGGAACCTGAGCGCCCGCTATGCTTCACCTGACGGATGGGGATTCCGTCGCAAAGGGAGCCCAGTCGTGCGCAGGTCCGTTCCGTCACGCGCGCGCGCCGCATCCGCCGCGCTGCTCGTCGTTGCCCCACTGATCGCCGCGGCCCTTCCCGCCGCGGCGCACGCCACCGCTCCGGCCGACTGCCGACCGCTTCCCGTGCCCGCGGCCGACCTTCTGCACGCTACCGCGGCGACGGAACTCCTCGGCGTCGATGGCACCGGAGTGACGGTGGGGATCATCTCCGACTCCTTCGACCACGCCGGAGCGGACGCGGTCTCATCCGATATCGCCGCCGGATGGCTGCCCGGCCCCGGCAACCCCTGCGGGTGGACGACTCCCGTGACGGTGGTCGGCACGCCGGCTCCGTCCGGTTCCGACGAGGGCCGCGCCATGGCGCAGGTCGTGCACGGAGTCGCTCCCGGTGCCGAGATCCTCTTCGCCACGGCCAACCCCGAGACCAACGCGGCCATGGCCGCTGCCATCGACACTCTGCGCGAGAACGGGGCCGACATCATCGTCGACGACCTCGGCCTCAGCGACGACCTGTACTACGCGCGGCAGGAAGCGGGCGAGGCGATCCAACGCTCCGTCGACGCCGGCGTGCTGTACGTCACGGCGGCGGGCAACTACGGGCGGGTGGGTGCTGCGGGCTACCCCAGCGCCGGTTCCCCGATCGCCGGATGGAAGAGCGAGGCGTACCGCCCGATGCCCTGTCCGGCCGACGTCGAGGCCGCGGCCGTCGCGACGGAACCGCCGGGCACCTCCGTGGACTGCATGGACTTCGACCCGTCGGAAGCGGCCGACGCGACGATGGAGATCACCGTCGCGGGCAGTCCCGGCAGCCCGATGCAGCTCCACTGGGCCGAAGCCGCCGGAGACATGAACACCGCCTTCGCCGTCGTGCAGCGCAGCGCGGCTCTCGGTGACACCCCGCGCGTCACGTGGGCTCCCGACGCGCAGCGTCCGGTCGTTCCGTCGGGGGTCGGGTCGGTCGACGCCGGCCCCACCGCCACCGACGTCTCGATCGTCCGACGGACGAGCCCCTCAGCGGGCACGCCCGCCGTCGCCCTCCTCTTCCCCGCGCTCGAGAGCTTCCTCTCCATCGCCGCCTTGGAGTACTTCACCTCGACGGCGACCGACACCGTCGGGGCCAGCATGATCGGGCATCCGACCGACCCCGCCGCGCTCCCGGTCGCCGCCGTCGACGCCACCGACCTCACCCTCGGCTTCTACGGCTCGGCCGGTCCCGTCACCACCTTCTTCGGACTGCCGGAGCCGACCACGACCACGGGCCCGCTGGTGGCGGGCATCGACACTGTCCCGATCAGCTTCGTCATCGGCCAGACCACCGGTCCCGGCACCTTCAGCGGGACGTCGGCGGCCGCTCCGTCCGTGGCCGCGGTCGCCGCGCTCATGAAGCAGGCCGCTCCCCACGCCGATCCGGCACGCCTGCGCGCGGCGCTCGTCGACACCGCCCGTCCCGACGCCTTCTCCTCCCCGTGGCCGGCCGACCTCCCCGCGGAGCGCTTTTCGGGGGCCGGGCTCGTCGACGCCCTCGCGGCCGTCACCGCCGTCGCTCCGCCGGCGCCGGTCCCCACACCGACGCCCGCACCGTCGACCTCGGCACCCGTCGCCGACGGCCCGCCCGCGCGTCTCGCGGAGAGCGGGACGGCCGCGGATGCCGGAGTCGTCACCGCCGGGGTCGTCCTCACGGCGCTGGGGCTCGGCATCCTGGTCCTCCGACGCCGGCGCCTCCCGTCCTGACACCCTCCCCACGAAGCGAGGCCCTGCCATGCGTATCGCCCTCCCCGCCTCGGCCGTCGTGGCCGGACTCGTCCTCCTGATGGGCGCCGCGCCCGCGGCAGCCGTCGAGACGCCGGTGCCGGCATGCCGGCCGGTCCCCTCTCCCGCCGCGGACATCCTTCGTGCGAGCGACGCCTGGCAGCAGTTCGGTGTCGACGGAACGGGCGTGCGCGTCGGGATCATCTCCGATTCGTTCGGCACCTACGGCGAAGACATCTCTCCGCCGATGTCGCCGCAGGATGGCTCCCAGGCCCCGGCAACCCGTGCGGGCGCACCTCCCCCGTCGACGTGGTCGCCGAGGGGACCGTTCGCACGAAGGACGAAGGCCGAGCCATGGCCCAGCTCATCCACGGCATCGCGCCGGGGGCGCAGCTGCTCTTCGCCTCGTCGGGACCGGACACCAACGCCTCCATGGTGAAGGCGATCACGGAGCTCCGGGCGGCCGGCGTCGACATCATCGTCGACGACATCGGCGTCGAGGACGACCTCCGCTACCAGCGGGGCAGCGCGGCCGACGCCATCTCGGATGCCGTGGATGCCGGCATCCTGTACGTCTCGGCCGCGGGCAACTCCGGCGCCATCGGCGCGCCCGGTCACCCCAGCGCCGGATACCCGATCGCGAGCTGGGAGACGAGCTTCTACCGTCCGGTGCCCTGCCCGGACGACGTGGCCGCGGCCGCCCTCGCCGCCTCGCCCGACCGCTCGCCGATCGACTGCCTCGACTACACCGACGACGGAAGCGGGGATGCGACCCTCGGCCTCACCCTGCCGAAGGGAGACGCGACGTCGTTCCGCCTCGATTGGGCCGAGCCGGCGGGCGAGGTCACGACCTCGTTCGGTACCGTCGCGAGGAACACCGTGACCGGAGAGATCAGGGCGACGTGGGCCGGGGACGCGCAGCTGCCGGTCACCCGCAACGAGCTGCCGGGCGACCGCGCGGAGCCCCAGGAATGGGCGATCTCGGTGGTGCGCCATCGTGCTCCCGGCGCCGGCCTCCCCGCCGTCGACCTGTTCTTCAACGACACCTACGTCGGCGAGATCCCCCTTGCGCTCGAGCACTACATCTCGACGCGATGGAACACGGTCGGCAGCAGCATGTGGGGCCACCAGACGGCCCTCGACACGCTCGCGGTCGCCGCCGTCGATGCCGAGTCGCTGACCCTGGAGACCTACTCGTCCGCGGGTCCGGCCAACACCCTGTTCGGCGGTGAGGCTCCGGAGAGCATCGACGGTCCCGGCCTGGCCGGGTTGGACGGACTGCCGATCAGCTTCGTCGTCGGCGGACCCGTCGAACCGGCGAAGTTCTTCGGCACCTCGGCCGCGGCCCCGACCGTCGCGGCGGTGTCCGCGCTCGTGAAGCAGGCCGCCCCGGGGGCGGACCCCGCCGCCCTTCGCGCGGCGCTCGAATCCACCGCCCGCGCGGATGCTTTCCACTCCCCCTGGCCCGCCGAGCTTCCTGCACGCCGTTTCTCGGGGGCGGGCCTCGTCGACGCCGCGGCCGCGGTGGCTCTCGTGGCACCGACCCCCCTGCCCACACCCACCTCGCCGCCGAGCCCTGCACCCGCGCCGCCCGCCCCGAGTCCGACCCCGACCACCGCGCCCGCCCGTCTCCCGGAGAGCGGCTCGGACGTGGATGCCACGGTCGTCGGTGCGGGTGTGCTGCTCCTCGCGCTCGGCGTGGCTGCGAGGATTCTGCGGAGTCGCGCTCAGCGCGGCTGACCAAGAGGCCCGCCGCGCAACAGATCCGGAGACGGGCGGCAGATTCGGATGCCGGGGCTCGCCGTCGTCCGAATCCGCGAGGCATCTCCGAATCCGGTGTGCCCTGCCCCGGGAGCCGTGTCGAGCGCACCGACGCAAGGGGCGTGACGATGTCGGAAGCCCGTGCCAGCATGGGCGCATGCCGGAGATGCCTGAGGTCGAGGGACTCGTGGAGTTCCTGCGCGGACGTGTTGTCGGGTTGGGTGTCACCAAGGCCACCGTCTCCGCGATCAGCGCGCTGAAGACCTACGCGCCTCCCCTGTCCGATCTCGTCGGGGCGACGGTGACGGGCGTCGACCGGCACGGCAAGTTCGTCGATGTCGCGACCGATAACGGCATCCACCTCGTGTTCCACCTCGCCAAAGCCGGCTGGCTCCGGTGGTACGAAGCGCTACCGGCGACGATCATCAAGCCGGGGAAGACACCGATCGCCCTGCGCGTCGGCTTCGACGACGACTCGGGCTTCGACCTCACCGAGGCCGGTACCAAGAAGTCACTGGCCGTGTACGCGGTGCGCTCCCCCGACGAGGTTCCCGGCATCGCGCGACTCGGCCCGGATCCGCTGAGCACGGGCTTCGACCGCGCCGCATTCGGCGAACTGCTCACCGGCCGACGCACGCAGATCAAGGGGGTCCTGCGCGATCAGTCGATCATCGCCGGGGTCGGCAACGCGTACTCCGACGAGATCCTGCACGCCGCGAAGATGTCTCCGTACGCCCTCGCCGCGACGCTCACCGACGAGGAGGTCGACCGGCTCTTCCGCGCGATGGTCGAGACGCTCACCGAGGCGATCGACGAAGCGCGCGGCAAGCCGCCGGCGGAGTTGAAGGATGCCAAGAGGCGCGGCATGCGGGTGCACGGGCGCCGCGGCGAAGCGTGTCCCGTCTGCGGCGACGAGGTGCGCAGCGTGTTCTTCGCCGACAACTCGCTCGAGTACTGCCCGACGTGCCAGACCGGCGGGAAGCTGCTGGCCGACCGGCGGCTGTCACGGCTGCTCAAGTAGCCGCGCACCGCGCACCGCATGTCAATCCATGTCGGGGAATGAAACCGGCGAAGCAGCGTTGACTACACTTCGAAGTGCAAACAACGTGCTCCGGGGTCGGTGAGAATCCGAACCGGCGGTGACAGTCCGCGAACCCCTCCGCATCACGCGGTGGGGCCGATCCGGTGGAATTCCGGGACCGACGGTGATGCGAGGGTCCTCTCTCGCTAGTCCGGATAGGAGGCAGCACGGACGGCGCGCCGCGCCTTCCCGCTCCCCCTGCCCGGCATCCGCGGGAAGGACAGGGAAATGGCATCCGCCGTCGAGATCGACGCCATGCGGCGAGCGCTGCAGCTCGCCCGGCGCGGCCCGCGCGGGCTGAACCCGCAGGTCGGCGCGGTCATCCTCTCCCCCACCGGCGACGTTCTCGCCGAGGGCTACCACCGCGGCGCGGGCACCGCGCACGCGGAGGTCGACGCTCTCTCGCAGCTCGCTCCGGGCGCGGCTCGCGGTGCGACGGCGGTCGTGACCCTCGAGCCCTGCAATCACACCGGACGTACCGGCCCCTGCGCGGTCGCGCTCATCGAGGCCGGGGTCGCCCGCGTGGTCTTCGCCCTGGACGATCCCACGGATGCCGCGTCCGGCGGCGCCGAGCGGCTCCGCGCCGCGGGCGTCGACGTCGAGCAAGGCCCTGAGGAGGAGAGCGCCGAGGCGCTCGTCCACGACTGGGTCGCCCTCGCGCGCACCGGCCGCCCGCACGTCACCGTCAAGTGGGCGCAGAGCCTGGACGGGCGTGCGGCCGCCGACGACGGCTCGAGCCAGTGGATCACCGGGCCCGCCGCCCGCCGCGACGTCCACGCCCGCCGCGCGATGGCCGACGCGATCGTCGCCGGCACCGGCACCGTGCGCTCCGACGACCCGGCCCTCACCGCCCGCGCGGACGACGGGACGCTCCTGCCCGCCCAGCCCCTGCCGGTCATCATCGGCGAGCGTGAGACCGCCCCGGATGCCGCCGTGCGCCGTCATCCGCGGGACCCCCTGTTCTACGCGACACACGACCTGCACGCGGTCCTCGCCGATCTGGCGGAGCAGGGCGTGCAGCGCGTCTTCGTCGAGGGCGGCCCGACCCTCGCCAGCGCCTTCCTCCGTGCGGGACTCGCGGACGAGGTACTCGTCTACGTCGCTCCCGTCCTGCTCGGGGGATCCCGCCTCGCGGTCGGCGACATCGGAGTGCCGAGCATCGACGCGGCGAAACGACTGTCGGTGGCATCCGTCACTCCCCTCGGCGACGACCTGCTGATCGTCGCCCGCCCGGCCGATGCCGAGACCCGAAGCCCCGAGACCGTGCCCGCGACCGCGGGAGAGAACGAAGGAGAGCACTGATGTTCACCGGAATCGTCGAAGAGATGGGCGCCATCACCGCCGTCGACCCTTCGGGCGACGGCGTGCGTGTGACCGTGCGCGCCCCCCTCTCGGTCTCGGACGCCGGTCACGGCGACTCGATCTCGGTCAGCGGCGTGTGTCTCACCGTCGTCGATCAGGGAGACGACTGGTTCACCGCCGACGTGATGAAGCAGACGCTCGACATGTCGACGCTCGCGGACGTCGCGCCCGGCCGCGCCGTCAACCTCGAGCGGGCGACCGCAGCCCACGGGCGCCTCGGGGGCCACATCGTCCAGGGCCACATCGACGGCACGGGCGTCGTGCGCGAGGTGCGCCCGGGCGCGCAGTGGAGCGTCGTGCGCGTCGGCATCCCGCATCACCTCGCCCCCCTCGTCGTGGACAAGGGCTCGATCGCGATCGACGGGGTGTCCCTCACCGTCAGCGCGGTCAGCGATCCCGCCGAGACCGAGCAGTGGCTCGAGGTGTCGCTCATCCCGGAGACCCTCGCCGCGACCACGCTCGGCCGGGCCGAGGCCGGAACCCCGGTCAACCTCGAGACCGACATCCTCGCGCGTCACGTGCAGCGCATGCTGAGCTTCCGCGCACCCGATAACCCCGCGGCTGACGCCGCAACGACCGAGAGGGGCTCCGAATGAGCCTGTCCCCCATCCCCGAGGCCCTCGAGGCCCTGCGCGCCGGCCGACCGATCCTCGTCGCCGACGATGAGAACCGCGAGAACGAGGGCGACGTCATCCTGTCCGCCCAGCTCGCGACGCCCGAGGCCCTCGCCTGGACGGTCCGCTGGTCCAGCGGCTACGTCTGCGCGCCCATGCCCGCCGAGTGGGCCGACCGCCTCGACCTGCCACCCATGGTCGCGGTGAACGAGGACGCCCGTGGCACCGCGTACACCGTGAGCGTCGACGCCGCGTCGGGAGTGACGACGGGGATCAGCGCCGCGGACCGCGCCCGCACGCTCAACGTGCTCGCCGATCCCGAATCGGTACCGACGAGCGTCATCCGCCCCGGGCACATCCTCCCGCTCCGGGCCGTCGACGGCGGGGTGCGCGAGCGCGCCGGCCACACCGAGGCCGCGGTCGACCTGATGAAGCTCGCCGGCCTCGAGCCGGTCGCCGCGATCGCCGAGGTCGTCGCCGAGGACGGCAGCATGATGCGCCTGCCGGGGCTCTTCGAGCTCGGCGAGCGCGACGGCATCCCGGTCATCAC